>LBXA01000007.1 GCA_000995125.1 Candidatus Moranbacteria bacterium GW2011_GWA2_39_41 | reverse complement strand
CATGGAGATAGCCTTAATTGTTTAGCTATCTCCAAGATTAGATTTTAAATGATAAATCGACTAGGGCAATCATTAGATTTTGGATGAGTTACTGCGACCACTTGACAAGCGAGCAAGCGACTGCTAAAATAATAGTATCAATACCTGTCACGCCTCTCAACGATGCGAAACCGACAGGTTTTTTTGCGCTTAAGATAGCATTTTATTTCAATTTTACTATCGTTTTTTCCTCTTTATTTCCAAAGGTTCGACCTTTGGAGTCATATGATCCTAAAATCATATTTTTATTTTTTCAAATTCTTCCCCATAACTTCTTATATTCTCTTTCGAAATTTTTTCCATCACTTTTTTATATTTTGGATTTACCTTCCAACCTATCTTATCAATAAATTCTTCTAATTTTTTATATCTCTGGTGATGATCAAATTTTTCTAAAAATAAAATCTCTAACATCTGGGATAACTCATTTTTCATTTCCAATTTACGTGCTATCTCTGCAATCTGCCATTTTAATTGAAATACTTTTTGCGTTATATCTTTCGGTTCTTCTTTCTTTCTGGCTTGTGCTGATGCAAGCCAAAAATACCAACTGGATAATTCCATGAGCTTCATATATACATCAAAAAATAAGTTTTCTTGCTCTCTTCTTTTGCTAAAAACTTGTTGCACTTTTATAGTTATATAAGCAGAAATTAAAGATGTTATTAGGGCTGTAATAATTATTTCCTTCATAGCTATTTTAAATTCAATACATTTACATACTTTTCATACAACCCAAACAAAAATTCCATCCTCTCAGCTGAAGAATTAAAGGATTTTTTGCCATAGGCGGAGTCCACTGCTCGGTCGAGATTTTGGTGTGCTTTGACCAAATCGGCCGGCATTGTGAGTGGGTCATAGAGATCGGCCAGAGAGCTGGTCGGATATTTCAAGCGCACATCTAACACTTCTTGAGCGCATTTTTCAATTGCTTTCACTTTTTCCGTGCTTGGATTTTCCGGCCATGGAAAATTGTTGTAAACAATATCTTTTGAATAACGAAAATCGCTTTTCAATCTTCCGCAAACATGACGAACCCATGTCATGTGCATAGTTGACATTAATATTCCAAAATGAAATAATTCTGCATTAGGCATTATTAAATTCCCATTTGTTGAAATTGTGTTTTTGTCAATAAAACCCATTGGAATATAGTTTCTTCTTTCGGAAGAAACAACCGGAATCACAAGGCATTTCTCAGGATTATTTGTTTCTCTAAAACGTGTTGGTGCAAGGTTTTGCATACCTTTGTCTGTACTTTTTAATCTATCTTCTCTTACACGATTTACACGTTCCATTACTAAAGGCATTTTTCTCAATTCATCAGGCGAGCAATCAACCAACCAAAGACAATATCGCTTTCTGTTGTTTATAAATTCATCTGCACCAATTAATAATTTTATCCATTTTTTTGCGTTTGGTTCATTTGTAATTAGAAAATCTAAATCTTCCTTCTCAATTATCAAACCTTCACTTTTAGCATAGTAATTCCCTTTTATAATATCAGGCACATTACAAATTGGTTTTTTCTTTTTTTCAATCAAAACATCTCTCGCATCAATTAAATAAGCATTAATATTTTTGACTTTAATTTCGTGGGCTTCGCCCTTGATATCTTCATACTCGTACAAATATTTTTTGTCTGTATCAAAATTAGCAAATCCGACAATCACGCAAAAAACCGCCGCTTTTCCTCGCGCCTCATTGCTCCATTTGAATGTCCTGTGTGCAAAGTGAATTTTGATATTGTATTTATTCTGCAATAAACCCCAAAGAAGATTTGTTTGTTCGCCTTGCACAATGGAATTGGTCGAAACAAAAGCCACTTTAATTTTTGTGTTTTGAATGTATTTTGCTGCTTTAATATACCAACCTGTTACATAATCAAGAGTTCCACCACCTGCTGAATTATCAAATTCTCTTACAATCTGGTCACGCTGATTTTTTTTCATAATATTAGAACCAATAAATGGGGGATTTCCAAAAATATACGAAAGTTCATTTTTCGAAACGACTTCCTCCCAATCTTTTTGCAAAGCATTGCCGATGAAAATTGTCGCGCCTTTGGTCAGTGGCAAATCTTTGATGTTTTGCCCGAACATTTGACTAGCCGCTTCATTCATCTGATGATCCATCAGCCACATTGCGGTTTGCGCGATACGCGCCGGAAATTCTTCAATTTCAATGCCAAAAAATTGTTCGGGCTTCACACGCACGAAATATTCCACCCCAGTTCCCAGAACGCCCTTTCCATAGCGCTTGTCCAAAAGTTTCATTTCCAAATTCCTGATTTCCCGAAAGGAAATAATCAAAAAGTTTCCACAACCGCAAGCCGGATCAAAAAATTTCAATCGCGACAATTTGTCATGAAACTCATTGAGCTTTTTAATATTACTACCGCAAGATTCTAGCTCAGCCCCCAACTCATCCAAAAACAAGGGTTTGATAAGTTTCAAGATGTTTTTTTCCGAAGTATAGTGCGCTCCCAAATGTCGGCGCGCATCTTTGTCCATCACTGACTGAAAAAGTGACCCGAAGATAGCCGGGGAAATTTTCGACCAATCGAAAGCGCAGGCCTCAATCAATCTTTGGCGCATTTGCGAAGTGAATGAGGGAATGGAAATCGGATCAGCGAAAAGTCCGCCGTTTACATATTCAAATTGTGCCAATTCTTCATCCAATGTGCTTGGTCTATTTTCTGGCGATTGATTGAAAACTTGAAAAATCATGCCCAGATGCATGCCCAAATCACTTCCATCTTCACTGGTTCGATTTTCAATATACCGCTTGAATTGACCCTGATTGAAAATTCCAGCATCATCCGCAAATAGACAAAATAATATCCGCACCAACAAAACATTCAAATCATGTCCGGAATATCCTGCTTCCGCCATTGAATCATAAAGCTTGCCCATCAGCTCGGCCGCTTTAATATTCACTTCATCCTCTTCTTTGTATTCCTGCTTCTTATAGCCAGCAATAAAGCCGAAGAGATTAGCTTTTTTATGCAAATCTTTCAAAGAAAATTCTTGTTCAGTTCTTTCTTCTAAATCATATAGTTTGAAATGTTCGAAGTCAGAAACTAATATATATTTAGGTAAATCTTTTTCTGAGATTCCAGGAAAATAATCCATAGCTTGCGTGTGAGCCTTCTCCAAATCTCGCCCTCGAGACTTATGCTCTACCAGCAACACTCCTGGCCAAAATAAATCAATAAAACCTTGATTGCCTCCATGTTTTTTAACTTGAAATTCAAAACTAGCAACCCGCTTTCTTGTTATTCCAAATACATTGAAAAATCCATCCCAAAAAGATTTGGCTTCGGCGTCTTCCGAGCTTTCATTTTCCCACTCCTTGGAAAACTCAATCGCCCGCGTTTTGATTTCATTCCATGATATTGGCATATATTTTATCTAATTTATAAACTTTTACTACATCCCCGCTACATGATTTTTAGTTTAAATTATGATTTTAATTTTTTCTCTACTTTTTTCTCCAGCAGTTTAATGTTTTCCAAATATGCTTTTTCAACAGGAGAAAGTGTCTTGGCTTGAAATTTTTTATACTCATTTTCTGCTTTTTCTATGGCTTTTTTATGTGTTACTTTCCCAGCATCAGTCAGAACGCCTTCGCCATAATCAGCAAGTAATTTATCCAAAGATACAATGTGATCTGCCATATGCATTACTTTGCGATCCATAGCGCGCAATTCTGCCAACTCAAAATATGCCGAGACAAGTCTGTTTAATTTTTCCAACTCTCGCGCGGATAAATAATTTTTAGCAATTCTCACTTCTTCAAGCACTGGCAAATCCCCCTCAAAAACCGTCAAACCCATAAATTCTTTATCACTATCAGCGCGATTGTAAATAACTTCTGCGGCCGTTTCTTTGTGCACGGCATAGTGCAATTTGTTTTGCACAATTTTGAAAAATTTAATTGAATGCAGGGATTTTGGATCATAATCCGCACTTGTGGCATAGAGATCCAGAACTTGCCGATACAACATCTTTTCACTGGATCGAATATCACGGATGCGAGACAAGAGCTTCTTCCAATATACGCCACCGCCATTGTTTTTCAAAAATTCGTCATTCATAGTTAATCCTTGAACAAGATACTCGCGAAGTCGCGCGGTCGCCCAAATGCGAAACTGCGTGCCACGCAAAGAATTTACGCGATAGCCGACGGAAATGATGGCATCTAAATTATAGTGCTTAACAACATAATTTTTGCTATCAGAGGCAGTTACCGAGTATTCCTCGGTAACTGAACTTACGCTTAATTCGGACTCTTTAAAAATATTTTTTAGATGCAAACCAATATTATCCACGGAACAATCAAAAAGCTCTGCCATTTGCTTTTGCGAAAGCCAAACGGTCTCATTTTCAACACGCACCTCAATACTAGGCGCCCCATCCGCGCCTTCATAGATAATTATTTCGCCGGAATTATTTTCATTTGTCATATTATTTGGCATAAATTTATTTCTTCCAATCCTTAACCAACACTCCTCCGCGGACACGCTTAACCACCATTTTCTGCTTTTCCCGCCAGCCAAGTTCGCGAACGAGTTCAATCGGCAAAGTGAGGCCAATGGAACCGTTGCCAGATTTGGTTAATTTTCTGAGATTCCTTTCCTTGGCTTTTGCCACCTATTTTTTCAAAACTTCAATCCCCGGCATTGTGTTGCCAACCAAAAAGTCCAGCAT
The DNA here is from genome assembly GCA_000995125.1 of Candidatus Moranbacteria bacterium GW2011_GWA2_39_41. Classification (GTDB taxonomy): domain Bacteria; phylum Patescibacteriota; class Minisyncoccia; order Moranbacterales; family UBA2206; genus UBA2282. Next base: position 21,389 of record LBXA01000007.1, on the reverse strand, counting down.
GGCGCCGCCACCCGTGGAAACAAAAGTTATGTCATTCATGGCATGATTTTTTTCCAAAATTTCCAAAGTCTCTCCCCCGCCCACCAAAACAAAAGCGCCACTGGCAATCACGGCTTCAAGAATTTCATTAGAACTCTTGGCATATTTTTCATCTTCAAACTTGCCCGTTGGACCATTCCACGCAATGGTTTTGGCGCCAGCGATGATTTCTTTGAATTTTTCCACCGTCTTTGGTCCAATGTCCAATCGCTCATCTACAAAATCAATTGGCAAAACTACCTTGTCGGAAAATTCAATCTTTTGGTCAATCGCTTCATTGGCAATTTTTCCACCCACCAAGATATGATCATATTTTTCTTCAAAAAATTTGATGACTGGCAACTTAGTTTCAATCTTGGCTCCACCAATGATGGCCACCGCTGGCGCGATTGGATGATCTTTGATGATGGTCATCTCATGAATTTCTTCTAGCAAGCGAAAACCTGCACAACTCGGCAAAATCTTGGCCACCCCCGTCACAGAAGCTTGATCCCTATGACACACCGAAAAAGCATCATTCACAAATACATCAAAATTCTCCGCTAAAAGTTTAGCGAATTCTGCGTCATTCGTTTCATCTCCCGCATAAAATCGCACATTTTCCAAAAGCAACGCTCCGCCCAACATATTCTCCATCGCAATTTGAACCTTTTCACCAACGCAATCTGAAACAAAAGTCAGATTAGTGGCCAAAATTTCCTTGGCATCAAAAACAATTTGCTCCAAAGAAAATTCTGGATTTGGCGTGCCTCCGGGCTCGCCCGCTAAAGTTTTAACGGCGGCGGGTCGGCCAAAATGTGAAATCATAGCCACTTTGCAATTTTTGTTCAAGAGATAATCCAGTGTTTCCTTGGCCGCTGCAATTTTGAAAGATTCCTTGACCTTGCCCAGATCCACTGCCACATTGAAATCTACGCGCAACAAAACTCTTTTACCTTCCAAGTCCATCTCTTGAATTCTTTTGATCTCCATAATTTTGAAAAATTAAAAAAATATTAAAAATTACCTCTGCCCATGCCTAGAACTGCGATGATCACCCCGATCATCGCTGTCACCATGGTGAAAATCCAAGCCCGCATTGTGACTTTGGTTTCTGGCCAACCTAGGGCTTCAAAATGATGATGAATTGGTGCTGCCAAAAAAACCTTGCGCTTGAAATATTTTTTTGAAGTCAATTGGATGACTACTGAGCCCGACTCAATAACATAAATAAACACTATAATAAACAAAGCCAAGGCGGAGTTAGTCAGCATCGCCACCACGCCCAGTGTTGTTCCCAGCGCAATTGCGCCCGTGTCTCCCATAAAAAATCGAGCGGGATGAATATTGAACCACAAGAATGCCAGCAGAGCTCCGGCAATAGCCGCGCAGAAAGCTGCCAAATTCATCTTATTATGAAAAAATGAGATGAAGGCAAATGAACTAAAAGCGATTGAAAGTACTCCGGCATTGAGGCCATCTAGCCCATCGGTTTCATTAGATGAAATAGCTGAAAAAAGAATGACGAAAATAAACAAAGGAATATACCACCAAGCAATTTCAAAATTTCCCATCGCTGGAATGTGAATTGTGTTCCAATTCAGTTTGAAATAGAACCACCAAGCACCCAGAGCCGCGATCAGAATTAGCCAACCAAAGCGCATAATAAAACGCATACCGCCACCTTTGTTCTTTCCACATCCCCGAATACTCATCCAGTCATCAAAAAGTCCTAAGACTCCTGCCGTCACTAAAGTAAAAAGTGGCAACCAAGTTTGACTACGACTCAAAAAATCTAAGCGTGCAAAGAAATTGATATTGCTCCATTTGGCAATAATTGGCAGAAGATAATGCGAAAGGAAAATAAAAATCAAAACTACCACCCAAATCAAGATACCACCCATTGTTGGCGTTCCGCTTTTGTTTTTATGCAACGCGCTGACAAATGTCAATTTTTCACCATCCACTGAATTTTCTTTAATTTTGATGCCGATTTTATACTTATACAAAAAATGAGTCATCACCGGCGCCAGCAAAAAAGCCACCACAAAAGCAGTGAAACCTGTCACTAAAACTTTCAAAGCGTCTACTACCACTGGGATATGTTGTATTTGTGCAAAACCCATATATTTTCATGTTAACATATTAACACTTTAGCACGTTAACAGCTTAGCATTTAAGCAAAAATTTATTGTTAATATGATAACGTGTTGACATGCTAAAATGCTATTGCCACTTATAATTTTCAAAGACCCAATTTACCAATGTTCGCATATCATCCCAACGCTGTTCATCATTCAAAAGTACTGCGATAATTTTGTGCTTACCAGTTGGTTCTTCTGCTCCCAACATCAATGATTTTCCCGCCAAAGGCGTAAAGCCAGTTTTGCCACCCACACAGCCTGGCAAAGTATTGAGCAACATATCAGTATTTTTCAACACATGCATATATTTTCCATCGCAAGAATAGAACTGACCCTCCGGAATTTTCATAATATCCCAAATTGTATCAAATTTCAAAGAATAGGCAGCAATTCTAGCAAGGTCATAGGCGGTGGAATAGCACTGATCCTCCTGCCCATCAATTTCCAAGCCCGATGGGGTGCAAAAATGTGTATCTTTGAGCCCCATATCTTCGGCCTTATAATTCATCATATCTACAAATTTTTGTGATGAACCAGCGATATGTGTTCCCAGGGCTGTCGCCGAATCATTGGCACTGTTCATTAGCATCGCTTTCATCAAATCCTTGGCATAAACTTTTTCTCCCACATACATTCGATTAGAATTGCAAATAACACTAGTTGGACAACCAACCTTTGTGCCGTCTACCCGCAAATCTTCCTTGGTGATTGTTATTTGTTCATTTAAGTCTTTTATATTTTCCATCACTAAAATAGCTGTCATCATCTTAGTCAGAGAGGCAATCTGTGTTCTTTTGCGTCCATCATCATAATGAATGATGGTTCCAGTGTCCACATCGATCACCACTGAAGATCCAGCCCAAATTTTAATATCAGGTACATTTTTTTTGCGTATCGGGAAAAGACCTGAAGCCATCGCTGAATTAATTGGAAAAATGCTTTGACTTTCAACATCCTTTGATTCAAAAGGCGCTGAATTTTCCGCTACTTTTGGCAAGCCACAAGCATCCGTCGTCTGACAAGATGATTGTGCCACCATCAGATTATTATCAACAGAAATGCCTTTAGCCAAATCTCCATAAAACCACAAAGGCATCAAGGGCATTATTAAAAATGTAACAATTAAATTCAACATCTATTCTTTGTTATCCGAAACCTCCTGATTGACAACAGGCATGGGCTCCGGAATTTGTTTAGATCCAATTATACTCTCGATTCTGTCATCTTTAGACAGTGTTTCATAATCTGGAAGTTTATCAATGCTGTCAATTCCCAATTTTTTCAAAAAATCAAAAGAAATTTTATATAAATATCCTCGATTATCCTTGGGATTCTCAATTCGCTCCAACAAGCCACGCATCATCAGCGAGCGCACCGTAAAACTACAATTCACTCCACGAATAGCTTCGACTTCAACACGTGTAATTGGTCCACGATAAGCAATAATTGAAAGCACTTCTAGCCCTGCGCGGCTCAAATTTTCTTGAATTTCACTTTTCACCAATTGATCAATGAGCTCTGCGTTTTCTGGATCAGTCGCCATTTGAACTTCTTGCTCTTTACGCAAAATCACAATACCCCGCTTGCCGCTGACATATTCGTCTTTCAGAATTTCCAAAACCTCTTCAATTTCAGGCACCGTGGAATCAGTCACTTTGGCGATTTTAATCACACTCACTGGTTCACCACTGACAAATAATATACTTTCAATCGCTGATTTTAATTTTGCTTGTTCCATAAGAATAATAATCAATCACCAAGGGACAAGATACAAACAATATTCAATAAACAAAATTTGATTATTTGGTTATTGGATTTTGAGATTTGTTTGGTTATTGTATCTTGATTATTGTATCTTTTATAAATTAGGGCTACTAACCATTTTGTGTTTCAATTGTATTTCATCAAATAACTCTCCTTGCTCAACATCCACAATTCTCTGTTTGACCATTTCCAGCATAGCTAGAAATGAAATTATAACATCAATCTTATTTTCTGCCCCGCTGGTCAATTCAGTGAAAGACATTTCCACGCGTTGGCGCAGAGTGTTTTGCAAATCGTTGATTCGCTCTTCTAGCGTAATAACTTCTTGCACCACCTCTTCATCCAACTTTTCAATGATTGGAATTTCATTTAGAACCAACAGAAAATATTTCTTAAAATCATAGACATTCAAATCTTCCGGTGGATAGAATAGTGTCTGCACGCCAACAAATCCCGCTCGATCATAACTGATTTTGCCTGCTTCGGACATTTTCCCTAAAACTATTGAGGCATCTTTGAATTTTTTATACTCTTCCAATTGCTTGGCCAAATCTTTGATTTCCGCCTCTTCCTCTTCAGTGAAGGTCAAGAGTGGCAAAAGTGCACGTGATTTGATCAAAATCAGCTTCGCTGCTATCGACAAAAATTCAGCCAAATGACCGAGTTTAATGTTAGTGTCTCCCTTGATATATTCCAAATATTGATCTGTCACATGCGCCAAGCTCAATTCAGTGATGTTGAGTTTTTCTTTCTCAATCAGCTCCAAAAGCAAGTCCATTGGACCTTCAAACTTATCTGTTTTTATATTATATATCATATTCGGTTATTTTAAAGTCAAACAGCCATTTTTCAGCCACTTCAATCACCCTAATATAATAGCATTTGGTTGGTTTTTTTTCAAATAGCTTAATTTGCAGTCAAGGAGAAATAGAGGTGTCCAGTTTTCACAGAATGAATTTTTGAATTTTAATTTTTTTCTTCCAAGACAAAAAGCCACTTCAAAATGACTTTTTGCAAAACAGTTTTATTTTATTACACCAGCATTGGCGGGATTTGATTTTAGTATTTTCTACCTATTTAGTATACCACAAAAAAATATGTGCTATAATACCAGTATTAAATAATGCCTTGGCTGACCATCGCCAGGCTCCAAAATCATGAAAACAATTTCTATTATCATCCCTGCCCACAATGAAGCCAAAAACATTCATCCACTCTATGAAAAATTGGAGAAAATATTTCAGACACTGGGTGAAAAATATACGCATGAAATTATTTTTATCAACGATGGTAGCACTGACGAAACAGGCGCGGAAATTGAAAAATTGGCCACCGAAGATTCCGATATTCAATTTATTGATTTTTCCAGAAACTTTGGCAAAGAAGTTGCCACCACGGCTGGACTCAACAATTGTTCTGGTGACGCCTGCATTATGATTGACGCTGATTTGCAACATCCAGCTGAACTCATTCCGAAATTTTTGGAGAAATGGGAGCAAGGTTTTGAAGTGGTGGTGGGCGTACGTGGAAAAAGCAAAAACGCTTCACTGCTAAAAACTATTGGCTCAAAGCTATTTTATACAATTTTAAATACTATCACTGAATCACCTGTCATACCTAATTCAACTGACTTTCGTTTGCTCGATAGGGTTGTAATTGATGAATTTAATCGCTTTACTGAAACTAATCGCATGACCCGCGGACTTATTGATTGGCTAGGCTTCCGACGCGCCTACATCAATTTTGAGGCCAACGAACGCCTTCACGGCGATGCTTCCTACGGCCTATGGAAGCTCGTACGCCTCGCTATGAACAGCTTCGTTTCTCTAAGCTTTGTTCCACTCAAATTAGCTGGCTATTTAGGCCTCATAATCACCCTGCTTTCTGGTCTATCTGGTTTCTACGTCCTAGTTGGAAAATATCTTCTGCACTGGGAATTCGCCTCAACCTTCTCTGATTCAGAAAGTCTCGCCATCCTCATCATCTTTCTCGTTGGCATCCTCTTGATTTCCATCGGCCTCATTTCACTCTACATCGCCAACATCCACATTGAAGTCATTAAAAGACCGATGTATGTGGTGCGCAAAAAGAAATTGCGAAATTCATAGCCTCTTCGATTGATATTTTAAAAAAATATTTTGTAATATTACTACAAGGTATTTTTTATTATAAAAAACCTCGCATCCAGACATTGTCTAGACATGAGGTTTTTGGGATTTGAAATTTCTCAAAAGTTGATTGGTGTCCCATTTCGCGCAATCACTTTTTATTATTATCAAAGATTTTGTCAGCCTCTTCAACAATGCCATCAACTTTCCACGCGTGAAAAGGTGACATTGTAATCCGCGCAAAGGCCACTGCATTCGCGCCAACCTCTTTTGCTTTGCGAACGTCTTTGCGGATTATTGGGGTCAGGTACCTTTTTCAAATACTATGAATAAATCAGCTTCTTGTATATGCACATACTATCACCAACTAAATAGTTACTCGATCCAAAAACAAAAACAGCCCTTTAAAGAAAGGCTGTTTCAATTATGCACGGGTGCCAGGACTCGGACCTGGGAAAACAGTTTTGGAGACTGTTGTGATACCACTTCACTACACCCGCAAATATTGAAATTCCAAATTCTAAACTCCAAATCCCAAACAATAACCAAAATTCAAATCACAAATCACAAATTTTTGACATTCAGAAATTAGGATTTGTTTAGAAATTAGATATTAGAAATTAGAAATTTCAATATTATTTAGCTTCTTTATGTAGTGTATGGACCTTGCATTTCTTGCAATGCTTTTTCATTTCCAACTTTTCTTTCAACATCTTCTTGTTACGAGTTGTGAAATAGTTGATTGATTTGCAAACTTCGCACTTCATCTTCGCTAGATTGTCATTGCCTTTTTTTGCCATAATATTTTTACCCCGTTAAATTTCGCCGTAGGCGAAGTATTTAACTGGGGTTCTCTATAATTGAATTACTTATTAATTTCGCTTGAGCCGTTGAGCAGAATCGAACTGCTGACCTCATCCCTACCAAGGATGTGCTCTACCAACTGAGCTACAACGGCAACATCTTACTCTATTATATAATGAACTCTGGTGGGCAGAGAGGGAGTCGAACCCCCGTAGACCGAAGTCGACAGATTTACAGTCTGTTGTAATTGACCACTCTACCATCTGCCCATATCCGCGCCCTCTCGGGCTTGAATTTCCAAATTTCAAATTTCAAATTTCAAATCAAATTCCAATGACCAAATTTCAAAATTCAAAATTTATACATTTCAAATTCATTCAGAATTCAAAATTCAAAATTCAAAATTTTCAATCTCGGAGCCGCCTTTCGGATTCGAACCGAAAACCTACTGTTTACAAAACAGTTGCTCTACCGTTGAGCTAAGGCGGCATATTTTATTTTCAATCTATCTTTTATGCATAATCGTCTCAAGTCTTTTCATGCGATATCTGACATTGCGGTTTTTCGGATCAAGTTTCAAAACTTGCTTGAAACATTCTTTGGCATCATTTAAACTATCGATTTCCATATAATATTCTCCCAGTCTTTCATAGGCTTCGGTATCTTTCGGATTGGCGGCGATTCTTTCAATCAAAAGATCCTCCAAACGGTCTTTCATTTCAGTGCGTGCTTGTGGAGTCACCACGCGATCACTCACAGTCGGTCGAATCACCTTTTCTTCTTTGTGAATCACCACTGCATTTTCATCCACTACAACTTTGTCTGAAACAGCCGTTTTTTTGAATCTATTCAGATAGCCAACTTTCTTTTCTAGTTGATAATTTTTAACCTTATTTATTATATCATCTTCTTCAATATTTTCTAGTACCTCATCATTTCTCTCGGATGGCTTCAATTTGCTGTTTCTTTTTGTGCGAATTGAATCGCTCAAATTCTTTGATTGGCTCTCCAATTTCAAAAACATGATGCGTGCTTTGCGAGTCAATTTTTCCAACACAATCAACAGAAAATGTTTGATGTCATCCCAACGAATGTTTTTCACATGAATAATGCTTCGACGAAAAAAACCCGCTTCGGCCAACATTTCAATTTTCTCCTGTTCCAATGATTCACTTTCTTCCAAACTAGCAATTTGAGGCGCTTTCTTCATGAAAAAAATCACAATGCCAGCTAGACTCAAGATTATTAATATTGGCGGGATAATTTGATACAACATATTTCATTAAGACTTTATATCCTCTTTTTTTACTGATAGATATTTTCCTGTTTCCAATTTCACTTTGATCTCCTGTGTGATGGCATTCACCTCAATCACAAAACCCTTTCCTTCAGTAGTCTTCACGGTGCTGTGCAATTCCGGCATGCCCACTAACATTTCTTTATATTGCTGAGCTTCATATACCAAACAACACATCAGTCGTCCGCACAATCCAGAAATTCTATCTGTTCCACGATGGGCAATTTGTTGAATTCTAGCCATATCAGTGGTGATACTTTGCATATTGCCACCATTTCTCACACAACACAATTCCCGACCGCAAATTCCATAACCACCCAATTTTCGCGCTTCATCTCGTGAACCGATTTGTTGCATGCGAATTGATTTCTTGAATTGCTTGGACAAGTTCTTCACCAAATCACGAAAGTCAACACGACCATCAGCGGTAAAAGCAAAAACAATTTGCTTGCCATCCAAGCTCAGACGCACATCAATCAATTTCATTTCCAATCCTGTGGATTTTATTTCTGCTCGACACACATCTAGACATTCCTTCTTTTGACTTTCATATTGGGCAAAAACTTCTCGGTCTCTCTCTGTGGCTATGCGCAAAATCTTTTCTTTGGGTTCATCCTTAGTGTCAACATCAACATCTTCTACAATCGCAATCTCATTAGAATATTCCGTAGCAACAATAACCTTATCGCCTTTCGCCAATTTATAATCACTTGCATATAATTTGGGATTTTCCCATGCGTATAAACTAACTAAAACTTTCATTTGCAAATTATCGCGAATTTAGAAACAAATGCATTCGAATAAATCGTTTATACATTCGCAACCATTCGCATCTTATACCTCCAAGCGGGAAAATTCTCCAACTTGAATGTTTTCTCCTATTTTACTTATTTTTTCAGTAATCAACTCTCCTACAGTTTGATCAGGATTTTTCACAAATGGCTGAGTCAACAGGGAAATTTCTTCACGGAACTTCTTTTCCTTGCCCTCCAAAATCGTTTTCATAATATCTTCCGGCTTTTTCTCTTCTGCCAATTGTGCTGTCCAAATTTCTCTTTCTTTTTCTACCAAGGCCTCTGGCACTTCTTCTGGTTTCAAATATTTTGGAGCAGCGGCTGTGACGTGCATTGCAATGTCTTGCGCCAAAGCTTTGAATTCTTCATTTCTTCCGACAAAATCAGTTTCACACAGAAGTTTCACAACTGCACCCACGCGTCCATTGGAATGAATATACGACGCAATCACGCCTTCGCCTGCCACTCGATCAGATTTCTTCATGGCTTTTTCCTGACCTCGTTTTCTCAAGATTTCAATTGCTTTTTGATCATCGCCACCAACCTCGTCCAAAGCTTTTTTAACTTCCACAACTCCGGCGCCAGTTCTTTCGCGCAAATTTTTTATTTGTTCTAACATAATGCGAATCGATACGAATGTCTAAACAAATGTATTCGAATAAATTTGCCCATCCATTCGCAATTATTAGTATTTAGTGTTTTTATTTTACAGCTGCTGTTGCAGCTTCTTTCATTGTTTTTGCTTTTTCTTTACCAGCCAAAACTGCCTTTGTCACATGAGCGATCATCAAACGAAGCGCAGAAATAGCATCTTCATTGGATGGAATTGGATAATCAATGCCATTTGGATTCACGTTTGTATCAACCAAAGCAATGATTGGAATGTTTCTTTTCAACGCTTCTTTGATAGCCAAATCATCTTCGATAACACCGGTTACAAAAATTGCAGCTGGAAGTTTCATCATATTCTTGATTCCGCCCATTCTTCTTTCCAATCTTTCCAATTCCTCAGCAATTTTCATTTGTTCAAATTTGGTATATTTTTCATATTCACCATTCTTGGTTTTCATTTCTCCATCGCGCAAAAATCTTGTTCGGCCTGACATCACAGCAAAGTTTGTGAATGTTCCACCCAACCATCGGTCAATCACGAAAGGTGATCCGCATTTTCGAGCAGCAGATTCAACCAATTTTTTAACTTGCTTCTTCGTTCCCACAAAAAGAATTTCTTGACCTTCTGAAACAATCTTTTCAATGAAAGCTGAAGCTTCTTGCAATTTAGCTACGGTTTTTTGCAAATCCAAGATGTTCACACCATTTCGGGTGCCAAAGATATACTCGTCCATCTTTGGATTCTTTCTTGATTTTTGGTGTCCAAAATGAACTCCCGCCTTCAACATCGAATTCATATCGATAGTTAAACCGGCAAAATCAAAATCAGCGAAATAATCTTCGCTGGCCTTTTTTGAAACTGGTTCCACTGCAGCAGTTTCCACTGTTTTCTTTTCCTCTGTCATTTTATTGTGCCCGGGTTAAATTTCCGTCTAGCGTCCGCCGTGGCAGATAATTTAACTGGGTAAATCCTTAATTTATTATTTCCCGCCTCATAAGTGAGGCTGAGACCGCTACTTTTTGTTTGCCATGTGATCAGTAAAACTGATTAACGAGGTTTAATTTAGCCTTTATTTCCCTCCGCCAGCTGGCGGATCGGGACAGGAATAGGCCCAAAAAGTATGTGTTTTTTATACCTAGATAGTATATCAGCCCCCTCACCCCTTGTCAATTCCCGATAGGTATGATAGATTATTTAGGTAATTTAAATGCTATTTATTAATATAATTTTCAACCCATACAGATATATTTTGTATATTTGTAAATTTGTATGGAATTTGTAATTTTGTAGTTTTATGAAAAAGAAGATTCACCCAGAGTATCATGATGATGCAAAAATCAGCTGTGCTTGTGGCAATGTCATTGAAACTGGCTCGGCAGTCAAAGAAATGAAAGTTGACATTTGCAGCGCTTGTCACCCATTTTACACTGGCAAGAAGAAATCACTCGACACAACTGGTCGTGTTGATCGATTCAAAAAGCTGGCTGAAAAAGCTGAAGCTAAAAAAGTTGTCAAAAAAACAACTCGCATCTCTAAAAACAAGAAATAATCTCGCTTCGAAATATAAAAAGTCGGCACTAGCCGGCTTTTTAGTTTTTCAAAAAATATTTTCGCCCATAACGAAGTGCGTTTCTAAATTTCAGTGCACGAGCGTTAAAAAATTACATACTAGAGAGTTTTTCTAAATTTCTTGGAATTTTAGCGAGTAAGCTAGAAATTTAGACAGCACGAGTCTGGGCAGCAGTTTCTTTTCGTCCACTTTCTTTGCTGCCAAAGAAAATGGACACCCAGCAACTTGTGCTCAAAACACTTTTATACTATACTATCCTTACAAACAAATGAGACACTGATGCGACTACCAACCGCGGAGTCTCCGTAGGACCTGACGAATCTGGTCGACAAAGTGTTCTGTCACTCACGAGTGACGGGAAATTCGGGTGGAACCACGGGCTAAAAACTCGTCCTGAACATATAATTTTTTATATGTTTCGGATGGGTTTTTTTTGTTTCTTGTCAAAATTTTTAATTTTGCAACAAGAAACAAATCCGCCCACTGGCGGATCAGTCCTATTTAAATAATTTTATTTTTACAAACACTATGAACGAACAAAACAAATTGGAAATTCTTCACCACTCCGCTGCCCATGTTTTGGCGGCTGCCGTTTTGGAAATGTTTCCCGAAGCCAAATTTGGCACAGGTCCCGCTATTGAAAATGGTTTTTATTATGACTTTGATTTGCCACGAACTTTGATTCCCGAAGATTTGGAAATTCTGGAAAACAAAATGAAAGCCATCATCAAAGCCAATCATCCCTTTGAACGGGCTGAAATTTCAACTTCGGAAGCCAAAAGTGATTTCGCCAAACTTGGACAAGACTACAAACTCGAACTTATTTCAGAACTGGCCGAAGCTGGCGAAAAAATCTCAGTTTACAAATCTGGACATTTTGTAGATCTTTGCAGTGGACCACACCTTGATTCAACTGGCGAAATCAAAGCTGACGCGTTGAAGCTTACCAAAATTTCCGGTGCCTATTGGAAAGCCAATGAGAACAACAAGCAAATGCAAAGAATTTATGGTGTAGTTTTTGAAACTAAAGATGCCTTGAAAGAATATTTGCACATGATGGAGGAAGCCGAGAAAAGAGATCATCGCAAACTTGGCAAAGAATTGGATTTGTTCTCTTTTCATCCAGAAGCTCCTGGCATGCCATTTTTTCATCCCAAAGGTACCATTATTTACAACGAACTAAAAAACTTTTGGATTGATGCACAAAAAGAATTCAATTATGAGATGATACTTTGCCCTTCAATGCTAGATGTTTCTATCTGGAAAAAATCTGGTCATTGGGATCACTACAAAGATGATATGTATTTTGTACAAGTTGATGAAAATAAACAATTTGGTCTTCGTCCAATGGACTGTCCAGGGGCTATATTAGTTTATAACAATTCATTGAAATCATATCGCGATCTACCACTTCGTTACAGCGAACCAGGACTCATTACTCGAAAAGAAAAATCTGGGCAACTGGGTGGACTTTTGCGCGTTCAACAATTCACTCAAGATGATGCTCATATGTTTATTACTGAAGATCAAATCAAAGAAGAAATAAAGAATGTTATCAATCTAGTAGATAAGGTTTACGCACCGTTTGGGCTTGAATACAAAGCTTATCTATCAACTCGACCAGATGATTTCATGGGAGATGCGGATGTTTGGGAAAAAGCCGAACAAGATCTAACTGAAGTTTTACAAGAAGTATATGGAGAAAATTATGGATTAAAAGAAAAAGATGGTGCTTTTTATGGTCCGAAAATTGATTTTCAGTTGAAAGATTCTATTGGCCGAACATGGCAATGCGCCACAATTCAACTTGATTTTCAAATGCCGAAAAAATTTGATTGTAATTACACGGACAAAGATGGTCAAGAAAAAACAACAGTATTAATTCATCGTACAATCATGGGATCATTTGAAAGATTCATGGGAATTCTCATTGAACATTATGCTGGCGCTTTCCCAACTTGGCTTTCCCCTGTTCAAGCGATGATCATTCCAGTTTCAGAAGAAAAATTTGGCGCCTACGCCAAAGAGGTAGAGACGCGACTGCTTGCGTCTGGCATTCGTGCAACAGTGGATGCCACTGCTGAAGGTTTGGGCAAGAGAATCAGAAACGCTGAAAAACAAAAAATTCCCTACATGCTGGTAGTTGGTGAAAAAGAAATGGAATCACAAACTGTGGCTATGCGCCCAAGAAACACCAAGGATCAGACTGTGATCAGTGTAGATGAATTCGTGGAAAAAATTGTAACCGAAATTCGAGATAAAAAATAGATTCTCTCATTCAATAAGACCATTCACTTCGGTGGATGGTTTTTGCTTGATAAACTAGCCTATTTATAGTATTCTGAGATATACTAAAATCATATGAAAAAATACTTTATTAAAACCTTCGGGTGTCAGATGAATATAAGTGATAGCGAGCGAATTGTGGGCTTTTTGAATGAGCAAGGCCATAAGTTGACTTCTGATATATCAGAGGCCTCCTTGGTAATTTTCAACACTTGTGGAGTACGTCAGGCAGCCGAAAACCGAGTTTACAGCCTAATTCACAATCTTCGAAAACTACCAACCAAAAACCAAAAACCAAAAACTATCATATTAACTGGCTGCCTTGCCAACCGCAAAGATGTGCAAAGACGCCTCAAGGGCAAGGTTGATTTGTTTTTCCCAATTATAGATTTCCATATTTTTGAAAATTTTGTCATTGAAAATTCATTTAAAATTGAAAATTTAAAATTGAAAATTTCGGCACAAAAAAATATAACAAACAAAGAAAGTATCGCCTATCTTTCGCTTGATCCAAAATATAGTAATGCCTTTCAAGCTTTTGTGCCGATCATGACTGGTTGCAACAATTTCTGCTCCTACTGCGTCGTTCCATATGCGCGCGGTCGCGAAACTTCCAGACCAGCTGAAGAAATACTTGATGAAATAAAAAGTCTAGTTAAGCTTGGTTATAAGTCCATAACTTTACTTGGTCAGAATGTAAACTCTTACAACTCACCAATTGACACAAATTCAAAGCGAATTAGAACGAATACTAATTTTGCTCAGTTACTAAAAAAAATTGATGCGATTCCGGGGAAGTTTTGGATTCAATTTGTGTCTTCACACCCAAAAGATATGTCGAACGAATTGATTGAGGTTGTTGCCAAATCCAAAAAAGTTTGCGAAGCCGTGCATTTGCCAATTCAATCAGGCTCCGATGAAATTTTGCAAAAAATGAATCGCAAATACACTGCCAAACATTACCTAAATTTGGTACGCAAAATAAAATCTGCTTTCAAAAAATATAAGCCTGGCATGCCTTTTGCTTTGACTTCCGATATCATCGTTGGTTTTCCGGGCGAAACCAAAAAGCAATTCTTGTGTTCCGCTGAGATCATGCAAAAAGCCAAATTCGATATGGTGTTCTTTGGCCAATTCTCCCCTCGCCCTGGCACCGCAGCTTGGACTATGAAAGACAATGTTTCGGATGCTGAAAAAGAAAAACGTGAGGCCTTCCTGAATGAAATTTTGAAAAAAACAACTTTCGCCAACAACAAAAAATATCTCAACACTGTGCAAGAAGTTTTGATTGAAAAAAAGCAACTCACAGATAACAAGCAAATCAACAACAAATCAAAACAAATAATTTATTTCGGCAAAACTAGAACTGGAAAAAACATCAAGATCATTTCAAATAAAAAAGATTTAGTTGACCAGTTTGTGCAAGTGAAAATAACTAGCATCAAAATATGGAATCTCGAGGGAAAATTGTAGTCATACTTGGTCCAACCTCCGCCGGCAAATCAGCGGTGGCAATTCGACTTGCTCAGAAGTTTGATGGCGAGATAGTCTCAGTTGATTCAAGACAAATTTATCGCGGAATGGATGTGGGTACTGGGAAAGTGACTACGGAAGAACAGGTTGGTATCAAACATTGGATGTTGGACATCGTCAGCCCAAGAACCAATTTCAGTGTGGCACAATTCAAGAAGAAGGCGGACAAAGCTATTGTGGACATTTTGAAACGTGGCAAGTTGCCTATCTTATGCGGTGGCACCGGGTTTTGGATTGATGCGGTGGTTGATAACATCGTCTATCCAGAAGTTGCGCCAAACTGGGAACTACGCAAAAAACTAGAAACAAAATCAACGGAAGAACTGTTTGCGAAACTCAAAAAACTAGATGCCCGCCGTGCTGAAAACATAGATGCCAAAAACAAAGTGCGCCTGATTCGTGCCATTGAAATCTGCAAGGCACTAGGCAAAGTCCCACAACCAATTAGCATTAATTCGTTTAAACATTCGCGACCATATGCATTCTTGAAAATCGGCATCAACCCTGGCAAAGAAAAATTGCACGCCAAAATCAAAAAACGCCTTGATCAAAGATGGAAGGACGGCATGCTCGCTGAAGTGCAAAAGTTGCACAAGTCTGGACTGAGTTGGAAAAAAATCCAAAGTTTTGGTTTGGGATACTTTTGGATTCCCAAATATTTGCGAGCAGAAATCACTCTCGCAGAATTGTACGAACGCGTCTATCTGGCCGAAAAAGATTATGCCAAACGTCAGATGACTTGGTTTCAAAAAGATCCCCGCATTAAATGGATTAAGAAATATAAAGATATGGAAAAGACCGTTTCTGATTTTATAAAAATAGCACCGTAACACACTCGGGGCTAAGCTCCGGCTAGGCATTAACTTCTCAGGAATTTAGCTCCTTTCAAGGCAATACTACCAAATTAACTTAATCAATGCCATTTTCCTGTCAGAGGCCTCACCTCTACTAGACCTTAACTGCACTGAGGTGAAGCCTCGGCGATATAGCACACTTCAAGTTAATTTGGTATAAGGAATAAAAAAATTAGCCCAACTTAATCTTCAACATTTCAACCACCATCGCTGGATTGGCTTTACCTTTTGATTCTTTCATCACTTGTCCCATCAGAAATTGCAAGGCATTTTGCTTGCCAGCTTTGAAATCTTCCACTGATTTTTGATTCTTGGTCAAAACCTCATCCATTACTGTTTCCAAAACTCCTTCGTCACTAACTTGCAACAAACCTCTGGCCTCAATGATCTGTGATGGATCGCCACCAGTTGCATACATTTCTTCGAGCACTGCTTGCGCTGCGCTGGAATTTATTTTTCCATCTGCTACAAATCCAATGAGCTCTGCATAATTTTCTGCACTAATTTTGACGTCCGCAATAGTTTGACTATTTTTCACCAAATGCTTTTGCAATTCACTGACCATATAATTGGCCGCCAGCTTGGTGCATTTTTCTTTGTCAGCTATCACCTCTTGGCATTGCATCTTTTCATTAATTTCAGAAACAACCTGCTCAAAATATTCGGCCAAACTTTTGTCACTCACAATCACCTCCACATTTTCTCGTGACAAACCATATCCCTCCACAAATCTTTTTGCTTTGGCATCTGGCAGTTCTGGCAAATGACGACGCAAATTCTCCACGTATTCTGTCGCAAATCTCATCGGCGGAATATCTGGCTCTGGGAAATAGCGATAGTCATGCGCCGATTCTTTCTTGCGTTGTGACACAGTGATGCCACGCGCTTCATCCCAACCCATAGTTTCTTGCACAACTTTTTCACCTTTTTCCAAAATTTCGCTTTGGCGAATAATTTCATAATCAACTGCACGCTCTACCACGCGGAAAGAATTCAAATTCTTGATTTCTGCTTTGGTGCCAAAAAACTCACGAATATCTCCAAATTTAGCACGAATATCACTAATCGTTATATCACGACCTAAATCTTTTTTCATTTGAAAAATTCGTGGTTCATTCGTGTCCATTAGTGATATATTAACCTCACAACGCATATGACCTTTTTCCATGTCCGCTTCAGAGATTTTCAAATAACGGAAAATCTGTTGCAATTTCTGACAGAACAATCTCGCTTCTTTGCCAGTCTCAATGTCCGGCTCAGTCACCAATTCCATCAAGGGCACACCAGCGCGATTGAAATCAATCAAAGAATGATCGGCGCCTTTTGGATGCACCAACTTGCCAGTGTCTTCTTCCATGTGAATTCGCGTAATTCCAATTTTTTTGGTTATTGCTTCTTGGTCATTGATTATTATGTCTATGTGACCCAAGCCACACAAAGGTTGATCATATTGTGAAATCTGATAGCCCTTGGGAATGTCAGGATAAAAATAATTCTTGCGATCAAATTTGGAAATTTCTGCAATCTGGCAATTCAAAGCCAAGCCAGCCATCTGCACAAATTTGATAGCCTCCGCATTAACCACTGGCAAAGTTCCGGGTTGCGCCGTACACACTGGACAAATGTTCACATTCGGCTCAGTCTCCACACCCAAACCATTCTTGCAACTGCAAAACATTTTTGATTTTGTCTTGAGCTCCACATGGATCTCCATCCCAATAACGGGTACATATTTGTTCATAGTTTTTTAATAAATTTCATCTTACTTATTTTACTTTTTCCAATCTCCTGCACTAAATCTATTTCTTCCAAGGACATGCCAATCATGCACATCAGATTTTTCTATTGCATCCCAATACTTTTTTGCTGTTTCTGTAAATAATTTGGGTCTGACTGAAATATTTCTTGGCTTCAAGAATTTATCAGCAATAGTTTGAATCTGTTGCTCCATTAGTTCCAAATTAACATCTAGATTATCAGCATCCTTAACAATTTTAGCCTCTATTGAATCGCGTTTTTCATATTTCCCCCAAATTTCAAGAAAATCTTCTTCTAAAATAGTATCTCCCAACATATCCTTAATTGCCATATCTTCTTTTAAAACTGCGTACTGACGCGAAATATAATCAACTTCGCCTGTTCTACTTTCAGTAATATCATGCACCAAAGCCATTTTCATAATTACTTCCTCGTTTTTCACACCTTCTTTTTTAGCAATAGCCAGCGCAATCCAAATAACTCTCAATGTATGTTCAGCAACATTGGATGTTTCTGACTGAAAAAATCTACGCCACATCCTATTTATCAAGCGCAGTTGACCTATTTCATAAAAAAACTCGACATCCCTGTTTTCACTTGTTTTTTTCATATTATCTATTTTATTATTTTACTAATCTTTTGCCAAACAATTTCACCAATCTCTTCTATCGACATTAGCTCTTTATTTTTAACACAATTTATCTTTACCCAATTATTATTTTTTTGAATAAGCTTAATTGCGCTGTTTTTTGCATCTTGCAAGTGTTTCAGGTCGTTTTCATGAATATCTTTCTTGCCTTTCAAATAGCCTTTTTTATTTTGAGCTGATTTGTTTTGTAAAAGCTGCAAACTAAATTCAATTGGAACATCTAAATAAACTATGGCATCTGGCCTTGGAATTTTGAAGACACCATATTCCATATCCTCCAACCAATTTAAAAATTCTTTTTTCTTTTTATTGTCACTTATTTTTCCACCTTGATGAATTTGGTTGGAGCTAGCATATCTATCAGCTATGACAATGTTGCCATCATTAATCCATTTTTCTATCTTTTGTTTAGTCTCAAATCTGTCAGCTGCATACAAAACTGATGCTAAATATGGACTAACTTGCGCTGAAGATCCAAACTCACCCGTTAAATACCGCCCAACCAATTTGCCGAAAAAATTATTTTCATATTGAGGAAAATCAATAGTTTTAACTTTTTGCTTATTTTTCTTCAATCTCTTGATAAGCAACTTGGTCTGCGTTGCTTTTCCACTACCATCAGTTCCATCAATAACAATGAATTTACCTTTTTTCATCTTTATTTTTTAATTAATTCCAAAAATTTAAATTTATACTGTCCATTGTCAATGTTTTCTTCTTTCACAATCTGATTGAATTCAGAATAATCTGGGAAAAATGTGTCCGCGTCTTCTGGCGCGTCATCCACAATCGTCAAATACAATTTGTCCACCATCGGCAAAGAAAGTTTATAAATCATTCCCCCGCCAACCACAAAAACTTCTTCATCACTGTTTTTATATTCATCCAGAGTTTTGAAAAGATCATGACTAATTTCACAGCCTTCTTCAGCCACAAAATTTTCATCCAGACTCACTACGATGTTCTTTCGATTCGGCAACGGCCTGCCAATGGACAGATAGGTTCGATCACCCATAATCACTGTGTGACTAGTGGTAATTTTTTTGAAATGTTTCATGTCTTCTGGAATGTTCCAAAGCAACTGGTTGTTACGACCAATAGCATTGTTTTTCCCAATGGCGACGATAAGTGAAATCATATTTTTGTGTAAATTAAATTGATACTGGTGCCTTAATCGCCGGATCCGGATCATATCCTTCGAGTGTAAAGTCTTCATATCTAAAAGCGAAGATATCTTTCACTTCTGGATTAATTTTCATGATTGGCAACTTCTTTGGTTTGCGTGCAAGTTGTTCATTAACTTGATCTACATGATTATTATAAATATGTACATCTCCAAAAGTATGTACAAAATCACCAATCCCTAAGCCACAAACCTGTGCCACCATCATTGTCAACAAAGCATAACTAGCAATATTAAATGGCACCCCCAGAAAGACATCTGCACTTCTTTGATACATCTGACAAGACAATTTACCCTCAGAAACATAAAATTGAAACCAAGCATGACATGGTGGCAAAGCTGCCTTGCCATTGGCCACGTTTTCAGAAAAAGATTTCCTAGTGTCCGGCATAACGCTTGGGTTCCAAGCTGAGACAATAATTCTTCTATTATTTGGATTGGCTTTTATCTCATTGATTGCATTTGCGATTTGATCAATGCCTTCATTAGCCCAGTTTCTCCATTGCGCTCCATAGACTGGGCCAAGATTGCCATTTTCGTCAGCCCATTCATCCCAAATATGCACACCATTATTTACCAAAAATTTAATATTTGTATCTCCACTTAAAAGCCAGAGTAATTCGTAAATAACACCTTTTAAAAAAACTTTCTTAGTGGTCAACAATGGAAAGCCTTCTGAAAGATCAAATCTAAGCTGTCTTCCAAAAATACTTCGTGTACCTGTACCGGTTCGATCGCCCTTGCTTGGACCATTGTCACGGATGTCTTTCAATAAGTCCAAATACTGTTGCATATTTTTTGTTTTTAATAGTTATTTTCTACACTCTAATACTACATTATCAATTTGCACATATAAATCTTCAAAATCATTATTATTATCCATTACAAAATCAGCATCTTGCTTTAGGTCTTTAATTCTTTTTTCTGCCTCTCGCTCACTATCAATTTTAAATTCCTCTAGAGTTTTACTAGCATCATCTACATTCTCTCCACGCTTAGTCAAGCGTTCATAGCGAGTTTGCATTTCATTTTCAATGTAGATCAATCTAAAACCAGGCAGCTTTTTTAAATATTCAATATCTGACATTCGACGCACGCCATCAATGACTACAATCCCATTATCGTCAGCAATAACATCATGATAAATAACTTGTGACAACAAATCATCAGAAAAATTTTCCCGAAAAATAGTGGAAATTTTTTGCAGATTCTCCCGATTCTCTTCCAAATGCATTCTCTTAGCCACATCTCGCAACATAGTCGAAAAGCGATGTGAGCTAGCTCCATACTTTTCTAGTAGATATTTAGTTGCTGTCCCCTTACCACTTGCAATTTCCCCAGTAATACCAAAAACTATCTTATCCATGAAATTATTTTTTCTTAAGTATTAATTCATTTTTTGCAATATATTCGCGATATTTAACGCCAGCCAAATCAAATAATTTTCTTGAAGCCACCCATACATCATTATCATGATATTTGTCACTAGTATATATAATTTCTTTTATACCTTTCTGAATAATAATTTTAGCGCATTCATTGCATGGAAACAAATTGCAATATATACGAGATCCGGAAACATCCGCATTGGCATTAAAAACAGCATTGGCCTCTGCATGAACAACATAAGCATATTTCATATCACAAAAACCACCTTCCCTATCCCATGGCAACTCATCATCACTGCATCCTTTTGGAAAACCATTATAACCCAAACCAATAATAATATTTCTATCATTAACAATGCATGATCCATTTTGAGTATTAGGATCCTTAGAGCGCAATGCGATTATATTGCACAATTGAATAAAAGTTTCATCCCAATCTAGATAATCTTTTCTTTTTTCTGTGACCATATTTTTTGTTTATTTAATAGCAAACTAATCCTTTAATTCTACTCTTTTTCACCTTTTTGGTCAAGGCTTCGCAGTAACTCATCCAAAATCTAATGATTGCCCTAGTCGATTTATCATTTAAAATCTAATCTTGGAGATAGCTAAACAATTAAGGCTAT
>LBXA01000006.1 GCA_000995125.1 Candidatus Moranbacteria bacterium GW2011_GWA2_39_41 | reverse complement strand
CATGGAGATAGCCTTAATTGTTTAGCTATCTCCAAGATTAGATTTTAAATGATAAATCGACTAGGGCAATCATTAGATTTTGGATGAGTTACTGCGATTTTTGGACAAAAATCAAATAATATCGTAAAATTGACTCATAATTTAAAATCAAATCGAAAGCATATGAGCAACCCTCAATTGGACATTTGGCCTCCTTTCAGATTGATTGGAATGAGTTGGATATTGTTAATAATAATTTTTCTCTTACCAAATCAAACTTGGGGTATAACACTTAAGCTACTCTTGGGTATTTATCTTTTATTCGCAATAGTTCGTGGGTCATTTCATCAAATGTGGGATAAGTATGTATCAATGGGAGCGTTTGTTACTATGCAGACAATTTGGTTTATAGGTATCTTATGGACACCAAACACATTTTGGTATTTGCAACTGCTTTTTGCTTTTTTAATTATTTTGGGTATAAAAACAAAAATCCATCAAATTAAAAATATTAATAAGGGATTGGGTGCTAAACTTAATTAGCTTAAACTAGGCTTGATTTAGTATAAGATAAGTTCCAACTTCGTCCCATAGCCTCAACATATTGTGCGGAAGTCAAAAAAAATAGTATTTCAAATGCTATTTTTTTATTCCTGAATTAATTCAGTAATTAGTTACGGAATATTTTATTATCCAAGATTGAACCCGCAGAAATACTTTTTATTGAAATAAAAGGTACCTAACCCTAATTATTCCTATTTCTCTTATTTGTGACCCCTTATTTCACTTATTTCTAAACTTTCAAATATTTACGCATAGCAATGAGACTGCCAATAATACCCAAGAGCGAGCCAAGCAAGATTTGACCACCCAAAAGTGACCAGAAATTGCCAGAATAGATGTTCATTAAATTGCTCACCAAAGTAACCGAAGGGATATAAATATTAATAGCTTTGATTGCAATGAAGAGAAATATCATTGAAAGTACTGAGCTTAGAATTCCATAAATCACACCTTCAAAAACAAACGGCAAACGGATGAAGGAATTAGAAGCACCCACCAAGCGCATAATTTCCACTTCATTCTTATGAGTATAAATTGTAATACGAATCGCATTAAATGTCACTAACAAAGAAATGATTGTGAAAAGCAAACCAAGTCCAATGCCAATTTTTCGAATCATTGCAATGATGCCATTTAACTTATCAATGATGTCTTTATTCTTGCCATAATTCATCCGACTCACATCTGAATTGAAATCAGATTTAGAAATATATTCAGCAATTAGTTGATATTGATCGGCGCTATTAGCCTTTACAGCGAGCGACGCTAGCAACGGATTGTCTCCAATTTCCTCCAATGATTGCAAAATAACTGTTTCGTTAGCATTGTTTTTCTTGAAATCTTCTAGCGCCTGTTCCTTGGAAACATAAGAAACCATCCTAACTTCATTAAATTTCTCCAAATCAGCTTTAACACTATTGATTTTTTCTATCGTCACATCTGGTTTGAAATAGAT
Source organism: Candidatus Moranbacteria bacterium GW2011_GWA2_39_41 (assembly GCA_000995125.1). Classification (GTDB taxonomy): domain Bacteria; phylum Patescibacteriota; class Minisyncoccia; order Moranbacterales; family UBA2206; genus UBA2282. The sequence goes on along the minus strand of LBXA01000006.1, from coordinate 25,020 downwards.
GCTAATATTAACTCTTTCCTGTACATTTTGCAGAACGTCGTCCACTGCCAAGGTGACTACAAAAAAAACACTAACCACAAAAAGTGACATCGTCAAAATACTAACCGTCGCGATTGACAACCAGCCATTGCGGGTGAAATTTTTGAGCGCCTCTTTGAATGTTCGACTAATCGTTAGAAACATAATTTTTGAAAAATATTTTTTATTTTAAACAGGTTTTTAGACTGATTTATATTTGCCCTTTATTTGATCAGCTACAACCTTGCCATTATTCAAAACCAACACGCGTCGATTCACCTTATCAACAATGTCCTTATCATGACTGGCTAGGATGACTGTGGTCCCCAGATCATTGATCTTCATCAATAAATCCACAATTTCCAAAGAAGATTTCGGATCCAAGTTGCCAGTTGGCTCATCAGCAATGATCAACGTTGGGGCATGCACCAAGGCTCTAGCAATCACTACGCGTTGTTGCTCACCACCGCTCAACTGATGTGGATATTTATGTATCTTGTCGCCAAGTCCAACAATATCCAAAATTTGTGGCACATTTTCATTGATTTCTTCATCCAAAATTCCTGCCACTTCAAGCGCATAAGCCACATTTTCAAAAACATTTTTCTTGGGCAAAAGCTTGAAATCTTGAAAAATCGTTCCAATATTTCGTCGATGAAATGGCAAATTTCTTTTGCTAATTTGATTCAAAAGACTTTCATTGAAATAGACCTCCCCGCCAGTTGGCAGTTCTTCAGCATAAATCAATTTTAAAAGCGTTGATTTGCCAGATCCGCTATGCCCAACTACGGAAACAAATTCACCCTCACAAATAGTCAGGTTTATATCCTCCAAAGCTGGAAAATTGCCTTTATAAATTTTACAAACCCCCTCGAATTTTATCGTAGGTTTTTGTGTTTTTTGTGGTCTTTCTTTTGTTTCGATATTTTTTTTAGCTACAACCATACTTAATAATTTTAAATTTCAATCACAATGATATTATATACTATTTTTTGATATTTTTCAAATAGGCTTCCATAAACTCCGTCAGATTTCCATCTAATACCCCTTCGGCGTCAGTTGTCTCATGTTTGGTGCGATGATCCTTGACCATTTTGTATGGATGTACCACGTAGGAGCGAATCTGACTTCCCCATTCCACTGAAGTGAATTCACCACGTAATTTTTGTTTTTCCGCTTCTTTTTCAGACAAATATTTCTGGTGCAATTTAGCCCGCAAAATTTTCATAGCTTGCTCGCGATTTTGGATTTGACTGCGTTCATTTTGACAAGTGGCCACCACCCCAGTTGGAATGTGCATGATACGCACCGCGCTGTCTGTGGTGTTGACGCTTTGCCCACCTGCCCCAGATGAGCGATAGACATCAATACGCAAATCTTTCTGATCAATTACCACATCTTTGATTTCTTCAATGACTGGCAAAATTTCTACCAAGGCAAAAGAAGTTTGACGCAAATTGTCAGAATTGAAAGGCGACAAACGCACCAAACGATGTACACCAGCTTCACTTTTCAAATAACCAAAAGCATAATGACCGGAAATTTCCACCGTAGCACTTTTTATGCCCGCTTCAGCCCCGCGTGATTCATCTACAATTCTAACCTTAAAGCCATTTTTTTCTGCCCAACGCAGATACATGCGCAAAAGCATTTCTGCCCAGTCTTGGGCGTCCACGCCACCTGCGCCACTATGGATGGCCATAATCACATCACTACGGTCATACTCACCGCCCAGAAGAATTTTGAATTCCAATTTATCAATATCTTTTTCAAGTTCAAGTATTTTCACCCTGATTTCCTCAGCCTCAGAACTATCTTCAGAAACTATATTTGTCATCTCAAGAAGTTCATCAATTTCAGTTTCAATGCGACTCAAATCAGCAATCTCTTTGCGTAGCTCTTCCAATTCCTGCATAATCTTGGAGGCTTTTTGCGAATCATCCCAAAAGCCGACCTCAGCGCTAGTCCACTCTAAATCCGCGATGGTCCGTATTTTAGTGGGTAAGTCAAAGATAGTCACTCAAGAGAGCGATTTTATTTTGCAGTCCATTTAGTTTTTCTTGAATCTCCTTTATCATTTTATTTTATCATCCCGGGCTTCCTGCTCAAATGACAACATTCTTATAAATAATTTTTTATCAATTTAGTGTGATCCCCTTCCACTCGCGTCAAAGCAGTAAAAAATATTTTTATATTTTGCTCAGTCGCATCCTTGGCAAACTGCGCATACAAATTTGTCGCGTGCTCTTCCAATTCGATTGTTTTCTGGAAATTTTCAATGTCATCATCACTACAAAGTTCAGTGTCAGCCGGTGGCAAACTGATGCCCATCAATTTACAAACGACATTGGCGTGTTCCAGCTCAACCTTAGCCAATCTTTTATACATCGCCTTTCTTTCATAATTGTCCGCTTTGCCTGCCATGCATAAATAAATCGCATTGGCTTTCATTTCCAAGTACAAAGTTTCTTCTAGGTTTTTCTGAGAAATTTCTGACAATTCAATCTTGTCATTCACAATTGGTCGCGCCTCAGCGCCGCCTTTGATAAAATGACTTTGTGCGCCACAAAATGGACATTCACTCGGTCGATCTTCTCCGAGATACGCGTCACCGCAAATTTGGCAGATATATGTCTTCATGTTTCTACGAATTACGAATTAGTACGAATGTACAAATATACAAAAAATTATTTTGCATAAATCTGAGCCGATGGCCAGAGTTGAACTGGCGACCTATGCGTTACGAGTGCATTGCTCTACCAACTGAGCTACATCGGCAATTTTCTAGACTTCTTCTGTTTTGTTGACCAAGCGTTGCCACTCGTCTTTGACGATTTTTTTCATTTCCGCCAGCACGGGTGCATTTTTTTCTGAGAACAAGTGCTTGAAACGACCTTGGGTCTTCAAAAATTCTTCCAAATCCTTTGGGGTCTCAGTCGCCCAATTCACCTTATATTTCCCATTTTCTATTTCAAATAACGGCCAGAAATTTGTTTCGGTTGCTAATTTTGAAATCGCCACATATTGTGAAGTGGGAAATTTCCAATTGTTAGTACATGGCGAAAAAACACTGAGAAATGCAGGACCTTCAATTTCAAAAGCTTTCTTAGCTTTCTTTTTCAAGTCACCCAAATAGGCCACATTGGCTTGCGCCGCATACTTGATGTGATGTGCAGCCACAATTTCCATCAAATTTTTGCGCATTTCAACTTTGCCAAAAGATTCTTTGCCCACTGGTGTGGTTTCGGTCGCTGCGCCATAAGGCGTGGCAGATGATCTTTGATTGCCCGTATTCATATAACCGCCATTATCATAGACCACATAGACAAAATCATGTCCACGCTCCAAAGCTCCTGACAGACTTTGTAAACCAATATCATAAGTTCCACCATCGCCACCAAAAACCACAAATTTAACTTTCTTTGGCACCTTGCCCTTTTTGCTCAAAATTTTGTGCGCTCGCTCCACGCCCGAAATGGTGGCGGAAGCATTTTCAAAAGCGCTATGAATGTAGGGAGTTTTCCAAGCCGTGAATGGATACAATGTCGAAGTCACTTCGAGACACCCCGTAGCATTGGAAATGACCACTGGATCAGGTGACTCACCCAAAATCGTCCGCACAATCGTCGGAAAAGCACAGCCCGCACATGCGCTGTGACCCGATGCAAAATTTTTCGTCAGTTCTTTATTCATAAGATTCCTACAAAATTACAAATTCATACAAAAATACAAATGTACAAAATTTTTAATTACTAACGCCTATGTACTTAATTTCTTTTGTTATTTTTCCAGTTTGCAAATCATCAAAAATCTTTTCAATATCTTTGGCGAAAATATCACGCCCACCCAAGCTATAGATGATTGATTGCATATTTTTGGTTTCACCAGCTTGAAACAAGCCAGTCATAATATCTTGATAGATTGGCGGATATGTCCCCGGAGAAATTGCGCGTTCCATCACTGCCACACTTTTGGCATTTTTCAAAGCTACCAACAATTCTTTTCTGGGAAATGGTCGGAACAAGCTCATTTTGATGAGTCCAACTTTTTTGCCGTGCTTGCGCATTCGATCAATCACATCCTTGGTTGTGCCAGCAGTTGAGCCAGCTAAAACAATGATTTCTTGCGCATCTTCAGTTTGATATGTTTCAAAAAAATCTTTTTTACGTCCGGTCAATTTTTCAAACTCTTTGGCAATTTTCAAATATTCTCGCGCAACTTTGTCCATGACCTGCTCTTGTTGAACTTTGAATTCAAAATATGAATTTTGCAATGCCACAGGTCCAAAAGAAACTGGATTGGCGATGTCGAGCAAATATTTTTCCGGCGCAAATTCACCCACAAACTCCTTAACTTGTTCGGTCGTCAACATTTCCAAATTTTCCACACAGTGGGAAGTATTGAAACCATCCATAATCGCCATCACGGGCAACTTGACTTTTTCTGCCAGTTTCATGCCGATGATTGTGTTGTCATAAATTTCTTGCGCATTTTCAGAAAAGATTTGAATCCAACCCGTGTCACGCGCGCCCATCACATCTGAATGATCACCGTGAATGTTGAGTGGCGCACTCAAGGCTCGTGCTGACACCACCATCAAGATTGGCAATCTCATGCCACTGGCAATATATAGAATTTCATTCATCAAAGCCAAGCCCTGTGAACTGGTCGCAGTCACAGTGCGCGCACCCGCTGCGCTTGATCCAACACAGGCGCTCATGGCTGAATGCTCTGATTCAACTTCAATCACCTCTGTAGCCACTTCTCCATCGGCCTTGAATTTGGCAAAAGTTTCAATGATGGTGGTTTGCGGAGTGATTGGATAAACAGCCATTACATCCGGCTCAATCTGTTTCAACGCTTCAGCCGCCGCCGCGCCACCATTCAGCGCTATTCTTTTTTTGTAATTTGTTGTCATAAATTATTATTCGAGGCTAAGCCTCTATTATTCTTTTCGCATTTTTGAGGCTTAGCCTCAGAGTTTTTTTAATTTTTCTTCATTGTAATGACTTTCACCGGACACACTTGAGCACACACCCCGCAACCTTTGCAAAAATCATAATCAATATCAGCTTTGGTTTTCTGCCCTTCTTTATACAATTTCATATCAATCGAAGCCTCTGGACAAAACGGCACACAAGTGGTGCAACCGATGCATTTTTCTTTGTCCACTTGTGGAGTCATATAGCGCCAATCACCGGTTTTCGGTGCCTTTTTTATGTCATGTTTGATGACCGCCGCTTCTTCAAAATCAAATTTTTTTTCACTAAATTGAGTCATATGCTTTTTCAATAGCTAATATATTTTTATCTGTCGCTTCTTTGCCAATTTTATCGCCAAAAATCTTTTTGAATTCGGAGGTTACACTTTTCAATTCCACAATTTCTGTCACTTGCACAAATTTGCCAAGAATCACGGTGTTTGGACGTGGCTGACCCACAATTTCCATAGAAATTCCGTTGGCATCAATTAGATGAATCTTGCCTTCAAATTTAGCTTTTTCCACAATCTCATGACGAATCTGCATATCAGTCTTCTTGGTGGCCACAATCAAGGATTCATGGCGATCTAGATTGGTTGTGACAATTTCTGTGTCCAAAATTGTCTCATCCAAAACCACCACCACATCCGGATCAATCACGGGTTCGTGAGTTCTAATTTCATGGTCAGAGATACGCACAAAAACTTTGGTTGGCGCCCCACTGCGCTCAGGTCCGAATTGCGGAAAAGCCTGCACGAATTTGCCTTCATTCACTGCCGCTTGCGCAATGATTTCAGCTGCCGTCTTGGCACCCTGTCCACCGCGTGCGTGGAAAATTATTTCAAAAATGTCTTTATGATATTTCATACTAATATTATAGCACAAAACCAAAATGCCGTTAACCCAACAAAAAACCAGCCTTGCGACTGGCTATTTTAAAAGCTTTACATCCCCAACATTTTTTTCGCTTGGGCGATTTGTTCGTCGGTCACTTGGCCGGAAGCTTTCATAGCACTCATGACGCCCATGATTTTGTCGCGATTACCGGGTTTCATGGCTTCTTGCATCATTTTCTGCCGCTCTTGCGGGCTCATTTTGGCCATTTTTTTCATCGCCATCGCTTGCATCATCCCCATCTTGGGACTTTTTACGTCGTCGTCACCGGTTGATTTTTTTTTGAAAGGATTCCACATAGTTATTTTAACACGTTAACATATTAACACTTTAGCATCCCGTCATCTTAGCACGTTAGCATTTTAGCACAATAACATTCAGCAAATTGTTCTAATGCTAAAATGTTAACATGCTAACGTGATATTGTGCTAACGTGATTTCTCTTGCATTTCATAACTGGTTACCAACAACGCTGAGGCGATGAAGATTGAGGAGTATGTTCCGAAGGTCACACCAATCAAAAGTGCCAAGGCGAAATTCTGGATTGATTCACCACCAAAAATATAGAGTGATAGCAAAGTGATGATTACGGTCATTGAGGTGTTGATGGAACGCACCAAAGTTTCATTCAAACTACGATTGACCACATCCGGAAAAGATTCTTTGCTTGAACCTTTCAAAAGATTTTCACGAGTCCGGTCATACACTACAATTGTGTCATGTACGGAAAATCCCAAAATAGTTAATAACGCTGCAATGAAGGGAATTCCCACCTCAACGCCACGGAAGTGACCAAAAATTGAGAATGCGCCAATAGTAATCAAAACATCATGCAAAAGAGCAATCACTGCGCCGGCGCCATATTTCCAAGATGCAACTGGTCGAGAAACTTTGCGGAAAGCCCACGCAATAAAAGCCATGATGCCAGCTGCTGCCCAGAAAAGCGCCCAGAGTGATTTGTTTTTCAATTCGGATGACACGGAAGAATCCCGATAGTCAGCTTTGAGCTGAGTTGCGTCGGGATATTTTTCATTAATACTTTTCCAAACATTTTGATTGACACTATCCTCCACCGAAGCATAACTCAAAAGCAATGCATCAGCGCCTTTGCCTTGCACAGTCAAACTATTGAGGTTCAAATTCGTTAGCGTTTCCACAACCTCTTGATTGGCCGGCGTTGCGTTGGCAAATCTGATTTCCATTTCGGTTCCGCCTGTGAAGTCAATGCCAAATTTCAAACCCCACACAGCCAAACTGGCCAAACTCAAAACTGTCAGAGTTATTGAGAGCATATAAGCATATTTGGTTTTTGAAATGATATTAAACATATGCGTTGAAGTCTAAAGTCTAAATACTAAAGTCTAAGGGAAGTCTAAAGTATAAAGTTATAAATTATCTTTAAGTGTTATTTATTTTATTATTTTTTAATTTCAGCAATATCCTTCTTATTCACTCCTACCAACCACAATTTATCCAGAATCCACTCGCCCAAAATAAACTTCAACATCGTGCGTGAAACTACCACAGCCGTGAACATGGAAAGCAAAACTCCCACAATCAGAGTGACGGCAAAACCCTTCACAAACCCTGTTCCCAGTTCAATCAAAATGAAAGCAGTGATGATTGAAGAAAAATTGCCATCCCGAATCGAAGTCCAAGCTCGCTTAAAACCTTCATCCAAGGCGCCCAAAATAGTGCGACCTTTGCGAATTTCTTCTTTGGTTCTTTCGAAAATCAAAATGTTCGCATCCACCGCCATACCAATCGACAAAATAAATCCGGCAATGCCCGGCAAGGTCAAAGTGATTTGCCAATGGGTCAAACCAGAAAGTTTGAAAATAGAAATCATCAGACCAGCATAGATAAGCAACGCCACTGAAGCGATGAGTCCAAGAAAACGATAATAAAGCAACATAAAAATCACCACCACTCCCAAGCCGATATAGCCTGCTTTCAAACTTGTTTCTAAAGAGGCACCTCCCAAGGAAGCATCCACACTATCTTGACTAATGAGATTGATTGGCACTGGCAACGCACCTTCGTTCAATTTCTTCACCAAATTTTTAGCTTCATCAATTGAGAAATTTCCCGTAATCACCGCTTCACCAGTGGTTATTTCAGCTTGTACGGTTGGCGCGCTAATAATTTGCCCGTCCAAATAGATTGCAACACTCTTGCCGATGTTTTTCTTGGTCAAATCAGCGAACATTTGCGTTCCCTCATCATCAAATTTCAAAGATACTTGTGGCTCTGAAAGTCCCTGACTCTGAAATTCAACGGTGGCTGTTTTCAAATTCTTGCCGGAAAGACCAGTTGAGACATAAGTTTGTTGTGGGGCTGGATTACTTTTTCTAGCAATCAATATGTGGGCGCTCTTAAATTCCTGTTCGTCTCCCTCGCCCCCGCCTTGCGTTGACGAGTCTCCGCTCGCCGAGGCAGGCCGAACCTCAATTCGCTTGATAATGTGCCAACCAAATTGGGTTTCCACCAGCTCTGGATATATTTCCCCATCTTTTATTTCAAACACTGCTGTTTCATATTCTGGCACAAAAGCACCTTTTTTCACAAAGTCATATTCACCGCCATTGTCCTTACTGCCTGGATCTTCACTATTGTCTTTGGCTAATTGCGCAAAATCATCACCGGCCAGGGCTTTTTTCAAAACATCTGCCGCCTTCTGTGCAGCTTGAACATTCAACTGATCTAGGATTTCTTGTGGAATATCCTTAGATGTGTCTGGAACACTTTCTTCCTTGAATTCCAAAAATGGGGTTTCTTTGATTAGGTTCTTAGCTTGTGAAATATCCTTTACGCCTGCCAATTCCACAATCAATCTTCGCTCAGTGCCAGATTTGGTTGTGTAGATCACTGGTTCAGCCACACCAAAGGCATTGACGCGTCTTTCGATCACATCCTGCACGGCTTGCATCGCCTCGTCTATCTTGCTACTCTCAATTTTGCTCGTATCAGCCTTATACTCCAAATGAATTCCGCCCTGCAAATCCAGACCCAGATTTATTTTTAGCTTATTTAAAGCATTATAAATCAACGGCACTCTGGAAGCCGCCTGCGGATAGGAAATAAGCCCTGCTAAAACAGCCATCAAAACTACTGCTGCAAATTTAATTGAAAGTTTTTGTTTAAGTGTCATAATAGATTTATTTTACATTATACTAACAAAGTATGCAAACAAAGCCCCAGAAGTGCTGAATTTATGGAGTTTTGTCTAAAAATTCACCTGCTTTCCTCATTATTCTTTTGCCATCTGCAAAAGTGACCCTATTGATTGCCTTTTCAAAATTTAACCACTCAAATCCAATATGCTCAAACGAAACTTGGATATCTAGCTCTTTAGTTTCAGCAACATAATAGACGACTCGCTTGAACACATGTAGCCCTGCCCGATTGGCAATTCTTTTTTCTTTTTCCTCGCCTTTGGCCTCGTAGGAATATCGCATCGAATCCTTGAATCCCGCCATGATTTGCAATTCTCTGATGCCAGTCTCCTCCTCAACTTCTCGTCGCAAAGTTTCTTCTTCAGTTTCACCCTTCTCCACATGCCCCTTGGGAAAATCCCAATGTCCGGATGGATAGTGCAACAGCAAAAATTCTCTCTCGCCATTTTCAGACTCGCGAAAAACGACCGCGCCAACTGATTTTTCAAAAGATAGATTAAATATTTTCATTTTAAATTTTCTATAACTTCTAATTTATTTTCTAATATTTTAGTATTATTTTCCCGATCAAACAAAAACTTGCCAGAAAATTTTTTATTATCCAAAAACAATGGCATCCAATACGAATCGTCCGGCCACATATTCTCAAATGGAATTTCATCTATTTTGAACCACTGCGGTTTCATCTCTTCAGTTTCGATTGGCTCGCCAGAAAATTCTTCAGCCCTAAAAATATGCACATCCAAAATTTCCTGATTACCTTGAAATTCAAATTCAATATTTCCGACCTTCTCAATTTTCTCAACAGTTATGCCAGCCTCTTCATGAATTTCTCTCTTCACCGCCTCCTCAATAGTTTCGCCATCCTGCAATTTTCCACCAAATCCATTCCAACGCCCAGCACCAAACCCCCGCTTTTTCATTCCCAGAAGCACCCGATCTTCTTGTCTAATTATGCAAAGTGTTTGAATTTTTTTGGTCATATTATTTCCCGCAACACTTCTTATGATACCTAGGACCGTCCTAGGGAGCATTTACCGCTTATGTTATAAGTATATACCGAAGTATATACTTGTGTATATACTTCTTGTTGAATTTTAGTTTCGGGCCGAAATCGTCAAATATTCAACCTTAAATTCTAATCTGAATTGCAATTTGCCTTTAAACAAAAGAACATCTCGCAGTGAGGTAAATAGTTACGCTACATAACTAATTATTATCACAAACAAGATGTTCCATACACAGCTTAGCTTAAAACAGCGTTTTCAGCTAGAGACACTACTGAAAAATATGCCAACCCAAAAAGAAATTGCTACGATTTTCTAAAAAATCATGGGCTTTTTGCAAAATTCTTTTGCCATCTGCAAAATATTTTCATCTGCATCATTTACCGCTTATGCTATAAGTACATATCTAAGCATATATTATTGCTTAGAACTTTCCTCGTCATCTGCCTAAACATCACCGCGCCGACAGATTCTTCAAATGAAATCATTTCAAATCACCTTTAATGTTGGTTGCCAAAAAACTCAAGAAACCCACAATTTCTGCCGCTCTCTGCTCGTCGCTCTTGGCTGGATCAGCCGTAGCGTTAAATTTGGACGTCAATTCATCCTCATTAATAGCTTTAACTTTGTCCTTCATTGTATTGGCGTATTGAATTGGATCGGCGAACTTTTCTCTCGGCAAATTCGTAAAAGCCACGTATTCTTGGAGAAGATTCAGTTTTAATTTGATTTTTCCTGTATTTTGCTGGGAATTTTCCTGGTCACCGCCATTACTAGAGTCGGGAAAGTTTATTACAGTTTTTTGATTTTTGCTTCCGAAATAATAACCTCCAAACGCGCCAATAACAAATATTACGATTAGCCAGCTAAGAAATTTTTTATTCATTGTTTTATTTTTTATTTTTTATAGTGCTAACAACCTTAGAATCATCAGCTAAATTTTCAATAAACAAGATTTGTTCCTTACTGATGGACATGCTGATTGGTCCGTGCATTTCCTTGCCCAATTTAATCAGCGTATATTCCAGCCTAGCCTGGTCTTGATTCTGATCTTCGCCCTCTTTGTTCTGACTCTGTAGCGGCCGCTTCAAAACCATATAATACACTTCATCTAAGGACACATAGGCGTTTTTTTCACCGGACACTTTGCCGAAATAGGTCTGCCCATTCGTCAAAAACACGGCTTGATATTTGCTCGCATCGACAACTGCGCCACTGGCAGGTTTTTTGAAAAACCAATACCCCACCACCGCAATAATCACGACAATCACGATAATTAGGATCCACTTAACTCCACCGTCATTTCCCCCCTTATTTTCTTCTGCCATATTTGTTTGTCCTGTGAAATTCGGCTTTGCCAACCCCGAGTACTCGGGATATTTCACTAGGTGAATTAAAAATTATGTTACCTTCTTTATTATATTCCTAGCCCAAAAACTGTCAAAGCGCTATTTTTTCCAAAACATCAATTTTTGCCACCAAGTTCGTTGATCCAGAATTTTGCCGTCAAAGCTAATTGAGTCATAAAATATTTGAAAGTCCTTCCTAAAAAAAATATATTGATATTCTCCCGTTCCACAAATAATCATATAATTTTCTTTTTCCGGCACAAAAATTTGATCCAGCCTCACCCGGGCGCCGATTGGATCCAAAAAGGAAAAAAATACTTGAAACGCCGGACGACCACCAACGCTCGTTTTCCCGCTCTCAAGCAATTGAAAATCGGAGGCTTTAGTTTTAATCGGACCTGTGATTTCCTCAGTGATAGTCGAAACCGATTTGGACAAATCCAATTGTGGTCCGCCACGCCGAATGTCGCAACCAGTGCGGTCATCGGTTTTCAGCTTCATACCAACCACATAACCCGCTCCATATTTTTTATCTTTATCTAAATCCAACTCAAAAAATTTTGGATATTTAAATGCAACAGTCGGCGCAATACTTTGATAGTCATTGGTTTCCACCTTGTTTAAACTAAAATTCAATCGCCAACCGAAAAGATCTTTTTGCGACAATCGATAGGCAAAATATCCGGCAGTTAAAAACGCCAGCGCCACTAAAACAATAATAATTGTTTTAGTAATTTTCAGAAATTTATTTGGTTTTACTTCGTTTTGTTCGGTCATAAAAAATTTTTGTCATTGTGAGAAATCGCAGCGACAAAGCAATTTCATACTTCAACATGCTAACCTCGAGATTGTCGCGGTCATTCCGAGACGGAATTCTATCACAATAACAACTCTCAAACTATTTAATCTTCAGTGAGTTCAAGAACAAATTGAAATCATCCTGATACAAGTCTAGCACAGCTTTGGGAGACATGCAAAAGGCAAATGTCGCTGTTTTGTCCGTGATTCCAACCACCTCCTGCTGGGCTGTCGGCATTTTATTGTCCGTATAATTCATGACTATTTTGATACCATTATTTTGATCCCCCACCTCCACGACTGACGCCGACTCGAGACTGGTATCTGGGAAAGATTTTTTGACCTGTGCCAAAACTCCATCGCGCAAATCCGTCGCTTTCACCCCGCCCGGCTTGTCTCTTTTGGTCTGCGAGATGACACAATACGCAGTTTTGTCGCTCTTAGTGGTAAAACCATACATAAAAGCCGGATTTTTTACCTGCAATTCCTGCGCCGTCATCCGGTCAAAATTTTTACTCACTCGAAAAAACACCCCGCTGGTTTCATCATTGATTTCAAAATAGTTTTTTTCCACTGGCATCACAGCCACTACACTTTCTTTTTTAGAAAATTTCTGATAGGCAAAGAAACCGCTGCCAGCCAAAACTGTGACGGCGAGAATAACTGAAATTATGCGTATGAGCATGAGAATTATTCTTTTCTTAAGCATACAATAAATATAACCCAATCCCCGTACAAAAACAAGCTAATCGCGCAAAACCCCTTTCCTAAAGGTTCCCTTTAGGACACCTATTCTTCAATTAAATATCTCACCATTCCTTTCTTATCCTTCATGTGCAAAGCATTTTTCTTCATGAATTCTGCGTAATCTGCAAGATCTCCAAATTGACCTAGAACCGTGTTCGTATTTATATCTATAAAATTATCATTTCTTTTACCCAAATAATACGATAGACTTGAATATTTCCAATCATCGCCTGTGGTGTAATTGTGAATAAAATTATTTTTATTCACATAAGCTGAAAGATACAAGAAATACTCGTTAGAATCAATATGAATTGATTTAAAAACTCCCTGGAAAAGTGCCCCGCTTCGTTTATTTTTATTATTAAAATACTTAGTATGACTGGTTCCGATCTTATGCATAAATCTTTCAATGCCTCGGTCTTCAATTTGTTTTAATATGAAATGATAGTGATTTGGATTCAAGCAATAGGCAATTATTTCAACAAGCGGATCACTTTTCCTAAAGGTTCCCTTTAGGAAGTCATCCAACGAATTTTTGGGATTGACTTTTTTATAATCTCGCCACTCAATCATCAATCCGTCATTCTTGTCGTTCAAAAGATTCATCGATAGCAAAAAACGATCATAATCTTTAGCCTCAAGAAAAATATCACGCTTGTCCACACCACGGTTAAATGCGTGATAATATTCTTCATTGAAAAATTGTGTTCTTCGTGTACTCATAAAATTCTATCCTAAAGAATCCTAAAGGTTCCCTTTAGGATTCTTTAGGATTACTGATACGCCAAAAACCACCCGCCAGCACAATTGCAAAAATGATTGAAATTATTAGGATTATTTTCCTACGATTCATACAAAAAAATAACCTATTTTTTGAAACTTTCCAAATATTCCGGCAACTTCAGGATCCACTGCGCCTGCTCCGGATAGAAAAGAAATCTTTCCACGTCTTTGGCTGCCTGCTTCAGATCCGCCTTTTCTGACTGTTTTTTCAAAAATTCAATCAATTCTTCCCGATTATTGATCGCAATTCCCTTTTCTTTAAAAATTTCATAATTCGGTTCGATATTTTTTTGACTCAAAAACCACACCAAATCATAAAAATCCCGCCCCTTCTGGTACGGCCGGAAGACGATCGCCAGAATTTTCTGCGCGAAAAGTGTTTCCAAGGTATTAGAAATAATATTAAAACTTTTTCCATAAGCAAAAATTTGCTTTGGTTCATAGCAAATATTTTTATACGGAGTCGGATCAATTTCAAATTTAATTTTTAATTTTTGGTCATCCTGAGCATTCAATCCCATCTCTCTCATAACCTTGGAAAATTTTACATTAACAATAATGATATTCTCCGTTTTTTTGACCGTTGTGTCCGTCGGAAATCCCAATTCTCCCAATTTTTTTCCAATAAATTCCGCTAACGCTTCATAATCCAGACCATCCCTAATCAAATCAAAATCCAAATCCAAATCCTCAGAAAATCTTTCAATTTTGTGGATAAAACGCAAACAAGTTCCGCCCAAAAATGACAGGTGTGGCCCAAATTTTGAATTGAATACCACGGCTAAAATTTCCGACTGCAGATATTCGGTCAGAACACGACGCGGAACATTCGGAATGCCGTTTCTTTTGATATAATCCTCCAAAAAAAATTTATCTAACATTTTTTTGATAATTTAAAACGCTTTCGATTAACTTATTGACCTTTTTATCATTGAGCAAATTCCTGTACAAATCAAGCCTCTTTTTCTTGAATTTAAAATCCTCATCGATTCTCATTTCTTTCCAAAAATTAATGTCGTCTTTAATCTTGTTTTTATTCAAATACACATAATCAACCAGCGCCTTTTCCGGCGTGGCAATGTTGAAGGAAACATTTTTTTCACTGCGCGCTTCATAGCCCGTAAAAAATTCCGCCTTGATTTTTTGATATGTAAAATTTCCGAATGAATTTTTGAAATATTTTGTTGTTCTGGAAGTTACAGAGGTGTAGGTTCCGGGGATATCCGGAATGATTCCATGGTAATTCAAAGCGAATTCCAAGCTCAGATATGACGGTTCATAAATTTTTTCCGCCAAAACCATCGGGTTTATTTCATCTTTTACTTTAGCCAGAACATACAACCCGTGTTTGATTTTTTTTAAATAGCCTTTTTTCAACCAAAAGGCGACTTGCGTGATGATATTTTTTTGGTCAAAAAAGACGCTCTTTACCTCTGAGGCGGTAAAAACCGGATAATTTTTCATTTTTTCTTCAAAATCGTAAAATTGCATATCTAAGCCTTATAATATATATTAGCGTTTCTTGTTAGTATTATATATAATATCTGGAAGAAACGCAAGCGCAAAAGCAAAAACCCCGATCGCCAACTGGCGGATCGGGGTTTTCTGTTTCAGAGTTTCAGATTAGCAAGGCTTAATCAGCCAAAGCTTTTTAAGCCAGTGCAAAGAACTTTATTAATTACACAAAGCGTCATGTGCAGTAATAAGTCCATCTGTTATTGTAAGTGTACAGCCAGCATTATCTGTGGCAGTAAGACTGACAGTTTCACCAATATTAGCTCCAGATCTGAAGCTACCAGCATCTACATAGCCAGAAGTTGTCAAATCGCGAGAACCGAAACTAATAGCCACAGTTCCTGCGAAGTTGATTGTTCCAGAAGCGGTCAAATCTGTCACAGTTGCAGCAGCAGCCACAGTTCCTCCAATAATCGTGCTATCAATTGTTCCACCGGAAATTGTCAGATCGTTATCAACCTCAGCATTGGAAACAACCGACGATACAGCAGCTAAGCCCGTTGCGGAAGTTGCTGTATCAGCATTTCCTACCAAAGCACCCGTAAATGTTGCTGCTGTGATTGCACCAGCGCCGGTAATATCCTGAGTGCCCATTGCAATATTTCCACTCATCGTAAGACCAGTAAGTGTTCCTACGGAAGTGATTGCTGTTTGAGCTGCTTCGGTTACTGTAACGGCTGTACCTGAAACATTTCCAGTCACATTTCCAGAAAGCGGACCACTGATTGAGGCGAATGTCGCAGCACCAGCAGTAGTAACCGACCATTCTGCGTCAGTAATTGCAGTATCAGCTATGATTGTTACCGCATCAGCATCTGCTCCGCCAGTCCCTGTTCCATCATTACCCATCACTACTGATGTCATAGATGTGTTAGCGTCAGTCAAGCCAGTTGCGTAATTTACAGTATCCGCATAAATGGTTGACCAACGGGATCCAGCGCCAGTAGCGCCCAAATCATCTCCGCCATTTGTGGTAATACCGTTATTAGCAGCGATTGCGCCAGTCATTGTGCCTCCCGCTAAAGGAAGGTAGTTAGAAGCGGTGATATCATTATCAACTTCAGCATCAGCGACAACAGAGCTTCCCGCTACCAAATCTGAAGCGGTCAGGGTGTCAGAAACATTCGCATCAGTTAGCGCTGTTCCATTCCAAGTTCCAGCCGTGATTGTGCCAACAGTCACGATAGAATCATCTCCAGCATAAGTTCCTCCGGCAACAGTTGCCAAAGTAGCATTATATGCTTGTACGTTTGTGCCAATTGCCAAACCTAAATTGGTTCGAGCGGTGGAATAGTCAGCTGAACCCAAAAGTCCCTGGATGTCAGTAGATGGTGTAATCCCAGCATAAGTTGTCAGATCAGCATCATATGCCTGAACATTTGTGCCAATTGCCAAACCTAGATTGGTTCGAGCCGTGGCAGCGTCAGAAGCACCTGTACCTCCAGCGGTTACTGCAACATCGGTTCCATTCCATGTTCCGGCAGTGATTGTGCCAACAGTAACGATGTCAGTGCCAACCAATTTGGCGGCAGTTACCACGCCATCAGTAATCATAGCTGAAGTTATCGAATCAGCCTCACCTACATTCACATATGTAGCGGCATATCCGTCAGCTGGAAGATCAGCAGCCTCAATATCTCCAGATTGAATGGCGGTTGAAGCCAACTCGGAAGCTCCAACAGCATCAGCGGCAATGTTGCCAGCTAGGATGGTGTCAGTCGCAATGTCGCCGGTCAGAATAGTTGCGTCAAGGATTTTTCCAGTGGTAACAGCTCCATCAGCCAAGTCGCCGACAAGGATTGTTCCATCAAGAATGTTTCCTGTTGCAACACCTCCGGTTGAGATATCTCCAGTTAGGATTGTTGCGTCTAAAATTTCTGCGGTAGCTACCCCACCAGTTGCGATATCAGCAGCCAAAATTGTATCAGCTGAGATGTCACCAGTTAGAATCGTTCCATCCGCAATCTTAGCAGATGTAACAGATCCGTCTGCCAACACAGCGGTTGTCAATGATCCTGAGTCGATATCATCGGCAGTGATTGTGCCATCTTTGATATCCTCGCTCGTGATCGAACCATTTTTTATATTGCTTGATTTAACAGCGTTTTTGGCAAGATCATCATTGTCAATTTTGCCTTTTAGTTTCAGCTTCTTATAACTGATGCCGGCATTGCTTGCAATGTCCACATTCATTATCAAAGCTTGAGCTGGAAGAGCGACAACAAGCGCTATTGCGACTGTCATCATAGTTCCAATTTTTAGAATTTTATTCATTTCTTATTTTTTTATTTTTTAATTGTTACTTATTATAGAAAATAATACACAACTATGATCGACCACATAATCGCTTTTAATTATTATTAACTTAATTATACACCTATCGCACAATACTTTCAAGACCTCGTCAAGCAAAAGTTATCCACAGGTAAAATTTTCCGCAACATTTATTGCTAAACAAAAATTTTAACCTTAGAATAATTATGGTCAGGTGCCATTATCTTTATGTAGAATATTTGACTGGGGTCTAAACAAAAAATCCTTCCGCAAACAGAACGAAAGGATTTTTTTTATTTACCCCGTTAAATTTTGCCTTGGGCACTTGCCTACCGGCAGACAGGAATTATTTAACTGGGGTCGCAAAGCAACTTTATTTCTTTTTCCCCGTGATGATTTCTTCAGCTACATTTTTGGGAACTTCAGCATAGTGTGAGAATTCCATTGAGTAGTTGGCTCGTCCTTGAGTCATGGAACGCAGTTGAGTAGCATAACCAAACATAGATGAAAGTGGAGCTTCAGCATCAATGATTTTCACCCGAGATGCGCCTGTGCCACGATCATTCATTTCACGAATGATTCCTCGCTTGGAGTTCAAGTCGCCCACTACGTCACCCATGAAGTTTTCTGGGGTAATAGCAATAACCTTCATGATTGGTTCCAAGATAATTGGAGTGGCTCGTCGAGCGGCTTCTTTGAACGCCATTGATCCAGCGATACGGAAAGCTGCTTCAGAGGAGTCGACATCATGGAATGAGCCGTCGTAGACTGTCGCCTTGATGTCTACCATTGGATAACCAGCCAACACACCACTGTCCATTGCATCCTTGGCACCCTTGCCAATTGGAGCAATGAATTCTTGTGGAATGGCACCACCCTTGATTTCAGAAACGAATTCAAATCCAACACCTGGTTCCTGTGGTTCCAATTTGATCCAACAATGTCCATATTGTCCACGACCTCCAGATTGCTTGATATATTTTCCTTCCGCTTGCGCTGCCACCTTGATGGTTTCACGATACGCTACTTGCGGTTGACCAATGTTGGCTTCAACTTTGAATTCGCGTTTCATACGATCCACGATGATATCCAAATGAAGTTCACCCATTCCAGCGATGATCGTTTGTCCGGTTTCTTCATCAGTGCGAACTTTGAAAGTTGGATCTTCTTCAGCAAGTTTTCTAAGTGCAAAACCCATTTTTTCTTGGTCAGCCTTAGTTTTTGGTTCAATTGCAATTGAAATCACTGGTTCTGGGAAAGTGATTGATTCCAAAAGTACTGGATGATCAACATCACACAGGGTGTCTCCAGTGGTGGTGTTTTTCATACCCACCAAAGCGCCGATTCCACCAGCATGTAACTCATCGATTTCTTCACGATGATTTGAATGCATACGCAAAATTCGTCCGATTCTTTCTTTCTCACCTTTGGTCGAATTCAAAACATATGAACCAGCCTTGACTACTCCGGAATATACTCGGAAAAAAGTCACTTGACCGACAAATGGGTCAGTCGCAACCTTGAAAGCCAACGCAGCAAATGGTGCGTCATCTTGTGGCAAAACTTCCATTTCTTTTTCAAGATTTTCAACTTCAGTCGCTTTGATAGGTGGCACATCGGTTGGACTTGGTAGATAATCGATTACAGCGTCTAATACCAACTGCACACCTTTATTGCGAAGAGCGGTTCCGGTCAAAACAGGATAGATTTTGTTGGCCACCACTTCGCGTCGCAAAGCAGCTTTCAATTCTGAAACAGAAATCTCTTCACCGTTCAAATATTTTTCAGTCAAAGCATCGTCATTCTCAGCAATCTTTTCCACCATCTTTTCTCGCCATTCTTTGGCTTTGTCCAAATATTCAGCTGGAATTTCGCCTTCGATGACGATTTCACCCATTTGTCCATCAAAAGTGTAGGCTTTCATATCCATCAAATTCACCACGCCTGCAAAATCTCCACGTTCTCCAATTGGAATTTGAATTGCCACCGCATTGGGAGTCAATCTTTCACCAATAGTGTTGAAAGAATAATAGAAATCAGCACCTTCTTTGTCAATCTTGTTGATAAAACAAATGCGGGGTGTTTCATATTTGTCAGCTTGTCGCCAAACTGTTTCTGATTGTGGTTCCACACCTTCTTTTCCATCAAAAACCACTACACCACCATCTAATACACGCAAAGAACGCTCCACTTCTACAGTGAAGTCTACGTGACCTGGGGTGTCAATGATGTTGATTTGATAATCTTTCCAATAACAAGTTGTCGCCGCTGAAGTGATGGTGATTCCTCGTTCTCGTTCTTGCTCCATCCAGTCCATGGTTGCTTCACCTTCATGTACCTCACCAATCTTGTGAGTGATTCCAGTATAAAACAATACGCGCTCAGTCGTTGTTGTTTTTCCGGCATCGATGTGAGCGATGATTCCGATATTTCTTAGATGGTCCATTGCATGTGTTCTCATTTTGCAAATTGTCGCTAATGTTTGAACGAATGTATGCGAAAGCTATTCGCATACATTTTTTCACCATTCGCAATTATTAGTATTTAAGCGAAGTGAGCAAAGGCCTTGTTAGCGTCCGCCATTCGGTGAACATCATCACGCTTCTTCATCGCAGCACCAGTTTTGTTTGAAGCATCGATGAATTCATCAGCCAATTTCTCAGCCATTGATTTACCTTTCTTTGAGCTAGCTGCCACGTTGATCCAACG
Organism: Candidatus Moranbacteria bacterium GW2011_GWA2_39_41; assembly: GCA_000995125.1. Classification (GTDB taxonomy): domain Bacteria; phylum Patescibacteriota; class Minisyncoccia; order Moranbacterales; family UBA2206; genus UBA2282. The sequence continues at coordinate 4,769 of LBXA01000006.1, read as the reverse complement.
CATCGCCAAAGTTGTTCGTCTTTCACCAGAAACTGGGATTGGAACTTGATAGTTTGCACCACCAACTCGACGAGATTTCAATTCAACCAATGGAGCTACATTCTTGATAGCTTGTTCAAAAGTGTTTAGACCACCTTTTTTCGTGCGTTCATGGATGATGTCAAAAGAATCATACATAATTCGCTCAGCTGTAGTTCGCTTGCCTTCTTTCATGATGTAACCCACGAACTTTCCAATTAACAAATTACCGAATTTTGCATCCGGTTTGATATTCTTCTTAAAAATTCTTTTTCTTCTTGGCATATAATATACTCGCTAATTAAGAGCGAACATCGAGCTAATTGAAGCTAATGTTTATTCGCCCTTATTCGTTTTTTAATTAGTTCTTAATTCGTGAGTTGTTTTATTCTTTAGCCTTCGCAACCTTAGCACCGTATTTGCTGCGACCTTGTTTTCGATTAGCAACTCCAGCTGAATCCAAAACTCCACGCACAATGTGATATCTCACGCCTGGAAGATCTTTTACTCTTCCACCACGCAACATCACAATTGAATGCTCTTGTAGGTTGTGTCCGATTCCTGGGATATAGGCAGTCACTTCCATTCCGTTGGTCAACTTCACTCTAGCAATCTTTCGCAGGGCTGAGTTTGGTTTCTTTGGGGTGGTTGTACTAACCTTCAAACATACTCCACGTTTGAAAGGACTGACAGCCTTAACTGGTTTATTTTTTAGGGTGTTAAAAACATTGCTAAATGCAGGAGACTTGGTCTTCGCTACATTTGGCTTGCGAGATTTTCTTTTCAGTTGATTGATTGTTGGCATTTTGTCTTTCAAGGTCAAACTAGCAGAACGACTAATTTAAGCCTAGGATAATTTTGAATTAAATAAAAACTTGCCCGTATTTGTGGCGGTTTAGGCCACAGGCGGGACTAGATAACAACTAGTAAAATAATAATAAAGGATATCGCGTTTTATGTCAACAGTGGATATTGGGAACTTAAACTTGATAATGCCTAAAATTAACTCTATAATTATTAGATATGAATGATAATTTTTGGCTACAACTTAAAAAGCCTATTTTAGCCCTCGCTCCGATGGCTGGCATCACTGATAGTGCCTTCAGGGAGATTTGTATCAAATATGGAGCAGATGTGGCTTATAGCGAAATGGCCAGCGTCAGCGCGCTGTTTTTTAAGCCTGTGCGCACCCTGGAGCTCATCAAATTTGGGGCTCCAGAGCGTCCCTACGTCGTTCAGCTGTTCGGCAAAGATCCAGCCCACTTCGCCAAGGCCACTCAAATTGTGACCAAAGAGGTCAAACCAGACGGCATCGACATCAATTTTGGCTGTCCGGCCAAAAAAGTTTTTGGCCACGGATCTGGTTGCGCTTTGATGCCTCAAAAGGAATTAGCTCGCGAAATAATTTCCGCCGTCTGCAACAACACTGATTTGCCTGTCTCAATCAAGATTCGCGCCGGTATTGAAGGTAGAGACGCAAAATCTTGCGTCTCTACTACGGCCATTGAATTTATTGAAAACATCAAGGACTTGCCATTCACCACTGTGATGGTGCATGCGCGAACTTATGAAGGTGGTTTTTCTGGACCACTCAATTTTGACATTGTTTCCGAAATCAAAAAAATTATTCCTGACAAAATCGTGTTGGCCAATGGCGGCATCAATACCCCTGAGGATGCTAAAAATATTTTAGACCATTATCCAAACATTGATGGTGTCGGCATTGCCCGTGGCGCTTGGGGCAAACCGTATATTTTTGCGCAAATAAAAAATTTGATGTCCAATAATTGTAGAGACGAGGCATGCCTCGTCTCTACGGGCAACGAATACGATTTTGCCAAAATCAAAAAAATTGCTATTGAGCACGCTGAATTGTTGTGGGTCAACAAGGGCGCCACTGGTATGTTTGAAATTCGCAAACACTTGACTTGGTATTTCAAAGGCTTCCCCAATGCCTCCGAACTGCGGCAAAAACTGATGCAAAGCCAAAGTGTGGAAGAAATCAAAGATATATTGAAATAATTCACCCTCATCGTCAACATGTTTATAACTCCTGCATAAGTAATGATATAACTGACAGTTGCCAGTCGCACCTTTAGATTGGTATAATATAAAAATGGCAAAAACATCTAATGAAAATTTGCGAGTACCACCCCAAAACATCGACGCTGAAAGATCAGTGCTCGGAGCTTTGATGTTGGACAAAGATGCCATTATCAAAGTGGCTAATCTAATTCGCATCGGCGATTTCTACAAAGACATTCACAATCTGATTTATGAAGCAATGACGGAGCTGTATGAAAAACGCGATCCAATTGATGTGTTGTCACTTTCCAATCGTCTGGAAGAAAAAAACCAACTAGAAAAAATTGGCGGTTCTAGTTATTTAACTAACCTAGTTAATTTCGTGCCATCGAGTTCCAACATTGTTCATTATGCTCAAGTGGTGCAGAAAAAATCCACTTTGCGCAAGCTCATTCAATCTGCTAGTGAAATTGTGGAGTTGGGTTATGAAGAAAGTGAAGATGTGGAAAAACTTTTGGACTCAGCTGAGCAAAAACTTTTTGCTGTGTCACAAAAATTCATCAAGCAAGATTTCGTGCCCATCAAATCCATTTTGGAAGCCGCCTTCAATCGCATCGATGAATTGCACAAAGGCGATCATCAATTGCGTGGCATCCCCAGTGGTTATCCAGATCTAGACAATATCTTGGCTGGTTTCCAAAAATCCGATTTAGTCATTTTGGCGGCTCGACCTTCCATTGGAAAGACAACTTTGGCCTTGGACTTGGCGCGCCAAGTGGCAGTGCAACAAAAAGTTCCAGTGGGAATTTTTTCACTAGAAATGGGCTCCGATCAGTTGATCGACAGAATGTTGGCTGCTCAATCGGGCGTGGACTTGTGGCGTTTGCGCACCGGCCGACTCAAATCAGGTGAGGGCGATGATGATTTTCAAAGAATTGGTGAAGCGATGGGTGTCTTGTCTGATGCGCCAATTTTCATTGATGACTCAGGATCCGCTAACGTGATGGAAATGCGCACTATGGCACGACGCTTGCAATCTGAACACAATGTGGGACTCATCATTATCGACTACTTGCAGTTGATGGAAGGTCGTTCTTCTGGCGGCGACAATCGGGTGAATGAAATTTCGGAAATTTCCCGTGGACTCAAACAGTTGGCGCGTGAACTCAACATTCCCATCATCGCGTTGTCTCAGTTATCTCGTGCAGTGGAATCGCGTAGTCCGCAAATTCCAAAACTTTCTGATTTGCGCGAATCCGGATCAATCGAGCAGGACGCTGACATCGTGATGTTCCTCTATCGAGAAGATCGTGAAAAGCCTGACACGCCCAACAAAAACATTGTCGAAGTTCATATCGCCAAGCATAGAAACGGTCCGGTTGGAAAAATGGCGCTCTACTTTCAAGAAACTTCTACCACTTTCAAATCCCTCGAACGCACCCACACTAATTTTTCAGGAGGAGGAGAATAATGATATAAATCACAAATCAACACTAATCTTTCACTAATAATCCCGAAAAGAATTAGAGATAATTCGAGACTAATTAGAGATTTGATTGGTGATTTAAATCCTCATGTATCCCAAAGCTTTCAAGAAACTAATTGATCACTTCGCTTCCCTGCCGTCCGTTGGACCAAAAATGGCGGAGCGTTTGGTGTTGTTTCTATTCAAACAAAATCCAGAAAAGCTGGAAGATTTTGCCAAGACTTTGAGCGAGCTCAAAACCAATTTGAAATATTGCCAACAATGCTACAACATCAGTGAAGGTGAATTTTGTTTGGTTTGCGCTGACAAATCCCGTGATCAAAAAAGCATTTGCGTGGTCGAAGAACCACTCGACATTTTTGCGATTGAAAAAACCAAGAAATACAATGGCCTATATCATGTTTTGGGTGGAGTCATTGAACCGATCGCTAGCAACGATAAATTGAAAATCAACGAATTGGAACAGCGCGTCAAAAACAACGGCATCACTGAAATCATCCTAGCTATGAATCCTACCACCGAAGGTGACGCTACCGCGCTCTATGTTGCGCGCACTCTCAAAAAATATCCCACCCAAATCACTCGCCTGGCTCGTGGTCTTTCCACTGGTGGCGACATCGAATACGCCGATGAACTAACTCTTGGTTCGGCAATTCTCAATCGCAAATAGTCTTTCAGCTAATAAAAAAGCTCAACCCGTTAAGATTGAACTTTTTTTTTTTTTTTATTAGTTGAAAGACTATTTGATCGAAAGGATTTCCACTTCTGTCATGGTTTGTCGATGACCGAACTTCACTTTGTATCTCTTCTTAGCTTTGAATTTCACACCAACCACTTTGTCACCTTTTTCAGTTTTGATGATTTTGGCTTCAACTTTCGCCCCAGCCACAACCGGAGTTCCAACCTTAGCATCTTTTTCATCACCTACAAAAAGGACTTCATTAAAGGTGATTACACTACCCTCTTCACCTTCAATTTTTTCCACTTTGATTTTGTCTCCTTCTTCGATTTTATACTGTTTTCCGCCTGTCTTGATAATTGCTAGTGTCATATAATTTTAAAAATACAGCCTAAAAGCTGTTATTTATGTTACTTCAGTTACATAGATTAGTATACAGCCAAAGCCGGAAACTGTCAAATACACGCAGTAACTCATCCAAAATCTAATGATTGCCCTAGTCGATTTATCATTTAAAATCTAATCTTGGAGATAGCTAAACAATTAAGGCTATCTCCATGA
>LBXA01000005.1 GCA_000995125.1 Candidatus Moranbacteria bacterium GW2011_GWA2_39_41 | reverse complement strand
CATGGAGATAGCCTTAATTGTTTAGCTATCTCCAAGATTAGATTTTAAATGATAAATCGACTAGGGCAATCATTAGATTTTGGATGAGTTACTGCGGAGAAGTTGACTAATCGCTCTTTTATTGCTATTATGGCCGTATTGCCTGTGGGCAATTTTAATTTGCACCCATAGCTCAGTTGGTAGAGCAGATCCCTCTTAAGGATATGGTCCTAGGTTCAAGTCCTAGTGGGTGCACACTTCGACTCATTCGCCACGGCGGACTCGCTCAGTGTAAACACAAAACAAAAAATTTATATTCAAAAAGTCTATAGAGTGGCGGCCATAGTTCAATGGTAGAACATTGGTTTGTGGTACCAAGTACCAGGGTCCGATTCCCTGTGGCCGCCCCCCTGTAGATTTTTTCAAAATAAAAAAACTGCGCCGGTAGCTCAGTGGATAGAGCAGTAGCCTTCTAAGCTATTGGTCGCAGGTCCGATTCCTGCCCGGCGCACAGAGAAAAATTAAATGCGCCCTTAGCTCAGTGGATAGAGTACTTGGCTTCGAACCAAGGGGTCGTAGGTCCGAATCCTGCAGGGCGCACCCTAATGAAAAACTTCGGCCTATCCGAAGTTTTTTATATAAATTTATGTCACAAAAAAATAATTGGGACAAGGAATACCGAAATCCGCTTTTCATCACCAAGGGCGACAAACCGCAAGGTGATGTTTTGCGCTTTCTAAAATTTTTCAAAAAACAGACTGGCCATAAAATTTTCAATCTCAGAGTGCTCGATTTGGGCTGTGGCACAGGTCGCAATTCCAATTATCTAGCTACTTTAGGTAACACCATCTGTGGCCTTGAAATCTCGCCCACCGCTCTAGCAATTGCCCAAAAGCGTGCTCAAGATTTACAAGTTTCAGTGCAATATCTAGAACAAAGCATTGGAGAAAAATATCCCTTCGCTGATAACAGCTTCAACATGATTCTTGACGTTACATCTTCCAACGCACTCAATGAAAAGGAAAGAAAAATTTATCTGCAAGAGATGGATCGCACCCTGCAATCTGAAGGCTATTTATTTGTCCGAGCGCTTTGTCGAGATGGTGACAAAAACGCCAAAAAATTGATTGCCAATTTTCCTGGATCAGAAAAAGATACTTATAAAATGCCCAGGAGTGGGCTTGTGGAAAGAGTTTTCTCCGAGCAAGACTTTCGCGCAACCTACGGAAAATTTTTCAAAATCCTACACCTCAGCAAAAAAACTGGCTACACCAATTTTGATGGGCAACCCTACAAAAGAAACTATTGGATCGCTTATTTGAAAAAAATATCATAGAAAAATGTAGAGACGCCCCGACAGGGCGTCTCTACGATTTACGACAATATTATTTTTTATTTCAATTTAAAAATATCATTCTTAGTCTCAACAGCTTTTTGATATTCATCTTTTCTAATGGTTATATCATTTAACACTCTATCGAACTTTTTCTTATCAAAAGTGGCGCTAGCTTTTTTTGTATTCATATAATCCTGCTTTCTCATATCATCCCATTGATATTTATAGACATATCCATACCAGAGATAGCCACAATATCCAATAATCAAAACCAAAATAGCCAACAGAATGTACATTTCTCTGCGAATAACAAATTTTCCTAATTTCTTAGGTAAATCATTCAGATTTATACCGCCTTGTAAATTTTTTAAATCTATTTTCATTTTTTTATATACACCACTACATCCAAAATACTATTTATTGTTTCTTTGCTATTTGAGGATTTTTTTGTAGAAGTAGCAAAAGGATTTAATTTATCCGCATAATTATCTGGCTCTTTCTTTTCCGAACTCACTGATATTATGTTAACAGTTTTTTTATAGTTTTCAAGTTTATGAATAAAATTCAATAAATTGACATAATTTCCCTCCACCGCAACTTGCATCGAAAGATAGTTTGCATAGGCCAGTTTAGTCTTGATATCATCCTCAGTACCTTTCTGCTTAGCTGATGGCTTACCAACTTGAGCATCTTGAATCTTAAACTCAATTTGATTGTCAGTTTGCGCAGCTATGGATTCCAATTCCTTAATCAATTCCACTTCGCTATTCAGCTCAATAACTATCGCCAAGTCACCTTCATTTTCCTTGAATTTGCGATAATTTTCCTCCATCACCGGGACATCAGCCAATCTTTTTTCATTCAATTCTCCATCAATTTTTTTTTGTTGAATTTCATCTGCGCTACTATTTATTTTATTCACAACTGGCATAGCTACAAAATACGCAAATGCAAGAACCACCGCCACATATGCGCCGACTATCAATTGAATTTTGTATATTTTTAAAAAATCTTTCATTTATTTTTTATGCATTCTTCTTTTATATCAAATTCTATTTGAAACTCCACATTATCTTTAGCAGCCAAATTAGAAAGTGGCAGGTTCACATTAACAAAACATGACTCTTGCGCAAGATTATCTTTCATATCTATCAAAACATCACGAGTGTCAGCTATGCCAGCTATCAAAACCTTATAATTTTTATTCGCCAATTTGTTCACGCTTATTCCATCTGATATAGCACTACTCAATTTATCAAACATTCGTGACCAATATAATTGATCTTTTTGAATTGATTCATCCAACGTCATCATGACGTTAACTGTTTTGAAATTTTCATCCAAACTAGCAATGCTTTCGTATTTTTCCTTACTTTGTTTACTTGCAAATTCGCTAGTTTGCGCTTCTAGATTAAATTTCATTAAATAATTCAAGCTAAAAAGCAGTGAAAAAAATATAATTGCAATGATAGTCAGCTCAATTTCCCATCGTAAAATCGACTTCAATCTGTTTGCTTGAATTATCTCGTCTTTTTGATATTGCGGGATAAGATTTAGTTTAATTTCCATAATTCATTCCTCTAATTGCTAGGCCAATGGCTGTGACATATCTTACTGAGGTTTCCTTGTTAATTGTGGGTAGCTTATCGACTGTTTTCAAATTAATCCAAGGACTTCCCACGGATACATCTTTTTTTGTTCTTTGCTGTAGATATTCGGCCAAACCCTTCATGCTTGAACCACCTCCGCACAAAATAATTTTATTCACTCCTTTTGGTCGTTTTGACATTTCTCCATAAAAATCCATGGTTTTCATAATTTCTGTCACTAAATTTTCCAGGAGTGGACTAACCGCGTTGAAAATTGGATTACCATCCCCTGCGTTGACTATACCATTATTCACTTTCACTTTTTCGGCATCAGCACTGCTCAAGTTCAAAGTCTTACTGATAGCATCATTCATACTCTCTGAAGAAAAAGGAATACTTGAAGTGAAATATGGTACCACATCATCAGCAATGATAAAACTCGTTCTGCGCGCACCCAAATCAACAATCAAAGATATCTCGCCTCTGACTGCTTCGCTATTCACCAAACTGCGAATGCTTGCGATTGATTCGACTTCCAAGCTGTATGCATCCAGACCAGCCAAGGTCAAAACACTCATCCGACTGTCCACAATCTCCCGAGAAACAGCTACGGTTAAAACATGTTGTTTTTTGCCATCGCTATCAACTTTCAAAAATTGCCAATCAAAATACACTTCGGCCAAAGACATTGGCATATTCGCCTCCATCTCCCATTTAACCGCTTCCTTGGCTTCATCTTCACTCATTTTTGGAATGGTTATTATACGCACAAAAGCTTTAGATTCAGGTAATGAACAAATAACTTTATTGGAGTTGATTTTCTTAGCACTCGGTAATTTCAAAACAGACTTAATTGCCTCAGCCACGATACTTTCATTTATTATTCTTCCATCATCAATATTGCCCAATGGAATATCCACTGAACCATAACCACGCACCACATCATGCCCACCATCTTTTTCAACCTGAAAAACCTTAACTGACAAATCACTCAGATCCAGTCCGATTATCTTTGGTTCAAAATTAATTATATTTTTATTGAGAAAACTCATGTGTGCATTTTAACATATTAACACGTCAACATATTAGTAATATCAATCTATATCCATTTTAGCATATTAACAGTTTTTTTTGAATCATTTTTTTTGTTAACATGTTAAAATGCTAACGTGCTGACGCAACCTAGAGTTCATCCCACAGATCTATGGAATACTCCGTGCCAGTTGGAAAATATGGTGGCGGATAATACAATAAATTATTATCGAAATTCAAAACTCGCGTATCATAGCCAGTATCATCTGTGTAGGCGAATCCATAACGCAAGTTGGTTGCAATCGAACCATTAACCGTGATTGAATTTTTATGATTGCCAGAATAATAATCCCTTCCAACTCGACCAGATTGCGCCAAAAGCGCCGCATCGATAGTTAAATTATCTTGACTATTCAACACAACACTGATATTGTTTTGTGCAATCAGCCCAATTATATCCTTACCGTCAAAATTGGTATACAATAAATTGTTGTTTCCTATATACACATTGGCTTTTGTACCGCTAACAAGATTGGCTGCTACGATTGTTACCCTTGAATCATTTATAGTTCCTTCTACCCAGATATTATCCTCAACAAAAATTACGCCATTAGTCGGAATTGGATAATTAGCTAAACATTGCCCACTGCAACTATCACAAGTTTTGTTTGGATTGGCAACTTTTTTATATTTTGAAATACTATAAGATGTGGCATTATAAGTATCCACTGTGCACATATCGAAAGTTTTATTATCTTTGAGAATAATTCTTCTCCCGCCACCAGTATTATCAAAGTAACAGCCTGTTGTTGTGCAATTATTCAGCAAGTTTCCTGTCGGTTTACGCGATTCTGTTTTTATATTATTCAAATCTGAAAGAACTCCATTGAAATCAATCACTGGCAGAGGAAATTGTCGTCCAGCTTGAAAGACATCTACTCGTTGTGGAACTGCGTTTGGTGGCAATAAATCTGTCGGAGAAATGTGAGTATGCACTCCAAATTCATTGCCACCAGAGTGATCCGGATCATCATATTTATCCATTGAGCTACTCACGATGTTATGTGCTACACCATCAAAACGAATACCATTATTGGAATGAATTTTCCCAAAAACCTCAGTTCCAGGACCAAAACGCATGACATCATTGGCCGCCACCGCAAATTCACTCCAAGATGGTCGACGAAATCTAGTTTGCACCACTCGCTTCACATCTGGATCCTTATATGTCCAACCGGTTGATTTCACCATCACAATAGTTGAATCTAAATCGGGTGGATCAACCTGAATTCGATATTTCCCAATTGCCCCACCTTCTGGATCGAAAAATTCGGCCTCATACGGCGTGTTCACACCATAGGGATTGCCACTCTGCCAAAAAGTTTTGATTTGCTGAGCTGTTTTTCCCGATACTTGATGTGCCAGATACCAACGATAAAAATATATACCTGCTTCAGCTACTTGAAATGATTGCTCTTTTTCACTGCGATAAAAACTAAAACGCAACTGTGAAGTGATATATTTCAACATAGAAGTTGAAATAATTGCCACAATTGCCATAATGACCAAGGCATAAGCTAGCACCGATCCTCTACTATTTATATTTTTATTTTGCATATTTATAAACATATTACTTCATACGATCATAATCATTTAAATTACGGAATTCAACAAACGATTGCGTTTCAATATTCTCCGGATCGCGATTTGGATCAATATTTATACGTAAATATATTTTAACTAAACGAATAGTTGAAACATCCACTGGCATTGCCACTGGGTTATGCGCTGTGTCTCCCGGATAGCTGCTATTGTAATAATAAAAAATTGGCTCACTTACAGAATTAACAATATCATCCGCTAAAATTTTTATTTGTTGATCACCTGTCGGATATGATCTTGGGATTCCAGTGGTTGGATCAGTGATGCCCATTTTGATTTGACGATCTTGCAAATATAAATGGAGCCTTTCAGTAACACCATCCTTGTCATAATCAGAAAAAACCACCAAATCAGTTCCTGTTGCTGATTTTATTGGATACGATCCATCGTCAGCTTGTCTGATTTTTCTCAGATATCCCACCATCGTATTTACGCCTTGCGAGACAGCAAAAGATGATTGCCCCATTTCGATAGTATAAGAGTTTATTTTCCAAGTTCGCATAAAAAGTGCCGTTAGTCCTGCCATAGCAATCGTCAAAATACCGATGGCTACCAACATCTCAACTAGACTCATTCCGGAATAGTGTTTGATTGTTTTTTTCATAACTCGTTGGCTACTAATTTTATTTGTTGTATAACTAATTTATCCTCATCAACATCTACTGTTGCCATATAATCATTAAATTCCGTCATAGTCACCTTCAAGTCATATGTTCCAACTGCAAGTGGTGTTGTCGAGACTGGAAAAAATACTGAACCACTCTTTGGTGTTGTTTGCACTTCGCTAAAGCCAGTTGAATTTGATAATGTAACTTCAGCATTTTCTATCAACGTATTATCAGCATCCCTTACGACCTGCACAACCAACGAATTAACGTCATTTTCAGCAAACCGCATTGTAACATCTTCCACATCTTCAGCTGGCTTTAATAATGTATATTCATTAGTGGTTAAGTCCACATTTGCAAAATTACTTAATCCAATCAATGTATATCCGGTCTTAACAATGGTGAAGATGAAGAATTGGCCAGGACTCACATCGCCAAAATCCACTTCACCATCAGAATCTGAAGTGTTATCGGACTTCAAATTGTATGTTGGCTTGGCAGGCACAAACATCATATCTGAACCCAAGATTCTACCCCCTTCTATACTAAAATTAACTCCTGGCAATTTTTCTCCTTGCGCATCGGTGGTTATGATTTTCAATTTTGCAAATTTGTCTTGCACAATACTTTTCATATTAAGCATACCTTCAACAACAGACGCAGGCGTGTCTGTGACTGAATAGGAAACTGAGTCTGGATCAATTGTCTCCACGGTTTCATATCCATTTTTAGTAACCGTAATATTATAACCCTGAATTGATTGTTTAGCACCTGGCAACATCAAATTGCCCGTATCATCTGTCATGGCTGTCACATTGACTGCCGGCGAAACAGATGAATTGGTGATATGTACTGAAGCCTGTGGCACGCCAATTCCATTACTACCCATGATATTCACAGCTAGAATTCCACCAGAAGCTGCCTGCTCTATGCCTGCTGGTACAAATCGCGCCACCAATGATATATCGCTCTGTGCATTGTTGACTCCATTCCAAGAAACTGTTACTTTGACACGTTTATAATCAGTCGGAATCACATCAGCCGGCAAGACGCCATCAAATGGATCATCCACATATTGAACAAATGTCTTCACGTGATAGGCGTGTTTGCTTTCCGTCACATCCTCCTCCGCCACCAAATTTCCACTGGGGATTCCGCCCACAATACCAATATCATCATATTTCAAATTTCGAATAATCTCCATCCTCTCGTTTGCCAATGCCACCCCACCTAATCTATTTTTGGATTCAAGAATATAGCGCGTACCTACTGAAAAAATTGAATAGAAGGTCATTGTAATCAAGGAAAAAATAAACAAAACCGTCAAAGCTTCAATCAAAGTGAAACCAGCATTTTTTGAAAACTTTTTTTGACATTGAGATTTTGACATTGAGATTTCTATTTTATATTTTCCAAAACGCTATACATCGGCTGCAAAATCGAAACAGCAAAGAAACCAACCACTGTTCCAATCAAGAGCATCAAAACTGGTTCGATAATTGAAGATAGATTTTTTGTTATTTGATCAACCTCATCCTCATAAAATTCTGCGAGCTTGCCCAAAACAGCTTCAGTTTTGCCTGTCTCTTCACCAACCTCAATCATCTGTGATACCAAAACTGGGAAAATTTTCTTTTCTTCTCCGATAATTTTACTCAAATTTACACCTTTTTGCACTTCGCCGATTGAACGAGTAAATGCTCTTTTATAATAAAAATTAGTCAGAGTTCTGGAAATTATTCGCAAAGCCTCAACCACTGAAACTCCACTTTTCAAAAGTGAGCTATAAATTCGAGCGAATCTAGCACAATTAACTTTGATGACGATATTTTTTATAACTGGAATATTTAGCAATATCACACCGAATAATTTCTTACCGACATCAGTTGATAATAGAAACTTCAAACCAATTCCCACCAAGGGAAATATAAAAATCAAAATATACCAATAATCACGGATCAAGCTACTCATATCAATAATAAATTGGGTTGAAGCTGGCAAGGTCGCATTCAAGTCTTTAAACACTCCCGTAATCTGCGGCACAACATAAACCATCATTACGATTCCAACCAAGCCCATGGCCACCAAAATTACACTAGGATACACTAGGGCACCCCGAACTTTCTTTATCAATTCATGATCCTTTTCTAGCTGCAAAGCTAAAATATTTAACACTTCTTCCAAACTTCCACTCACCTCACCTACGCGAATCATGTTTATGAAAAGATCGTCAAAAGTCCCAGGAAATTTTGCCAAACTATCCGCAAAACTCGCCCCAGTTTGAATGTCCTCGCCAACATGCGTAAGCACATCGATAAACTTTTTGTTGACTGTTTGTTTGGTTATGTTTTGTAAAGCTCGTGACAATGGCAATCCGGAAGAAATCATAACACTCAAATTTTTAGCAAACATCATCTTTTCTGCCACCGAAATTCCAGAGAATCTATCCATAAACTTAATCTGAATCGCCTGACCATCTTCGTTCTTCAACTCCTTGAAAGATGTCAAAACAAAACCATCTGCACGTAACTGTGCAGCCAGTTCTCTCTCATCATTCACTTTCATCTCACCACTCTTAGTTTCTCCTGAGAAACTTTTAGCGGTATAAAATATATTCATATCATTTTAGCATATTAACAGATTAGCATGAAATTTATTGCTAGCATGTTAAGGTGTTAACATGCTAACATGATTACTCCTTGGTTACTCTCAATATCTCTTCAATTGATGTTATGCCGCTCACTGCCTTCACAAATCCATCTTCTACCATCGTCAACATGCCTTTTTCACGTGCTCTTTTCTCCAATTCTTCTGTGGGAGTTTTTTGCGAAATCATCTTTTCAATTTCATCATCCACCTCTAAAACTTCATAAATTCCGCTTCGACCCTTATAACCCTCGCCATGACATTGTTCGCAACTAACAGATTTATATAACTTCACATCTTCCCATTTAGCTTTTTTACCCACTAAATCTTTCAGGTTTTCATTTTTCTTAATAACCTCTAGTAGTGCGGTCATATCATAACTTTCACCCAGTGCTTCTAACTCCTTACTAGTCATTTGATATTCTTTCTTACAATCTTGGCAAAGTTTTCGTACCAATCGCTGAGCAATAATTACATTCACTGTTGAAGCTACCATGAACGCTTCCGCACCCATATCAATGATTCTAGGAAGAGTTGCTGCCGCACTGTTTGTATGCAAGGTTGAAAGCACAAGATGTCCGGTCAAAGCTGCATGAATCGCCATTTCCAGCGTCTCCTGATCTCGAATTTCCCCAACCATAATGATGTCTGGATCTTGACGCAAGAGTGAACGCAAACCCGCCGCAAAAGTCAGACCAACTTTAGTATAAATCTGGGTTTGATTGACTCTTGGCATGCGATATTCCACCGGATCTTCCACAGTGCTAATATTAACCTCCGGAGTATTCAAAATATCCATAATTGTATATAGCGTTGTGGTCTTTCCAGACCCAGTTGGCCCAGTCACCAAAATCATACCATTAGGTTTTTTGATTTGTCGATGAATGATCTCCAATCCCAAACCAGTCATCCCCATCTTCTCTAGAGTGAGACCCTTACTATTTTCATTCAAAAGACGCATTACGATTTTCTCACCATCAAAAATTGGCAGAATACTGACACGAAAGGAAATCTTCAAATCATCCTTTTCAATCTTAAATCGTCCGTCTTGCGGAACACGATGTTCATCCAACTTCAAATTAGACAAAACTTTGATTCTAGCAATAATGCCATGCTTAACTTGCTTAGGTAGAGTCATAGCATCATGCAAAATTCCATCGATGCGATAACGCACGCGAACCTCTTTTTCATCTGGTTCAATGTGCACATCACTTGCGCCTTGTAAAATCGCATGTTTGATGAGGGTGTCAACAATTCTGATGATTGGCAATCCTTGTGCCACTTTTTCCAAATCCTCTTTTTCGTCTCCCGAAACTTCCGAAGAATTTTTTTCAATAATGTCGCCGAACTCTGCCTTCAAACTCTTGGCGTATTGTTTCAAGATAATGTTGATGCTGTCCTCTGAAGTCAAGCAGGTGATTATTTTTAAACCAGTTTTTTTGCGAATGAAGTCCACGGTTTGAATATCCTCGGGATTCAACATGGCAATTTTCAATTCTGAGCCCGTCTTTTCAAAGGCTACAATCTTATATTTTTTGGCAATCGGCTCTGGTACAATCTGCAAAATATCTGCCGGAATAATTTCCTTAGACAAGTCCACGAATGGCACACCTAAAATATAAGCATACAATTCGCGCAACTTCACCTCATCAATCAATTTTTTTTCTAGCAGCACATCCCCCAATATCTTGGAACTATCTTGTGCTTCTTTGTATGCCAACTCAAGATCCTCAAGCTTGATTAGCTCGGAATCTTTGATAAACTCATACAGTTGTTTATTCTCAATCCGCATATCTTTTTGATTTTTGTATCTTGTTTTTTGTATTTTGTACTTTTGTCCGCCACGGCGGATTTGTATTTTTGTAGGTTCTAGATTTTCAACATTTCTTTTATTTTCTCTACTATTTCTTCTAGCTTATAATTTGATTTGACTAAATAAGTGCTAACCCCCAAGCTGAAAGCCCTG
This sequence comes from Candidatus Moranbacteria bacterium GW2011_GWA2_39_41, assembly GCA_000995125.1. GTDB lineage: Bacteria > Patescibacteriota > Minisyncoccia > Moranbacterales > UBA2206 > UBA2282. The sequence goes on along the minus strand of LBXA01000005.1, from coordinate 17,137 downwards.
TCTACATCATCTGCGCTTTCCAGATTTGTTAGCAACATCACGGGAATTTTTTCCATCTCGACATCTGCCTTAAGTTCAGCTAGGACTGCAAAGCCATCCTTTTTTGGCAAAACAATATCCAAAAGAATCAAATCGGGTTTTTCCTTTTTAACCATCATCATCGCTTCTTCGCCGTCATCAGCAGTCACCACAGAAAAATTTTCCGCTAACAAAAATTCTTTCATAGCACCCATCAGCGCGCTTTCATCTTCAACAACTAAAATCTTTTTACTCATATAATTATTATTTATAATTTATGCATTTCTTATTATCTCTAGTCTTTTCAAGATTGGACCTTTGAGATATAACCAAAATCTATACCAGCGGCAAAGAAAAGCTGAATACTGAACCGACTTCTTCAATTGATTGAAACCAAATTTTTCCACCCAATTGCTCAACAATATTTTTAGCAATGTATAGTCCCAAGCCTGTTCCCTCAGTTTGATATCTAACTGCATTGTCACTGCGAAAAAACTTACTAAAAACATGATTCTGTTGTTCTTTGGGAATCCCCACACCATTATCACGAATAGAGAAAACTAGAAATCCCTCAACCACAGCCAAACTCACTTCAATTTTGCCTCGATTGGGCGTATATTTTATAGAATTGCTAAGCAAGTTTTCCAAAACTAATTTTATCTTCTCTTTATCTGCCACAACCGTAGACTTTTTGTTTTTTTTATTAACCATGATGTGCAAATTTTTAACTTTCGCCAAGGGCAAAAAGTTAGCAATAGTCTCATCCACAATTTTCATCATATCAACCTTTTCTTTTTTCAAAATCAGTCGACCTTGGTCAATTCTGGTTACATCCAGCAGATCATTGACTAATCTAGTCATGCGCGTGGCCAAGGTATTGATTGTTTCAATGCCCTTGCATTGCTTGGCATCCAATCCACAACTAAATTTTGACAACAAAAGCTCAGTTTCCCAACGAATAGCTGAAAGTGGGGTGCGCAGTTGATGTGAGGCCACCGACACAAATTCGGTTTTCATTTTGTTGAGCTTAGCCATTTCTTCAACCTGCCGAATGATGGAATTTCCAATAATCAAAATGATTGAAACCACCAAGCTTTCCGCTCCAATCAAAACTTCTGGCTGATCATAAATCTGAGAAACAAAATAGGTTGCCGTCATCGCTGCAACAATGACAAAGCCCATCACAATCAACAAAAAACTTGGAGTCTTCCAAACACTCACGCCCAACTCCTCAGCCTGTTTTTTTAGATTAAAATCATTTACTATTTCCATTTTTATTTTTTACCCAGTTAAATTCCGCCTTAGGCTGACCAGCGTAGCTGTATTTAACAGGATCAATTTTTTTTATTTTCTTCTAATATTATAGCACAAAATCAAGCGATATAAAACAAGTTTAATCGCAATATTGCATAAAAAAACGCGGGTTGTTTGGCATCTTGCGTATGCGCTACATACTGCTCCTATTTCAATCCAGCTAGTCGCTCTTGAAATTTTTCAAAGACTTTAGAGCTTTGTGGGTTGGGCAAAAAAACCAGTGAATCATCATTAGCCACAATCATACTGCCGGCTTGCTTAGTTCTTGGATCATTCATGATGCGCTTGGTTTGCCATTTTTTTAAGGATTGTTCGATGAAGTCAAAGGCTAATAATTTTTCACCAGCTTTTCTGATGGTTTTTGCAAGCTGGCTGTCATGCAATAATTTGGTGCTATTTATGGATTTTGCTTGGTAATTAGGCTTATATTTCATAATCCAATTGTTTTTCCATTGGAATTTCTTGAAAGTTTTACGGCCAAAGATTGGCACAATGAAAGAATATTCCGAGGCTGAAAAAACATCTTTTAGATTGATTTCTAAAGACTTATTGGTTATAAAATAGTTTAGGCACACTCGATTGTTTATTTTTTGGCCATAACGCCTCTTGCCTAGCAGATGCACCATCAATGTCACTAGAGTTCGTCCAGTAAAAATTCGTCCCTTTTTCAAAACTACCAAAAAATCCAGATCACTCTTGAACTCCGTATTTTTCATAGCCAATCTGCCCGTCACGGCCACTCCTCGCACAAAAGGCACGAAGCGTAACCAAAAAACTACTTTTTGTACAATGCGAAATTTCTGCTCCGCAATCTTATTTCGTTCAATCCTCTGCTCTACCAAATCGCGTCTGCCTCGCAAAAAATAATAACCCTGAAATTCCTCTACAAACTTCTGCAACTTATCATCTTCCAATTCGCTCACAACATCTGTTAATGAATACTTAGTAATTTGATTATTGGAAATTGGAAATTGGAAATTGGAAATTACGGTCAGGTATTTCCAAATTTCAAAAGCCGTCATTGGATAATCCATAACATCATAATACGCCAGCGTAGTCAGAACATATTTAGAAAGATTATTATCCATAATAAGCTTAAAAAAACTAAAAAATCATTCACGCACTCGCGGAATACCAAGGTACAAATTGAAACTTGTGAACGTTAAAAAATTTCATACTAGTTAGCCTTTTGAATTCTTTTGGAATTTTAGTGAACAAGTTGAAAATTTGTCTTGGTATGCAGCTGTGCGGCCTTTTTCTTTTTTGCCACTTTTCTTTTGGGAAAAGAAAAATGGCGTATTTTTTTCTTTTGCTGCCAAAAGAAAGTTAGAGTTGCTAAATGTATTTCGCCGTCCAACTTCTCTTCACATTCTTCAATTTATCTGGCGTTCCAGCATAGACAATTTCTCCACCCTTGTCACCGCCATCTGGTCCAATATCAATCACCCAATCCGAATTGCGAATCACATCGACATTATGTTCCACCACCAAAACTGAATTGCCTTTATCTACTAATGCGTCTAGTACACCTAGCAGCCTCTTTACATCATCAAAATGCAATCCAATCGTTGGTTCGTCTAAGATATATAAAGTTTTGCCAGTGGATTTTCGAGAAAGTTCCGTGGCCAATTTGATTCTTTGCGCTTCACCACCGGACAAATTAGTGGCACTTTGTCCCAGTTTCAAATAACCCAAACCAACTTGTTCCAAAGTTGAGAGTTTTTCTACAATTAATTGAGATTTACGAAAAAATCGCAAAGCATAAGAAACACTCATATCCAAAACTTCGGCAATATTCACGCCCTGATATTCAATATCAAGTGTTTTGGGATTATATCTTGTTCCAGCGCAAGATTCACATTTCACATACATATCCGGCAACAAGTGCATTTCAATCTTCTTGGTACCATCCCCTTGGCAAACCTCACAACGCCCACCCTTCATATTGAAACTGAAACGACTGGGGGTGTAGGCACGATTTCGCGCTTCTTCAGTTGAGGCAAACAAATCCCGAATCAAAGAGAACACACCAGTATAAGTCGCGGCGTTTGAGCGTGGTGTTCGTCCAATTGGTGTCTGATTGATGCTAATAACTTTGTCGACATTGTCCAGACCTTTGATTTTCTTATGCGCTCCGGGAGTTTCTTTGCAATTGAAAAAATGCCTTGACAAAGATTTAGCCAAAATGTCAGAAACCAAAGATGATTTGCCAGAACCAGACACGCCCGTAATAGATACGAATTTACCTAATGGAATTTCCACATTGATATTTTTCAAGTTGTGTTCCGTGGCACCAATAATTTCAATTGATTTCCTGTTGCCCTTGCGGAAAGATTTTTTCTCGGCTACTTTTTTCTTGCCTGTCAGATATTGCGCTGTGGAAGTTTTTGAGCTTAGCAATTTTTTGAAATCACCTTGAAAAATGACTTCACCACCTTCTTCACCAGCGCCTGGTCCCATGTCAATAATCCAATCGGCTTTGCGAATGATATCTTCGTCATGCTCCACCACAATCAAAGAATTGCCGGCCTCTTTCAAAAGTTGCATTGTGTTGATCAATTTTTCCGTGTCACGATTGTGTAGTCCGATGGATGGTTCATCTAGAACATACGTAATGCCCATCAATTCTGAACCGATTTGTGTGGCTAGTCTGATTCTCTGCGCCTCACCGCCGGAAATTGAATTGGCACCACGTGAAATCGAAAGATATTCCAAGCCAACATTAATCAGCGCTTCGGTTTTCAATTTCATTTCTTTCACCAGTGGCACAGCGATATCTCGTCTTGTGCGATCAACTTTCAAATTTGTTTCCACGCTATTCAGAAATGTCATAAACTTGCCCAAATCCACGCACGCGACATCATCAATTGATTTATCATCAATCATCACTGCCAAAAACTCATCTTTGAGTCGCTTGCCTTCACAAGATGGACAAACTTTTTCCAACATATATTTCTCCAAATCACTGCGAACATAGTCAGAAGCCGCTTCTTGATATTTTTTCTTAATTGTTGGAATCACACCTTCAAAAATAACCCGCACTTCTTTCATACCGCCCATATCACCTTTTTGTTCAATCAAAATTTCTTTACGTTCTGGACCAAAGAAAATGATATCAATCGCTTCCTTGGAAAGTTTTTTCACTGGCACATCAATAGAAAATCCATATTCTTTGCCCAAAACCTCCAAGATATTCATATAATTGCCTTGTCCACCCAAGCGACCATTGGATTTGCTCCATGGTAAAATGGCGCCTTCTGAAAGAGAAAGGTTTTTGTTTGGCATCACTAAATCAATATCCACTTCTTTGGTTATGCCCAAGCCTGAGCAATGCTCACACGCCCCCTCTGGACTGTTGAAAGAAAAATGGCGTGGAGTTATTTCAGAAATTCGCGTGCGACATTCGTGACAGACGAAATCTTTATTATAAAATCGATCTTCTTCACCTGTGACTCCAACAACGATTGAACCATTGCCGACCTTGAGACCTGTTTCAATTGAATCCACAATTCGCTCGGAGTCTGGATTTTTATGTTTCACCACAATGCGATCAATCACCACTTCAACCGCACTCTCGAACTGATCACTGGCAATGGCCATAGCTTCGGTCACTAACATTATCTTGCCATTGAACCGCACGCGCGCATAGCCAATTTGACTAATACTCCGCAAAGTTTCTTTAGAGTTTTTGCCAGTCTCTTTGATTTTGGCCAAAATTGCCACTTGCGTATTTTCGGGAAAACTCAAAATGTCACTCAGCATCTCTTGATTACTTTTTCTCACCATCATCGCTCCACACTTCGGACAATGTGGTGCGCCAATCTTGGCAAACAACACCCGCAAATAGTCATAAATCTCAGTCAGAGTTCCCACTGTTGAGCGTGGACTTCGGCTCAAGCTTTTCTGATCAATTGAGATAGTTGGACTCAGATTTTCAATTTTGTCCACATCCGGTTTCGCGCCTACATCCAAAAACTGTCGCGCATAGGATGACATCCCTTCCAAATATCGGCGATTGCCTTCCGCATAAACCACGTCAAATGCCAAGGAAGATTTCCCCGAGCCAGACAAGCCCGTCACCACCACTAACTGGTCTCGAGGAATATCAATATCTACATTTTTGAGGTTATTAACCTTCGCTCCACGGATGATAATCTTGTCCCGCACCTTGGATGTAGATTTTGCCATTTTTGTCTATGAGGTACGAGTAGCTACAAAAATGAGCATCCCGCACCAATTCGCTAATTAAATTAAAGTATTACCAGTCAATTAAGCCGAAGGCGCCTACACAAACAAAGCCAAAAGATACATACAAACTTTATTGGAATTAGTACTGGGAATAACTACTTTTACAATATAGTAAAAATTTAAACTCTAAGTAAACATTTTAGGGCATTTTCTTGAGTTTGTAAAGGGCTCTGTAGAACCGAGGCACTGCCTCGGCTCTACAAATGAGAAAATCAAATAAACTCACTCTTACGCACTTTTCGGTGATATGTTATCGCGAATCGATGCGCTTCATCCATAATTGATTTGATTAAATTCTTATCTTCGATGATTTTGTTTATACTATTTTGGATTTTGGGATTCGTTATTTGTTTGATATTTGTCATTTGTAATTTGAGATTTTTACGGCTTGGTCCTTTGGCTACGGAAACCAATGGAATCACAAAGCCCATTTCACTCAAAAGTTTTTGTGCCATATTCAAGTGTCCTTGACCACCATCTAGCAAAATCAAGTCTGGTTGCGTCCAGGCATTGTTCAAGCGTCGCGACAAAACCTCTTGCATCATCGCCACATCCGCCGCACCCTCAACAGTTTTGATTTTGAACTTGCGATATTCTTTTTTGTTCGGTTCATTGTTCTCAAAAACCACCATTGATCCTACTGCTTGTTGCCCCGAGATGTTTGAAATGTCATAAGCCTCAATACGAAAGTTTGTAGTTTTTGGTTTTTGGTTTTTGGAATTTGTTTGTGATTTGTTTCTTGTATCCTGTATCTTGTCCTCCCGATTGATGAGTGCTATGTCTTGTACGTGTTGAAGGGCAAAAATTTTATTCCTCACCTCCGTCGCTTTTTCAAATTCCTCTTTTTTTGCCAACACCAACATTTCCTTTTCCATTCTTTGCAATAAACTTTTTTTCTTGCCCTCCAAAATCATTTGGATTCCGCGAATATTTTTGGCATAATCGGCTTTAGAAATCGCGCCAGCATACGGCCCCGGGCAACGTCCCAGTTGAAAATCCAGACAGCCTTTTTCGGTTTTATTTTTGCTCGAATGAAACGGAAAAATCTTACGCATAATTTTGAGCGCAATTTCCATTTGCTTCTTGGAAGTATACGGACCAAAGATTTTTACACTCCGCAGAGGACCATCCTCTAACCGTCCCATGCTCCGTCCGAGGACGGTCCTCGACTGCGTAACTGTTCGTAGATTCGTGTAATTTCGTAGGTTCGAATCGGCTTTATCTAACTCTGTTTTTCTCACAATCAACACCTTCGGAAATTCCTCCTTTGTAATCACAAAATAGGCATACGACTTATCATCTTTGCCCAGCACATTATATTTCGGCTGATGCTTCTTGATTAGATTGGCTTCCAAAATCAACGCCTCCAAAACACTCTCAGTTTCCTGAACTTCCAGGTCCGCCACCTGCGCAATCATCATTTCAATCGGCCGAAAAATGGTATCTGGTATTTGGTATTTAGTATTTTGTATATTTCTAAAATAAGAGCCGACTCTACTTCTAAGATTAGTAGCCTTGCCCACATATATAATTTCTTTTTTGGAGTCATGTCCGCCAGAGGCGGATTTCGCTTCGCTCAAAAAAATATACACCCCTGGAACTTGAGGCAAGGTCTTTACTTTTTCAATTATATTCACCTCTTTCATATCACTAAAGTTAATTTGCAAGTATATATTGAGGTATATACTTACTTTTTATTCAAAAACTCTTTCAAATATTTCGCTGTATAACTCTCTTGCTGATATTGCACAATTTCTTCTGGCGAACCAGTTACAATTACTCGCCCGCCTTGGTCGCCACCCTCTGGTCCAAGATCAATTATCCAATCCGCCGTTTTAATCACATCCATATTATGTTCAATCACAATGACAGTGTTACCGGCATCCACCAAGCGATTCAAAACAATTAGCAGTTTTTTAATATCATCAAAATGGAGTCCGGTAGTCGGCTCATCCAGAATATAGAGTGTGTCACCTGTGGCGCGACGCGACAGTTCTGTGGCCAATTTGATGCGTTGTGCTTCGCCGCCTGACAGAGTGGTGGCTGCTTGCCCGAGATGAATGTAGCCCAAGCCGACATCTTCCAACACAGCCAGCTTGTCATGGATGTCATGAAAATTTTCAAAAAATTCACGCGCCTCCGTGACAGTCATCGCCAAAACTTCCGCGATACTTTTGTCCTTATATTTCACTTCCAAGGTTTCGCGATTATAGCGCTTACTCTGGCAAACATCACATGGCAAATAGACATCCGGCATAAATTGCATTTCGATTTTAATATAGCCTTCGCCTTTGCAATTGTCACAACGCCCACCAGCAACATTAAAAGAAAATCTACCAGGACTATAACCTTTGCCCTTGGCGCCACGCGTAGAGGCGAACAATTCGCGGATTGGTGTGAACAAACCGGTGTAGGTCGCGGGATTAGAGCGTGGAGTGCGACCAATCGGTGACTGATCAATCATAATGATTTTGTTGATATGTTGCACACCCAAAATTTCCGAATGCTTGCCAGCTTTTTCCAAAGAATGCATTAACTTGTTGGACAAGGATTTGTACAAAATATCTTCTACCAGGGATGATTTGCCAGAACCCGACACGCCTGTCACCACTGTCAAAACTTTCAAAGGAAATTCCACTGTCACATTCTTCAAATTGTTTTCTCGCGCGCCACGCACTACCAGCCACTTCTTGTTTTTCACATTGCGTCGCACGGCTGGCACTTCAATTTTGAGTTCGCCGTTCAAATATTTAGCTGTCAAAGATTTCTTGTTTTGCATCACTTCTTCTGGTGTGCCTTGCGCCACAATTTCGCCACCTAAACGGCCGGCTCCAGGACCAATATCCACCAAATAATCGGCTTCGCGCATCGTTTCTTCATCATGCTCAATCACAATCAAAGTGTTGCCAATGTCACGCAACTGTAAAAGTGTGTGCAAAAGTTTAGTGTTGTCACGCGCATGCAAACCGATAGATGGTTCATCCAAAATATACAAAACTCCAACGAGTTGTGAACCAATTTGGGAAGCCAAGCGAATGCGCTGTGCTTCTCCGCCAGCCAAAGTCGCCGCTCCACGTGATAAGGTCAGATAGCCCAGTCCGACATTTTCCAAAAAACCCAAACGCGCCTGAATTTCTTTCAAGATGCGTCCAGCAATCAATTCTTCGGTTTTGTTGATTTCCAATTTTTTGAAAAATTCCAGCGCTTCCGCCACACTCACATCGGACACGCCCGCAATATTTCTCTCGCCTACTGTCACCAACAAAACTTCGGGCTTATAACGCTTACCCTTGCAAGTTGAGCACGGATTTTGTGACATATATTTTTCAATGTTGGCCCGCACTGCATCAGATTCAGTTTTGAAATAGCGATCCTGCAAAAATCCCACCACGCCCCGCCAGCTCATCGAAAAAGTCCAAGCTGTGCCAGTCTTGGCACGAATGCGAATTGCCACTTCTTCCGCCTCTTCTTCAGAAATCATATCTGTCGCGTCCGTTGCTCCATACAAAAGACAATTTAATTTGCGCTCCGGCAAATCTCGCAAACGCACATTGTCAGAAATGTTGAAATGCTTGCAGACTGACAACAGCACCCCACCATAATAATTGTTTTTCTTGAAATTCCATGGCATAAGTCCGCCTTCGGCAATTGTCTTGCTTATATCTGGCATCACCAAGTCTGGATCAATTTCTTTTTTTGTGCCCAAACCCTCACAAGCCGGACAGGCACCATAGGGCGAATTAAATGAAAATAATCTTGGCTCCAATGTTGGAAACTCAATCTCATGCACCGGACAAGCTAGCTTTTGATTATATACAACTTCCGTTTGAGTTTTATTTTTTGGATTTTGGATTTTGGATTTATTTGTGATTTGAGATTTTGGATTTGAGATTTTAATTTTTACAAGTCCTTCCGCCAACTTCAATGCCCTTTCCACATCTTCAAAAATTCGTGATAAATTCTCATCTTCAATTTTCAAACTATCCACTACAATATCGATGCTGTGTTTTTTATAGCGCTCCAGATTGATATCCATCGAACTTGCCAACTCAATCTTTTTCTCATTCACATAGGCCGTGGAAAATCCACGCTTAAACATCTCCTCCAACAAGGAAGAATATTCGCCTTTTCTTTGACGCACCACTGGCGCAATGATTTCAATTTCTTTTCCTTCACCAATTCCAATGATGCGATCCACAATTTCATCTATCGAAAGTTTAGAGATTTCTCGTCCACATTCTGAACAATGCGGAATACCAATTTTTGCAAACAGCAAACGCAAATAATCCTGAATTTCCGTCACCGTTCCCACGGTTGAACGCGGATTTTGTGAAGAAGCTTTTTGCGAAATGGAAATAGCTGGTGAAAGACCTTCGATATAATCTACATCCGGTTTGTCCATCTGACCCAAAAACTGTCGCGCATAACTCGACAAACTTTCCAAATAACGTCGTTGACCTTCAGCAAAAATAGTATCAAAAGCCAAAGTCGATTTACCCGACCCAGAAATTCCAGTGAAAACAATAAATTTGTCGCGTGGAAGCTCAAGATCTATATTCTTGAGATTATGTTCTCGTGCTCCCTTTATTATTATCTTATCCATATTCATTCTAAATGATACGCTTGATTATAATACAAAAAACCACAAAAAACAATGCCTTTAAAATGCATGAGAAATGTGTTAATCATTATAAAAGTATAAGGTATAATATGGGGGTAAGTTTTGCAAAAAAAATGGTTAATTCTTTTCCACTTCTTGTTTGAAAAACCCTTCTACTTCGGGTGTGCCAACGAAGCATTTGCCTCTGGCAAAAAGAAATGGCACACCAACCTTATTTTCATCAATTCCACATTCTTTAGATTTTTGTATTAAGACTTTAGCATTGGCATCATTATGCCAAACCTCTAATGAATCGAATTTAACTTTTTCTGCGATCTGATTATCTACCACAAATTTATCTACATCTTTGCAATGTGGACATTCAGCTCCAAAGAAAAGAACAATGTCGGTTGTCACAGGTGTTTCGAGAGCTTTTTTCGCGTCTTCTCTTGAGCTCCAAAACCACAATCCCGTCACTAAAACTGCAAACAAAATGATTCCCCCAATTAGTTTTTTTGTCATATAGTTGTCTTAAAACGATAGGTCTAACAAGTCCCATTCGTCCTATTTTAGTTAACCTTTTTTAAAATCTTATTTTTGCGCCAGAAGTAGATTCCAACTCCGATCAAAATCATCAGCAAGCTCAGGATTTGACCCAAGGTGAAATATTTCGCGATATAGCCAATTTGCTCATCTGGTTGGCGGAAAAACTCCCCCACAATTCTAGCTATTCCATAGCCAACCAAATACACAGAAAATAGATGGCCAGCAAATTTACCTTTATTACGGATACTCCAAAGAATCATAAACAACGCCACACCTTCAAAAAAAGCCTCGAAAAGCTGTGAAGGGAAACGCAAAGATGAACCAGCCTCAGCCCACAATGGGAAATGCATACCCAACCAGTTTTCAGTCACTCGGCCATACAATTCAAGATTGAGAAAATTGCCAATTCTTCCAAAAAAATATCCGGCCGGAATAACTGGCACTACAAAATCCGCAAACTGCCAAAAATCTATTTTGAACTTGTTTTTTCTCAACAAAATCCCAGTTGCAATTATAACACCTAAAAGCCCCCCGTGATAACTCATGCCATAAATGCCAACAAATTGGCCGGTTGCGAAATCGTAGGGTGAAATTATCGCCAACAGATTATGCCAATAATAAATTGGGTTGTATAGCAGAACATAGCCCAAGCGCCCGCCGATGAAAGCGCCAACCAACGCGAACATAATAAAGTCTAAAATTAGATCATTGCTATATTCCCCTTCTTTCTTTTTTATGCGATAAGTTAGCAAAAAATATACCACCACAAACGCTAACAAATACATTATTGCGTACCAACCAATAGAAAAAGAACTGATAGCCAGCACCACCGGATCTATGTGTAAAGGAATATTTTGATAAAATTCTAACAAGTCTTTAATGCTATTTATTAAATTCTTTTAATTGCGTGCGAAATTCCAGATAATAAATATCCCACAAAGTCACAAACAATGACATAATAATTGGCCCGACAATAAAACCAGCTAAACCAAAAAGGACGATGCCGCCTAAAGTGGAAAACAAAATCAACAATGGATGCATCTCAGTATCCTTGCCGACCAATTTTGGTCTAATAAAATTATCCAGCGTGCTGATTACCAAAGCGCCGAAGAGAATTATGATTATACCTGACATAACATTGCCGGTCAACATCATAAACAAACCTACTGGCAACCAAACGAGTCCAGCTCCGATGGCTGGAATAACTGAGGATAATGTCATGAGAAGAGCTAGCAAAATTGGTGCTGACACACCTGTTACGACAAAAAGTACACCACCCAAAAAGCCTTGCATTATGGCAATCAAAATCGTTCCTTTGATGGTTGCTCTAGTTATAGAGTTAAATTTTTCAATCAAAATATTTTCATAATTGTCTCGCAGTGGACTCAATTGCATAATCTTTTTGATCAATTTGTTTCCGTCAATCAACAAATAGAATAGTGAAAAAAACATTACGAAGGTGACTAGAACAATGTTGGCTATGCCTTGATAGGTGCTTTGCAAAATAACTAACGCATTTTGAGACAAACTTTGCACTGCATTCGACATTGTCTCTTGATTGACAACTCTCTCTAGAGCGATAAATTTAGCAAGTGGCAATGCGGATAAATTATATCTAACATTATCAGCCACGCTTTCGATGGACACACTATTTTGCGATGAATAATCAAGCATATTCTGCACTTCACTCACCACCAGCGATGACACTAATATGATTGGCGTCAATATTATCAGCGCAATCACTAAGCAAGTCAGCAATGAACTCCAGGCTTTGCTCTGACGCGTAATTTTCAAAAGCATTCTATAGAAGGAAGCAAAGAGATGAGCCAAAATGCCCGCAATCAAAAAGGGCACCAGGAATGGCTTCAAAATGAAATAGGCCAAAATGGTCACGCCAATCAGAATCACGAAAAAGAAATAAACATTATAATTTTTGAGTTGCATAGTTTTTTCTAATAACATTTTATTATTATAATAATAGCATCTTATCAGTAAATTCAAAATTAGCGCTACCCTCAGAGACTTCACCTCTACGGGACTTAACCTAGCAGAGGTGAAGCCTCAGCAAAGTAGCACACATTGAATTGATTAGTCCGCCTAGTAATTTAAATTACCCATTATTTTCGATAAATCCGCAAACTATTCATAACCACTGAAACTGAACTAAATGACATGGCAGCCGCGGCAATAGCCGGGCTCAATACGCCAGAAACCGCCAAGGGAATCGCAATAACATTGTAGAAAAATGCCCAAAACAAATTCTGTTGGATAGTGCGAAAAGTCATTTTAGAAAGTGCAATCGCCTCAACCACTTTTTCCAAATTGTTTTGCATCAAAATGATTTGCCCCGCTTCCTTGGCAATGTCAGTGGCGCTGCCCATGGCAATGCCCAAATCCGCTTGCACTAGACTTGGCGCATCATTGATGCCATCGCCCACAAAAACAATTTTTTCGCCTTGTGTCTGCAATTTTTTGATCTCGGCTGCTTTTTCACTGGGCAAAACTTCCGCCAAAACTTTTTCAATACCCAATTCTGCGCCCATCGCTTGCGCCGTGCGTTGATTGTCACCACTAATCATAGCAACTTTCAAATTCATTTTTTGCAGACGAGCAATGACGCTTTTTGATTCATAACGTGCCTCATCAGCCACAATCAATGAACCAATTACATCTTTACCACTATGCACCACAAATAAGCGCGTGCCAATTCCCAATCCTTCATCATCCAAAACACTTTGCGCCCAAGTTGTATCTAGATTATTATCCTCCAATAATTTCCTATTGCCCATCATAACCACTGACTGATGCGTAGAGCATACTGCCGTAACACCTTTGCCACGAATCTCCTTGAAATCAATAAAATCAACTGTTGCAATGTTTTTCTTTTTTGCATATTCAGTCACGGCACGCGATAATGGATGCTCAGAATTTTTCGCCACTGAGCCAGCAATTTTAATAATTTTTTCTTCCGTAAAATCATATGCTGGATTCAAAACTATTCTCGTCACTTCTGGCATACCTTTAGTTAATGTGCCCGTCTTGTCAAAAACTACCATCGAAATTTCTTTAGCGCGCTCAAAACTTTCTCCACTCTTAAACAAAATTCCATTTTTAGACCCCTTGCCGGTGCCCACCATAATGGCTGTTGGTGTCGCCAAGCCCAAAGCACACGGACAAGCTATCACCAAAACTGCCACGGCGTTTACAATTGCAGTTGCAATGTCTTGGGTAGCAAAATACCAACCTAAAAAAGTTAGTATGGCGATACCAATGATGACCGGTACGAAAATTCCTGAAATTTTGTCAGCCAATTTTTGAATTGGTGCTTTGGAACCTTGCGCTTCTTCCACTGTTTTGATGATTTGCGCCAAAACTGTTCCCTCACCTGTTTGCGTCACACGAATTTGCAAAACACCATCCTCATTTATTGTTGCACCATATACTTTTGAGCCAATTTTCTTTTCCACCGGCATCGACTCTCCGGTCAACATTGACTCATCTACATCTGATTGACCTTCAACCACTTCGCCGTCCAGTGGAATCTTCTCACTCGGCTTCACCAGAATAACATCGCCAATTTTAATTTCCGCAATATCCATTTCCCGCTCTTGCCCATTGACAATCACGCGCGCTTTCTTGGCACCCAATTCCATCAATTTGCGCATCGCTTCACCCGCTTGTCCAATGCTTTTGGCTTCAAAAAATTTGCCCAACAAAATCAAAGTGATGATGATAGTGGCCGCTTCGAAATAGCCTTCTTTTTCAATGTTAAACAAAAGTTTTTCTATCACCAACCATAGGCTGAAAAAATAGGCCACCAATGTTCCCATCGAAACCAGGGTATCCATGTTAGCCGACAGGTGTTTGGCTTGTTTCCAAGCCATCTTGTGAAAACGCGCGCCAAAATAGAAAACTACAATCGTCGCCAACACCACATGCGCATACATAACTAGATCAATTTCCAAAAACATAATTCCTGATCGTAACTTGAAAAACTTATTGAACATCTCCAAGAGTAATGGGAAAGTCAGAATAGCTGCCCACAAAAAATCATGCCAATTTTTCTGAATCTCATCTCCTCCATGCTCATGCGCCGAAGGCTCAACCTTCGACTTTCCAAAGGTTGAGCCTTCGGAAGCTGTTGCACTTTCTTCTATATTGTATCCATTATCAATAATAATTTTTTTGACTTGATCTTCCCTCAAGATGTCCGCATCATATTCAATCAGAGCTTTTTTCGAAGCAAAATTGACATTGGCATTGATAATACCAGCCGTCTTTGTCAGCGCCTTTTCATTGTTGAGCGCGCAACTAGCACAAGTCATGCCAGTCACTTTCAAGATAATTTTTTTATTCATAAATTTGATTTATCCATTTAAAGTTTTTACTGCCAAAGAAAGTGGCGAACAATTTACTCTACTATAAACTTGCCTTGCACCATTCCCATCCAACAACTAAATGGAATCGTGCCAGAAGTTGTCGGCGTAAATTCTACGATATTATCCCCTGCTTTCAATGGTTTAGAAATTTTGAGACTTGGTACGATTATCTTGCTAGTACAGCCAGTCACCTGATCACCTTTGATGATCCATTTCACTGGCACACCTTTTTTAATTCGAAGAGTGGCTGGAGAAAAACCGGAACTCAAGACATGCATTTCTACAATTTGCTGTTCACCTGTCACCGGCTGAATATTTGTGCTGGTTTTTTGCTCAGTTTTTTTGGCATCCTGTGTGCTCAAAACATTCATACTCACGCCACGCAAAGCCAAGCCGGATTGCAAAGTAAAAATGGCAAATAAAACTACCAAAATTCCAGCTACTTTTTGGAAAACAACCATTTTACTGCTCTTAGTCCAAGATGTTGTAATACCCAAAATCAAAAGAGATGGCACTGTGCCGAGTGCAAAAATAAATAATGTCATTCCACCTACCCAAAAACTACCCGAGGTCAGCGCGAAAATCTGCATACTTTGCGTGAAGCCACAGGGCAAGAAAAAACTTAGCCCGCCCAAAACAAACGGGGCGGCTTTATGCTCCGACGATTTTAGCGTAGACCATTTGCTAGTCAGCCCTTTTGGCATGCGCACTCCCGCACTAGAAATAGACGGTACAATTCCTAAGATATTTAGTCCCAACCAACCCATCACAATTGCGACTATAATCGTAAAGACAGAAACAAAATTTCCACTAATGTTTAGTTCTCCACCCAAAAGTCCAAGTGCTCCGCCAAGAATAAAAAATGTTGCTAGTCTGCCAGCGTGAAAAAGCAGGTTTGGTTTAACTGCATTAGCAAAAAAACCTTTGCCGGAACTTTTATATTTTTCTCCAAAAGCGATGATGACCGCTCCGACCACCGCCAAGCAAGATGAAACCGAAGCCACCAGCCCGACTAAGAAAGCCACGCCGAAAGTCATATTCTCACTTTGTAAATTCATATTATTCAAAACACCCGTCATCTGAAAAAATCTAAACAGCACAAAGATAACCGCAACAATCAGAATTGCCTTGACCCAATCTAAAATTTGGACACCAGTTGTCCCTTTGGACACCCAGTGTCCTTCATTATCACTTTCCGAAGCTTCATAGCCGAATTTTTTAGCCACTTTTTTTATCTCAGCAAAATTTGGTTCAGTTTCATCATAATCAATTTCCCCAGTGTTCTTCAACCGATCCACACGCACATCTTTGACACCAGCAATCTGTCGGAATTCATCGTCCAATAGCTTTTCACAACTGACACAGTGCATACCTTTAATAAAAAAATTCTTTGTTTGCATAAATTTTATTAATAAACAGTGTTTTAATTTTTGAGGAATTCCTGTCTGAGAAATTTAATTTTATCTAAAATTTTACGCTGGCCGTGTCGAATGAGGTAAAATTTTAGCTATAAAATCAGATTTCGAGTTTAATTCCAAAAAAATTAAAAGGCTGTTTTTTGTTACTTACTCATTTTATTAATTTTTAAAATTTCTTCAATCATCTCCACTTTCCTCTTTTCATTCGTGCCTTTCATGGCGTTGGCGAAACAACTATGCAAATGTCTTTCCATCAATTTGTTGTTAGCCGATTTCAACAGTCCCATCACCGCCAAATTCTGTTGCAAAATATCAATGCAATATTTCTTGTTCTCTACCATCTTAATCACATTGCTCAAATGCGTACTCGCTTTCTTCAAAGCTATTAAAATTTCCTTATCCTGCATATTATTACTTTTAATATATTAAACTTTTTGACATTTGATATTTAGATTTTGGATTTTTACACACCTCCCCCCTCGGTATATAATACTCCCTCTAAAATAGTTGTCAAGCATTCGCAGTAACTCATCCAAAATCTAATGATTGCCCTAGTCGATTTATCATTTAAAATCTAATCTTGGAGATAGCTAAACAATTAAGGCTATCTCCAT
>LBXA01000004.1 GCA_000995125.1 Candidatus Moranbacteria bacterium GW2011_GWA2_39_41 | reverse complement strand
ATTTTTTAATATTTGATAGATTAATTGTTAGAATCCTAGGTTTTTTATTTGAAAAATCGAAAGGGCTCATCATTAGATTTTTAAATGAGGTATCACGGACCCAAATATGTTAAATGAAATTGTGCTCATAAGTTTTTATATCCTAATCCTGCTCTACGCTGTGATTATTCACGAAGTCGCCCATGGAGTGATGGCTTTGTGGCTAGGTGATACGACCGCCAAATATGCCGGTAGGTTGAATTTGAACCCTTTGAGCCATATCGACCCAATTGGATCGATTGTAGCCCCCCTACTAATGCTTTTGACCTCAGGCTTTCGTTTTGCCTTCGGTTGGGCCAAGCCGGTGCCCTACAATCCATATAATCTCAAAAATCAGAAATGGGGGCCAGTCGCCGTGGCTGTGGCAGGTCCGGCTTCCAATATCCTTTTGGCTATTATTTTCGCTTTTGTTGCCAGAATGATTAGTATTCCTGTGGCAGCCAAATTAGACATTATCGCCAATTTCAATGATTGGTCCAATATTTCTGCCGTGATTGCAGGGTCAGTGGGTTCAATTTTCTTTGAATTGTGCGTGATCATCATTTTCTGGAATGTTTTGCTAGCTTTTTTTAATTTGATTCCAATCCCGCCGCTAGATGGTTCCAAATTGCTTTTCGCCATTTTTCCGATGAAAATTGAAACAATGGCTATGTTGGAACAATTCGGCTTCATTTTTCTTTTGTTCTTCATTATTTTCTTTTCCGGACCGATGGGGATTTTCTTGAATTATATGTTGGGGCTATTTTTAGGAATATCTATATAACACAAATGAACAATCAAACTTTAGGACTGCTAGCTTTTTTCGCAATCGTGAACGCGGTGGCTTTTGTGATCATGTTGTGGGACAAGATTCAATCGAGAAAACAGGGTGCAGAACGAATCTCGGAGGGCATGTTATTTTTTATGGCTACCATATTTGGCAGTGTGGGTGTGCTGGCTGGTATGTTTGCTTTTCGGCACAAAACGCAAAAGTGGTATTTTCTACTGGGCATTCCAATGCTTATTCTTGAAAACTGCGCATTGCTTTATCTGCTGAGCGAAAAATTATAAAAACAATTTTTATGTATTTTCTCTACATCCTGCAATGTGCTGACAAATCTTTCTACACCGGCATCACCACGGATGTTGCCAGGCGCATTGAAGAGCACAACACAACTGAGCTCGGCGCGCGCTACACGCGTGGGCGCCGGCCGTGCAAAGTGGTTTTCATCAAAGAATTTGAAAATCGTTCCACCGCCTCCAGCGAAGAAGCGCACGTGAAAGCCCTGTCGCGCGTCAAGAAAACAGAACTCATCAAAAAACATCATCGTTTCACCAAGGTGCATTTGCATGATATGTTTTAGGGGGTGACCATTTTCGTGTCGTCACGAAAATGGTCAAGATAAAATCCAACCCAAGGCGGTGAAGAAATTAAAAAAATAATTAAATAAATTTATGAATATAGAAAAAGAAATTGAAATTATCAAAGAAAGAAATGGGCGAGTGGAGGCGGACAAAGCTTGGGAGACCAGCTGGGTGCGACGCTTGTTTATCGCAGTGGTGACATATGGTATTGCTTTGTGGTGGATGACTAGCATTGGTGAGGAATCAGCTCAGCTCAAAGCAGCAGTTCCGACTGGTGGATATATCCTTTCTACGCTTTCACTGCCGTTTATAAAAAAGTGGTGGATGAGTATGATTTGGAAAAAATAATTTGCTTTTTGAGCATTCTTTGCTACAATAAAAAACCTGCATAAAGTGGGTGTTTGTACTTTGATATGTGCAATTGAATGCTCTTAATGTGAGCAAAAGCTGCTGCCAATAATGGCAAATAAACAAGTGAAAACGAGGAGGATGGAAAAGATGAACGAGAACACTGTTGTGGCTAAGGGCAAGACCAAAACACTGTATGAACTTCCAGATCGTCCGGGGGTGGTGTCGGTCAGAAGTGGCGATGAGATTACCAAGAATGATGATCCATTGGCAACGCAAAAAATGGATAACAAGGCAATCCATGCAACCTCAACTACCTGTGAGATTTTCTCTTTGTTGAAAGCGGCGGGGATCCCGGTGGCTTTCTTGGAGCGAACTTCGCCAACCGAATTTCTGGCGCCCAAGTGCAAGATGATCCAGCTGGAAGTTATTCTGCGTCGTTATGCTGTTGGTAGCTATCTCAAGCGTTTCCCCAATTTGGGGAAGAAGAGCGGGGAACTGCCTCATCGTTTTCATCGTCTGATGTTTGAGCTTTTTCTCAAAACGACCGGTGGTGAGATTCGGAATCAGTATGGCGAAGTCGTCGGCAACATGCCCAACGATTGCCTGGAAACCGAGCGTGAAAAGCCAGTTGATGATCCTTTCATCAACAATCCGTATGCGGATTCTTGGGAATTGGGACATCCTAAGATTCCGAGTTGGGAGAAAAGTTCCAATTTCACATTCGGCATCAATCAAGACGAGATTTTGCCTGATGGTGTGACGGTCGAGATGATCGAGGAATTGGCTCGCAAAACCTTCTTGGTTTTGGAAGGTGCTTGGGCTCAGCTCGGTTGTCGGCTGATCGATTTCAAGATCGAATTCGGCATTGGGCCGAACGGTGAGCTTCTCGTGGCCGACGTCATCGACAATGACAGCTGGCGCCTGCGGGATCGCAATTGGCAGGAACTGTCCAAGCAGCTCTTCCGTGATAATGCGGATATGAGTCAAATCGCTGACAAATATGCCATAGTGGCCAATCTGACCAGTCGACTCGTCATCCCTCAGCAGACCATTGTACTTTGGCGCGGATCCAAAGACGACAAGCTTCCTGAAATTCCGGTTCTGGCTGGAATTGGGAATGTTGAAGTTGTCGAATCTGGCCACAAGGCTCCGGGTGCATGCCTGCCTTCTCTCGAGGAAGTGTTGGCGACCTATCCGGAGGGTGGTGTAGTGTTGGCACTTGTCGGCAAGAGTAATGGCCTTGGGCCGATGTTGTCTGCAAGGACAAGTTGGCCAGTGGTCGGAGTGGCGATAACGGCAGAAGAGCATCCAGAGGATGTCTGGAGTAGTCTCAGTATGCCCAGTCAGGTTCCGATGGCAACCATCATTTCACCGAAGAATGCGGTGTTGCTTGCGCTCAACATTCTGGCCCAGAAAAATCCGGTGGCTTATATGTACAGGCAATATGCCATCGAGGAATTGGACAAATAAGTTGCAAACATTATTTTTTCTACCAAGGCCGGAGGGGTTCAATTGAACTTCCTCCGGTTTTTTTCTTTTTGCCCAAAAGGTGGTTTTGGCGTAGAATTAGGCCAGTTAATTGTTTAATAATTAATTATAAAAAATATGTCAAAACAACTCATCAAACAATCTTTTCTGCTAGCTTTGGGCGAAGGGATTTATATTTCCTTGGTGGCACTGCTCATGTTTGGTGTTCAGAAATGGTTCGGTTCCAAACCTGATTCGGCCGTCATTGCACCAATTGCCTTCCTCTTGCTTCTCGTCATTTCCGCGGCCATCTCAGGCGCCTTGATCTTAGGCAAGCCCGCCATGCTCTATCTCGACGGGCAAAAGAAAGACGCGCTCAAGCTCTTCAGTCTGACTGTCGGTTGGTTAATTGTATTGTTAGTTATCGCATTCACAATCGTGGCGATGCAATAAAATTTGGAAAACGCCCAGTTGGGGTGAAAATTAGAGGTGGGATATTTGCTGATTTTAGTGTAGAATAAAGTTATCCACAGATGAAGTGGTTGACCAGTGATGTGTGAGTGATGTAATATCATCAATGAGAGTATTAAAATAAAAATAATGACACAAGCAGCAATACAAAATTTAGCCATGCAACTTAATGTTCATTCGATTCACATTAGACTTTTTTTATCTAAGTTTAAACTTGAGCCATCTGAGAGTATGACGCCAGAATTTTATAAAAAATATGTTGATGAGAATCCAAAGCCATTTGTAAAATGGGTTGGTGGAAAGAGACAACTCATGCAACAGTTTAAGGATAGAGATTTATATCCGCCGTATGCTTTTGATTTAGAAAAGGCAACTTATTTTGAACCATTTGTCGGTGGCGGTGCAATGTTTTTTAATTTGCTTCCCAAGAAAGCTGTGCTATCAGATATGAATCTTGAGTTGGTGAAAACTTATAATGTTATCAAGACTGATGTTGATGGATTGATTAAGAAACTAAAAGAACACAAAAAGAAAAATACCAAGGAGTATTTTTTGAAAGTTCGTGCACAAGATGTAAACAAGCTTTCGGATGTGAATGTTGCCGCCAGATTTATTTATCTTAATCGAACAGGCTTCAACGGCTTGTATCGAGTGAATAGAAGTGGAGGCTTCAATGTGCCATATGCAAGTAATAAAAACCCATTGATTTGCGATGAGGTGAATTTGCGCAAAGCGCACGATGCAATGAAAAAAACTGAAATTTTTCATCGAGACTATAAGAAAGTTTTAGAAAAAGCCAAGAAAGGCGATTTTATCTATTTCGATCCGCCATACTATCCAGTAAATAAAACCTCGAGTTTTACGAGTTACACTAAAGAAGGATTTTTAGAAAAAGAACAAGAAGAATTGCGGGATGTTTTTGTGAAACTTCACAAGCGAGGTTGTTTCGTGATGCTCTCAAATTCTGATACGAAAGTTATCAATGATTTATATTCTGGACTAGATGGAATAGAAATTCATAAAGTTTTAGCAGGTCGCGCAATTAATTCAAAAGGCACAGGGCGAGGCAAGATTAAAGAGGTTGTAGTTATAAATTATTAAAAGACGATGTTATTAATATGGATAAAAAAATAATAGCAAAGACTGTCTCATTCTCTTCAATTCAGAAAGAAATTTCTGAAAAATATATAATCCCAACCCTTCAAAGACCTTATGTATGGGAGGCCAAAAAACATGTTAAAAAATTCCTAGATGATATATTTGAAAATAAAGAGGATTATTTTATCGGTAGTTTAGTTTTTGTATCCTCAAATGAGGGTACTGTCGGCAGAGAGGAAATTATTGATGGGCAGCAGAGAATAACAACTATCTTTTTAATGTTATTCGCCGTTAGGGATTTAATAAGAAAGTTTTCTTATGAAAAAAAATTAGAAAATGTTCTACGGGAGATAAACTCCTTTATACGATATAATGATTCTTTTGATGACAAAGAAGTTATAAGGCTCAAGTTTTCAGACAAAAATACTGATGATTTTTTTAATAAAATTTTAAAGAATAAGTCCACGGATGATTCAATAACAGAAACTCAGAAAAAACTAAAAATAAATTATATATATATTTTTGATGAGCTTGAAAAAGCGTTAATTAATAAAAAAAGTGTTAATGCGAGTCTAATCGCTATACAGGAGTATTTTGATAAAATAAAGACATTACAACTTATTGGAATAAGATGTGAAGATCATAGTATAGCATATGAATTATTTGAAAGTATTAATGCCACGGCGATGTCACTGGCAAATATTGATTTGATTAAAAATTTTATTTTAAAGCAATTAAAGGGAAGTGCATTGATTGGTGAAATGGAAGAAAAGTGGAAGAAATTAGAAGATATATTTTCTGATAGACGAGCATTATTAAAATCGTTTATCAGACATCAGTGGATTAGTGGCGGGGTCTATGTCAATCATTCTGGATTGTATTCTGTTGTAGAAAAGAAATATAAGGATGATATACAAAAAATATCGACATATATGAATGAATTGCTAGATGATGCAATTATATATAGAGCACTAAAAAGTCACAATATTGATGATTTAGAGAAAATAAATAAAGGCGTTAGGAATGATTCAAGGCAAATTAAGGAAGTACTAGAGTTCCTTGATTTTTTTAAATGTTGATCAGGTCTACGCTCCGTTGTTGTTTTTTTATAAAACATGTAGCAAGGAAGAATTTAAAAAATATTTAAATAGATTGACTGCATTTCAATTTCTATATAAATATATACCAGGAAGTCCAAGTTCAGCTGAAAAAGTTTTTGCAAATATGTCTAACCCAGAAAAAAATAAAAATCAAAACAAAAACTTTGAAGAATTGAAGAAGCTAGTTAAAAATGGAAAAATCAGTTTTGCAGAGAAATATATGGAAAAAACAAAGTACAGGCAAGGCCTTTCAGGAGATATTCAATTTTCGTTGGAGAGATATATTTTTTCAAAAAAAGGTCCAGCTGCATTTAAGGATCCAACTATTGAACACATAATAAACCAAAAAGAAGAAAAAAATAGTATAGTTAACGAACTGGGTAATCTTACTGTATTTGAGAAAAGTATCAATTCAAAAATGCCAGATAATTTTAAGGATAAAATTAAATTCTATAAAGATAGTCCTTATTCTGAACATAGGGGAATCATAGTGGAGTATAAATTCAATAAGAATTATAAGGAAGCAATACGATTAAGAGGTAGTGATATCGCAGAAAATTTGTATGATATTTTTTGGAATATATTAATAACCGGGAAAATAAAATAGTATGAAAAAAGACAGTTTAAATTTGCTCAATAGTCCAGAAGTCATTAAATGGTGTTATGAGGGTGTCACAGATATTTCTTTGAGAAATACCGAAAGCGAGAAAAAACTAAAGGAATCAAAGGAGATTGAAAAAGCATGGGGTAATAATGTTGTTAAAACAATTAATGGAAAGCAATGGACAACAGTGTTGTGCCAGGATTTAGTTGCGGAGGCTTTAGTTAAATTAGGAAGAAAAAATGTTAGAACGACCACTTCGAAGAAAAGCACATTGCGGGACAAAAAATATGATCCAGATTTGGAATGTGATGATTATGTTTATGAAGTGAAGGGTCGAAGCTGGTCTACACCGGGAACCGCTGGAGAAAAAATACTTGGAGTCCCATTGAAATATGGAGAAATTCCAAGTCTATATAAAAAACCACTGCAAATAATTTTAGTTGGATATCAGGAATATGAAGCTAGAGAAAAATTCGCTTTCGGTGACTTGCTAGATAGAGAAGATCAGACAAGGGAGTTGCGAGACACATTAGATTTTTTCAAGGAACACAATATAGAGTACGTTGCTTTTACAGATATATTGACCGAAATAGGATTCCCGTATGGCTGTTGGGAGAAAAAGTAGCCTGTGGATAAGTGTAAACTAAATAGTTGACACATAGTTAATAAATTTGTTATAATGATTATGTTGGAGGAGGAGATTAAAAAAAGAATGCTAAATAAAAAAATTACTGCCGTTGATATTTATCGGCCGCTAAAAATCAATAGAGTTAATTTTTATAAAGCGATTAAATCTTCAAATCTAGAAAACAAGTCTTTAAAAAAGATTCTAAATTTTTTAGGACTTGGAATAAAAATTAATCTTTATAACAAAAAAAATGAAAATAAAAAAAGAATTCTTTAAGGAAATATATTTTGTGGATAGTCCTGAGTACCTAACTAACAAACAATGGAATTGCCTGTTGATGGCAGGAAGAAAAAATTGGGATAAATATTTTATTCCATTCAAAACAAAACGGGAGCATGAGGTGATAGAGAACGTTGAATTGGTTGAATTTGATTCAGAAGAGGATATGTTTAAATATATCAAAAAACTTAATACAACTTCATTGCTAAATTTTTCTCTTGAGCATGAGAAGCCTTGTCTGTTAGAGCTCGTTAAAATATGAGTATGAACAAATTAAAACTTCATCCAGAAGAATTTGATTTGGAATGCACAACTGTGTGGTCGTTTCCACGACGTGGAAATTGGGCGACGCACAAATCTGATTGGCGCGGAAACTGGGCGCCGGAAGTTGTGAGAAATTTAATTTTGCGGTACTCGCAAGAAAATGATCATTTGTTGGATTGTATGATTGGCGGAGGCACAACAGCCATTGAAGCGAAAATTCTGAGTCGTCACATTACTTGCGTGGATGTAAATAAAGAGGCATTGGAGCGAACAAAAAAATCTTTGGAATTTGATGTGGAAAATAAAGCCAAGCAAAGAGTGATGAGATGCGATGCGCGTGACATGAATTTTATCAAGGATGAAGAAATTGATTTTGTGCTGACGCATCCGCCGTATGTGGACATCGTAAGATATAGCGAGGGCAAAATAGATGAGGATTTGTCTGGCATTCATGATATTGATGAATTTTGTGATGAAATTGAAAAAGTTGCAAAGGAATTGTATAGAGTTTTGAAAAGAGAAAAATATTGTGCAATCTTGATGGGTGACACAAGAAGGAATAAAATGTATCAACCTTTGGCATTCAAAGTTATGGAAAGATTCTTGAAACAAGGTTTTGTGTTGAAAGAGGATATAATCAAAAGACAGCACAACTGCAAAGCAACTGGCTTTTGGGTGAATCGATCAAAAGAAAGTAATTTTTTACTGATCATGCATGAACATTTATTTGTTTTTCAAAAAATCTAAATTTTTTCAAATAACTTAATGCAAGACAAAGAAGCGATTGAAATTTTGATGCGGATGGGGGACAAGCATGCTCTTTCTGACGAAGAAAAAGAGGCGGTTTCGGCGGCCATTGGAATTCTCAGCTGGACGGCTTTGGGACAGTCTAGAATAAAAAACATCGCCAAGGCGCAAAAGGCGAAAAAAGAGTTCAGGGGAAATAAATTGTTAATGTAAAAATTATGAAAACAATATTAGTTGATGCGGTATATACTTTTGTTTCAGACGAGGGTGTAATTTTTCAGGAAATGTTTGATTTGCTTGAAAAATATTCAAATAAAAAAATCATACTTACAAATGCCAGCCATGATAAATTTGAGCAGTATAGTTTGAACAAAATGCCCTACGAGGTTTTTACCTTGGAACATAATCCAGACAAGATTGATCCAAAATATTTTGAATTGATGTCGGCGTATTTTGGTTTCGACGCAAAAGATGTGATATATTTTGAGAACAATGAAGATGCAGTCAAAAGCGCTGAGTCAGTAGGCATCAAAACGTATCATTATGACAAAGACAAAAAAGACCTAAGCAACTTAAAAATGTTTTTAGATGATAACCTAAATCAATCTAATTCTCAACAATAATAGTGACATTCCGACATTCTGCAGAAACCCAGAATGTTGTAATAGAATGGGGTTGAGATAAAAATAAAAAAACAATGTTGGTGAAAAAGAGGACAATTGAGAAAAAACAAAAGACGCCCAAGCAGATGGAGCGACACTTGAAAGGCGTGGCCAATCATCGACGGATCCAGATTTTGTTTATCGTGGCTGAGCGGGAGGGCATCACATTGGACGGGATATGTGAGACTATGAACGCCAATGTCAAAACCATTTCCGAACATACCAAAAAGCTCGTGCAGTCTGGTCTCATCAACAAAACACGTCATGGCAGGGGAGTCTCTCATTCACTATCTCCCTATGGCAAACTATTCCTGAAATTCATAAGAACATTCTGACATTCTGCAGAAATCCAGAATATACAAAATAATATAATAAAATAAAAAATATGAACAAGGCGTATGATTGGTATCAACAATTGGCAAAACCAACTTGGTCACCACCGAGCTGGGTGTTTGGTCCGGTGTGGACATTTTTGTATGTTTTGATCGCGATTTCTTTTGGTAGAGTCTTTTGGCTGTTGCTCAAGAAACAAATCCCGTTCTTGGTGGCCTTGCCTTTCATTTTGAATTTGATTTTCAATTTCTCTTTCACCCCAATTCAATTTGGACTCAAGAACAATTATCTGGCGGCTATCGATATTCTGTTGGTACTGGCCACGCTCATCTGGAGCATGATTGGAATCTTCCCCTATGCGCGCTGGATTGCCTACATTCAAATCCCATATCTAGTGTGGGTCTCTTTCGCTACAATTTTGCAACTGACAATAACCTATTTGAATTGGAAATGAATCTCCAATATCTGAGTTATCCACAGGACAGAGAATGGACAAAAGTATGTTATAGTGATAGAATATCACTATAACAAACTAAAATAAAAATATGGTGAAAAAACAAAAAGAAGCTCCAAAGCAAGGGGAGATTATAATTTACAAAGACAAGCGCGGGGAAATCGAGCTTGAAGTTAGTGTTGGCAAAGAAACAATTTGGCTGACACAAAAACAAGTAGCAGATTTATTTGGTGTTAACATTCCAGCTGTATCGAAACATATTAACAATATCTATGAGGAAAAAGAGCTGGTAAAGAAGGCAACTGTTTCCAAAATGGAAACAGTTCAAATTGAGGGTGGGCGACATATAAAAAGAAACATAGAATTTTTTAATCTGGATGTGATTATCGCAGTTGGGTATAGGGTTAATTCTAAAAGAGCTACTGAATTTCGTATTTGGGCAACTAATGTCTTGAAGGATCATTTGTTGAAAGGTTATACGGTGAATCAAAAAAGACTGTTGCAGGAACGAGAAAATTTTGAAAAACTGCAAAAAACGATTGCATTTTTGCGTGAGAAGGCGCATGCCAAAACTTTACAAGGCCAGGAGAGTGAATTTTTGGATCTTTTGGGTGACTATGCCAGAACACTGACCTTTTTGGAGCAATATGACAAAAGCAAATTGAAAGTGGCGCGCGCGGGAAAAGCGAAGTTTGTTTTGAAATATGAGGTTTGCCAGAATATTGTGGCGGAGATCAAGAAAGAATTGATGACTAAAAAAGAAGCGAGCGATATTTTTGGCACCCAGCGGGGCGGAGCTTTTGAGTCTGTAATCAAAAATTTATACCAAACTTTTGGTGGCAAAGAACTATATGCTAATTTGGAAACGAAAGCAGCTCATCTTTTGTATCTAGTGATTAAGGATCATCCATTTTCTGATGGCAACAAACGCATCGGTGCCTTTTTGTTTGTGTATTTTTTGGACAAAAACAGATATCTTTATGACGTCAAAGGTGAAAAGAAAATCAATGACAACGCTTTGACAGCATTGGCTTTGCTGGTGGCGGAAAGTAATCCGAAAGAAAAAGATGTTATAATTGCCTTGATAACTAATTTATTGAATAAATGATTTGTGAACAGGCTTTAATAGGGAGTTATGGTCAAAACCGTGAAAATATCATAAATATAGTCAATTTTCACGATTATGTTAACAAAACAGTGAAAAATCTTGCGTGGATTATGAAATCACTGGCAAAGCCAAGAATTATACTAGTGGCAAATGGTTTGATTTTGTTTGTAATATGCCAGATAATGAAGGTGAAAAAGTGAGCAGTGCAATTGTGGTCAAAATCACAAAAATTAAAAAGCTTGAGTCATAAAAAATAAATATTTA
This sequence comes from Candidatus Moranbacteria bacterium GW2011_GWA2_39_41, assembly GCA_000995125.1. GTDB lineage: Bacteria > Patescibacteriota > Minisyncoccia > Moranbacterales > UBA2206 > UBA2282. Next base: position 17,579 of record LBXA01000004.1, on the reverse strand, counting down.
ACACAAAAATTATGTTAGACAAAAAACTCAAAGAGGCTATGGAATTGTTGGGTGGAAAAGCGGTGGTGAAAGATGGTGAGCAGGTTTATGTGGTCATGACTCTGCGGGAATTCAAAAAAGTGAAGCAAGAGGGCATCGAGGGCTTGACAAAGCAGGAATTGGTTGATAAGATTAACAATGATATAGCCAGCTGGAAATTTGTGCAAGAGGAGAAACAGGTTGAACTGATTGAGCTGGAAGAAATCAGCGAAATCAACAATTCTGAGGTGACCTACGAGAAGGCCTAAAGGACTTGTCTACGGTTCGACAAGTTCACCGCAAGCAGGCTCCTGAGAAAGACTCGCAAAAATGGTTTTTGATGAGTTATCCACAGGCAATAATAGTGGGAAACTTGCCAAGAATTGAAAGGTGGTATAAAATAAGTGAACTAAGTAAAATAATAATTAATTCGTATTTATTTGCGAATCCGGTTTGAATTCCGGATTAAATTCGTGAGATAAAACGAATATATAAACTAATAATATGGCAACAGCACAATTCGAAAGAACCAAGCCCCATGTTAACGTTGGTACAATTGGCCACGTTGATCACGGCAAAACCACTCTAACTGCAGCTATCCTGCACGTTTTGGCGTTCAAAGGCCAAGCTAAAGAACGAGGAATCGACGAAATTGACAAAGCTCCAGAAGAAAAAGAACGAGGAATCACTATTGCAACTGCTCATTGTGAATATGAGTCAGAAAAAAGACATTATGCTCATGTTGACTGTCCGGGACATGCTGATTACATCAAGAACATGATCACTGGTGCAGCTCAAATGGACGGTGCTATCTTGGTGGTTGCTGCGACTGACGGTCCTATGCCACAAACTCGAGAACACATTCTTTTGGCAAAACAAGTTGGTGTGCCAGAAATCGTTGTTTTCTTGAACAAGGTTGATATGGTTGACGACGAAGAACTAGTTGAATTAGTTGAAGCTGAGGTTCGAGAACTTCTGACAAAATATGAATTTGATGGTGATAACGCAAAAATCATTCGTGGTTCAGCATTGAAAGCTCTTGAAGCTAAATCTGGTGATGATGAAGCGGCTAAACCAATTTGGGATTTGATCGCTGCAGTTGATGAAAAAATTCCAGATCCAGTTCGTGAAACAGAAAAACCTTTCTTGCTACCAATCGAAGATATTTTCTCAATTGAAGGTCGTGGAACAGTAGTAACTGGCCGAATCGAACGAGGAGTAATCAACATCAATGAAGAAGTTGAAATCGTAGGTATCCGACCAACAGCTAAAACTGTAGTAACTGGTATCGAAATGTTCAACAAATCTCTTGCAAGAGGTGAGGCTGGAGACAACGCTGGACTTCTACTTCGTGGAATCAAGAAAGAAGATGTAGAGCGAGGTCAAGTATTGGCTAAAACTGGTTCAATCACTCCTCATACTGAATTTGAAGGTGAAGTATACATTTTGACAAAAGAAGAGGGTGGACGACACACTCCATTCTTCAAGGGTTACAAACCACAATTCTACATCCGAACAACTGATGTGACTGGTGAAGTATTCCTTCCAGAAGGAACTGAAATGGTTATGCCGGGAGACACAATTAACTTCAATGTTAAGTTGGGAGCCCCAGTAGCTATGGAAGACGGAATGCGCTTCGCTATCCGTGAAGGAGGCCGCACAGTAGGTGCTGGAGTAGTTACAAAGATCATCAAATAAATTTGACTTTTGGGATCGCTTATGAAAACATTTGACATAAGCGATCTTGTAAAGTAAGATTTATAAATACAATAATAAAGAAAAACTTTCATTAAAAAAGATGATAAAAAAGGAAGAAGAGGCAAAATCTAGAATCCGAATCAAGATTAAGGCATATGATCATAAAATCATTGATCAGACCGCCCGACAGATTGTTGAAACAGCTGAGAGATCAGGAGCAACCATTACCGGTCCAGTTCCACTACCAACTGAAATCAGAAAATTCACCGTTAACAAATCAACATTTGTTCACAAGGATGCTAGAGATCAATATGAAATGCGCATGCATAAGAGAATTATTGACATCTGGAATCCAACTCCAAAAACCATTGATAGTCTGACCAATTTGGACCTACCGGCTGGAGTGGACATTGAGATAAAAATGTAATTTAAAGACGTTATATAGAATACTAGTTAAAGTCCTGAGCAATTAGGATACTCAACCAGAATAAATCGGGAATAATCCCCATGACTGGAGTAACTGGACTGTGGATACCCGATTTTTTATTTACCCCGAACGCCAGTTTTTGAAGAAAAATAAGTTTGAAATTTAAATAGAGACCCTGAATAGTCAATTGATGTTAGGGTTTGTAAAAAAGACTATGGCAAAATTCATATTAGGAAGAAAACTTGGAATGACAACCATCTTCAATGATGCACGAGAAGCACTAAATGTGACTCTTGTTGAATGTGATACAAGAGTTTCTTTGATCAGAACAGAAGAAAAAGATGGATTTGTGGCAGTGCAGTTGGCAATGCCAAAAACCAAAAACAAGACTTTCAAGAAAGAATTCAGAATTGCTGCGACTGAAATGCAAATCGGTGATGAAGTTAGCGTGGAATCTTTCGAAATTGGAGACAAGGTGAATATCAGCGGACTTGGCAAAGCAAAGGGCTTCCAAGGTGTTGTGAAGCGCTATGGTTTCAAAGGAGGAAATGCTTCCCACGGAGGCAAGCACAATTTGCGACAACCTGGTTCAATTGGAGCTGGTTACCCAGAACATGTTATCAAGGGCAAGAGAATGGCTGGACGCATGGGTGGCAAAAGAGTTACTAGCAAGGCAGTTAAAGTGGTTTTCATAGATAAAGCAAAGAATTTGATGGCCCTCAAAGGTGCTGTACCAGGAGTTCCTGGAGCAATGGTGGAAATCTACCAAGCATAATTTAGACAAAAGACATTTGATTAAATAATTAGTGAAATCGGCATGTTAGTTAAGCTATACAATACAGAAGGAAAAGAAGTAAAAGAAATCGAAGTTTCTGATGCAGTTTTCGGATTGCCTGCAAATGATGATTTGGTTCATCAGATTTTCGTTTCACTAGGAGCTAATCAAAGACAAGTTTTGGCTCACACCAAGACTCGAGGAGAAAGATCAGGTTCTGGTATCAAACCATGGAAACAGAAAGGAACAGGACGCGCTCGAGTAGGTTCAAGTCGAACTCCAACCTGGAGAGGTGGAGGTGTAGCTTTTGGACCAACTAAGGAACGCAATTTCAAAGTGAAAATCAACAAGAAAATGAACGCCAAGGCTATTTTGACTGTACTTAGCGCCAAATTGCGCGAAGGTGAGATGGTTGTTTTGGACAAGTTGGCTTTGAAAGAAAATAAAACCAAGGAAATGGCACAAGTTTTGAAAAATCTAGGTGTGAAAGGCCGAATGTTGATTGGATTTGCTCCAGAAGAACGCGATATGCGCATCTACAGCCGCAACTTAGTGAAGGTTAACAACATTTTAGTAGAAAAATTGAACGTTTTGGATATGTTGAATAACAAGAATTTGATTTTGACTCAAGACTCAATCAAATATTTGGAAGAGAAGTATCAAGCTAAGGCATAATAAAAAGAATCGAAACGAAATGAAACAGACAAGTAAAAAAGTTAATAAGGCAAATAGAATCAAAAAAGCGACTGGCGCAAGTATTGCGTATAGAGTTTTGATTGAGCCAATTATCACTGAGGCTGCCACTATGGCAATCGAATTGAACAAATACACTTTCAAAGTCTCGACTGATTCCACTAAGGATCAAATCAAGACTGCAATCGAAGAATTGTACAAAGTGAAAGTTATCTCAGTTAACACCCTAAACACTCATAGAAAACCAGTCAGTCATGGCCGAACTCCAGGATTCAAAGCTGCTAGCAAGAAAGCAATTGTAACATTGAAAGCAGGAGATTCAATCGAATTATTTAAGGGAGCATAGAATGCGAATAGTCACGAATGTATAAAAAATTTATTCGAATACATTTGTTTCATAATTAGTGAAAATTAGCATATGGCAATTAAAGTATACAAAAAGAATACCGCTGGACGAAGAAACATGTCGATTGTAAAATCGGAGGATGTTTCTAGTAAAAAACCAGAAAAGTCCCTGATGGCTCCAATGAAGAGCAAGGCTGGACGTTCACACGGAAAGATTTCTGTGCGTCATCAAGGTGGTGGAGCAAAAAGACGATACCGAATTGTTGATTTCAGACAAGATAAATTTGGTATTCCTGGCAAGATTGCAGCGATTGAGAGAGATCCAAATCGATCATCTTTTGTTGCTTTGATCAATTATGTTGATGGAGAGAAAAGATATATCTTGGCTTCTGAAGGAATGAAGGCTGGAATGGAAATTTTGACAGCTGAGAATGCGCCAATCAAATTGGGCAACCGAACAAAAGTAAAGAACATTCCAACTGGAACAACTATCTGCAACTTGGAATTATTCCCAGGCAAAGGTGGACAAATTGTTCGTGGAGCTGGTTCAAGCGCAATTTTGACAGCCGCGGAAGACAAGACTGCTCAAGTGAAAATGCCATCTGGAGAAATTCGATTGGTGAGCAGTGATTGCTATGCTACAATTGGACAAGTTAGTAATTTTGAACATAACGCAGTTAATATTGGAAAAGCTGGACGAAAGCGTCACATGGGCGTTCGACCGGGTGTTCGAGGAACAGTTATGAATCCAGTGGATCATCCACATGGAGGAGGCGAAGGTAAGCAGGGAATTGGTTTGAAACATCCGAAGACTCCATGGGGCAAGCCAGCTCTTGGAAAGAAAACAAGAAAGAAGAAGAGATATAGTAACAAGTTTATAATCAAGCGAAGACAAAAGAGGAAATAATTTAGATAGACAACAAATATGACAAGAAGTCTGAAAAAAGGTTTGTTCATAGATGAACGAATCATCAAGAAAATTCAAAATAGACCAGCGGGTGATAAATCCACTATGAATATCTGGGCTAGAGCAAGTGTTATCTCTCCTGAAATGATTGGAATAACTTTCGGTGTGCATAATGGGCGAAAACACATTCCTGTATTTGTGACTGAAGAAATGGTTGGACACAAATTTGGAGAATTTTCATTGACACGAACCTTCCATAGACACGGAGGAAAGATGCAGAAAGAAATCGAACAAGCTGCTAAGCAAAAAGAACTCGACGCTTCGAAAGCTGCTAAGGCAGGTGGAGACGCGAAAAAGAAATAGAAAAACTCGCGAATGAAAACAAATTAAAAGCGAAGTATCGCAAATAAATTGAAAAAACATTCGCATAAATTAGATAGTAATTCGAACATCATTAGAGAGTAATTTTATGAAAGTATCAGCAAAACTAAACAATTTCAGAATGCCAAACCGAAAGGTTAAATTGGTAGCCGACCTAATGATAGGTATGGATGTTGTCGATGCTTTGAATCAACTCAATGCTACTGCCAAAAAGACTGCACCGTTTTTGATCACTCTTTTGGACAGTGCCATTGCAAATGGTGAAAACAATTTTGGAATCAGCAAAGATAATATGTATATTTTCGACGTAGTGGTGAAAGAAGGAATCACTTTGAAAAGATGGATGCCGAAAGCGTATGGCCGAGCCACTCCAATCCGACGTCGATCATCTCACATTGAGATCGTGCTAGAAGAAAGAGTTGAAGGTAAAGACCGCAAGACCAAAGAACAATTGGAGAAAGAAAAGAAAGCTCGACTGGATGCAAGAAAGAAACTGGAAAAAGATTCAATAGATAAACAAGAAAAAGAAACCAAGGCAATTGAGAAGAATGAAGTGAAATCAAAAGACGCCCGCACAGAAACGAAAGCTTCTGACAAGGGTTGGGCTAAGAAGATGTTTAATAGAAAAGCTGGAATGTAATTTAAATAGTTTATTGTAAGAACTAAAAAAGGCTATGGGAAAAAAAGTAAACCCAGTTGGACTCCGAATAGGTATCACGAATACATGGAAATCAAAGTGGTTCGGAGGGAAAAAAGAATATACGAGCAACCTTAGACAAGATATAGAAATCCGTGAGGCTGTGTCTAAAAAATGGAAAGCAGCTGCGATTGCTGAAGTTGAGATTGAAAGATCTGCTGCAATGGTGAAAATCATTGTAAAAACAGCTCGACCAGGTGTTTTGATTGGACGAGGTGGAAGTGGAGTTGAAGATATTCAGAATTATATAAAAACCAACTTTTTCAAAATGAAAAAGATTGCGTTGAAGATTGAAATTCAAGAAGTGAAAAATTTTGAAGAAAATGCATCACTTATCGCGCAAAACATTGCTGAGCAATTGGAAAAGAGAATTGCTTTCCGACGTGCGATGAAATCGATGCTGGATCAAGTTACAAAGAACAGTGGCATCAAGGGAGTGAAGATTGAAATGTCAGGAAGATTGGGTGGAGCTGAAATGGCTCGACGAGAATGGTCAAGCAAAGGCACATTGCCATTGCACACTCTTCGCGCGAACATTGATTTTGCCAGAGCGACAGCTTATACGACTTATGGAACATTGGGCGTGAAAGTTTGGTTGTATAAGGGAGAAGTATTTAATAACGAAAACAAGCAATAATAAACGAAAAAAGTAGATAGAATACGCTTATGTTAATGCCAAAAAAAGTAAAACATAGAAAGGTTCAAAGAGGCGGAAGAATCCGTGGCAACTCTAATCGTGGAAACGAAGTGAGTTTTGGAAGCTTTGGGCTCAAAACAATGGAAACAGGACTCATCTCTGCTCGTCAGATTGAATCAGCTCGAAGAGCGATGACTAGATATGTACAACGTGGTGGCAAGATTTGGATCAGGATTTTCCCGGACAAATCAATCACTAAGAAAGGTTCTGAAGTTCCCATGGGTAAAGGAAAAGGAACAGTGGATCATTTCGTAGCCGTTGTGCGACCAGGACGAATTTTGTTTGAAATGGCTGGTGTGAAAGAGGATATCGCTAAGAAAGCTATGGAATTGGCAGCTTACAAATTATGTGTAAAATCAAAGTTTGTAACTAAGGAAGGTGAATAATTAAATCGCTGAAAACGCGAAAGAGATAAACTGCATATATGAAAATAAAGGAAATTAGAGAAAAGAATATTGAAGAATTAAAAAAGCTTTTGGCTGAGAAAAGAGAACTCGTGCGAAAGCTCCGATTTGATATTGCAGCTAAGCAAGTTAAGAATATTCGAGATATGCGCAATAGTAAAAGGGACATTTCAAGAATTTTAACTATTCTTAAAGAAACTAAATAATACAATGGAAAAGAATTTAGAAAAAGCTAAAATAATTATCAAGAAAAAAGGTGTTGTTGTCAGCGACAAAATGGCCAAGACTGTAGTAGTGGCTGTTGAGAGCTTGAAGACTCATTCAAAATATAAGAAGAAATACAAATCAACCAAGAAATATAAGGCGCATGACGAGGAAGGAAAATATAATGTTGGCGACGCAGTTGAGATCATTCCATGTAAACCAATGAGTAAGGATAAACGATATAAAGTAGTCTAAATATATGATACAAGCAGAATCAAAAGTAAAATCAGCTGACAACTCTGGAGCAAAGGTTATTGAGTGCTTCAAGGTTCTTGGTGGATCAAAAAAACGATATGCTCAGATTGGCGACATCTTTGTGGCGTCTATCAAATCAGCTGAACCTCGTGGAATGGTGAAAAAGGGAGACAAGGTTCGCGCAGTTTTGGTGAGACAAGTCAAAGCGCTTCGCCGAAAAGATGGAACTTACATCCGATTCGATGAAAATGCTGCTGTGATCTTGGATGGCAAAGAGCCAAAAGGAACTCGTATCTTTGGGCCAATTGCTAGAGAGATGCGAGAAAAAGGATTTAGCAAAATAGTTTCTCTAGCCCCTGAAGTATTATAGTATTTAAAAGGACACCTAAAACATTTTTATGAAGATAAAGAAAAACGATCAAGTTAAAATATTAGCAGGCAAAGACCGAGGAAAAACGGGCAAGGTTTTGCGAGTGCTTGCAACTGAAGATAAGATCATTGTAGAAGGTTTGAATATCGTGAAAAAGCATGTTAAGGCGAGAAAAGAAGGCGAGAGTGGACAACGCATCGAAATCCCTGGCAAGATCAATGTTTCCAACACGATGTTAGTTTGCCCTAAATGTGGAAAGGCTACTCGAATCGGATACAAAGTGACTGGCAAAGACAAAATGCGAGTTTGTAAACAATGTAAAGCTGAAGTATAAGAAAAATATGTATAAATCAATCAAGGAAAAATATAATACTGAAGTTGTAGCTGAAATGAAAAAACAGTTCGGTTTCAAAAGCACTCAACAAGTGCCAAGAATCGAAAAAGTTGTCATTAATGTTGGAATCGGAAAGTTTATCAAAGACTCAGCCTTGGTTGAGGATGTGAAGAAAACAATGATTGTGATTGCTGGCCAAAAACCAGTTATGACTCAGGCCAAGAAGTCTGTGGCTGGATTCAAGATCCGCGAAGGACAAGAGATTGGAATCAAAGCAACTTTGCGTGGCCGACGAAAATGGGATTTCATTGAAAAATTGGTGAACTCTGCCATTCCTCGAGTACGTGATTTCCAAGGAATCAAGGAATCAGCAATAGACGCTAGTGGAAATTTCAATTTCGGAATCAAAGAACATACAATTTTCCCAGAAATTTTGGCAGAAAACGTGAAGAATATTGTTGGATTCCAAATCAACATCACTACAACAGCAAAGACTCAGAAAGAAGGATTGGAGCTGTTCAGAATGTTGGGTTTCCCATTGGTAAAGAAAAATTAAATTTGATAATAAGAAAATTAGAATTAAGTTCACCCCGTCAAATACTCGCCATAGGCGAGTCCGCTCGCGGAATTTGACTGGGTAAAAAATAATATGGCAAAAAAATCTGTTGAAGCTAGAGCTCGAAAAACACCGAAATTTTCAACTCGGAAAGTCCTTCGTTGTTGGAGATGCGGTCGAAAGCATGGATACATGCGAGCATTTGATATTTGTAGAATCTGTTTTCGAGAATTAGCAAGTACAGGTCAAATCCCAGGAGTAAAGAAGTCTAGTTGGTAAATTATAAATGTTAATCGTTATCAGCCAATAATTAAACAAGTATTGGCAGTGAACCAATAACTAATCGAAAAATTATGTTAGATCCTATAGCAGAAATGTTAACTCGAATACGAAATGCCCAATTGGCAGGTCATAAAGATGTTGTTGTAACAGCGTCTAAATTGAAATTGGCTATCGCTGATATTCTTAAGAAAGAAGGTTTTGTAGCGTCTGTTTCGAAAGAAAAACTTGAAGTTCTTGAAAACATCAAGATTGAATTGAAATATCACCGAACATCAAATACTCAAAAGCTTCCAGCTATCAAAGAAATCAAACGAGTCAGCAAGGAAGGTCAGAGAATTTATGTAAAGAACAAAGAAATTCGTTCAGTTAAGAATAATTTCGGAATCTCAATTATCTCAACTCCAAAGGGCGTGATGACTGGTTTTGAAGCTAAGAAAGCTGGTTTGGGCGGAGAAGTTATTTGTGAAATTTGTTAATTAATAGAGTAGAATACTTAAGACTAATAAGACGCATCAAAATATATGAGTAGAATTGGTAAAAAAATTATAACCATCCCAGAAGGAGTTACCGTAACTCTTAATCAAGACATGCTTGAGGTTAAAGGACCAAAAGGTACTCTTAGTTTTGTGCATCACAAAGAAGTTACTTTGGAAATTGGTGAAAAGGAAATCTCTGTTAAGAATACTGGCAAGACGAAAAAAGCTCCAGCTATTTGGGGTCTGACTCGTGCATTGATCAGCAATATGATTGATGGCGTGAAAGAGACTTATGTTAAGAAATTGGAATTGCAAGGTGTTGGATATCGTATGGCAGTAGCTGGCAACAAGATCAATATGGCTTTGGGATTCTCTCATCCAGTGAATGTTGATGTCCCAGCCGGTTTGGAAGCCAAGATTGAAGAGGGTGTTTTGGTGATTTCTGGTATCGACAAACAAGCAGTTGGACAATTTGCGGCTGAAATCAAGAGACTAAAACCCGTTGAGCCATACAAGGGCAAGGGATTCAGATATGTTGGTGAGCAAGTTCGAAGAAAAGCTGGAAAGAAAGCAGCTTCTAAATAAGGCATGCGAAAAGCGCACTACGAAAGCGCCCATTCGAATAAAATTTTAAAAAATAAGTTCGTAGATTCGCATAACATTCGTAGTTTCGAATCGGTATAATAATATTATGAAAAAACTAAGTAGAAATCAAACAAGATTACATAGAAAGAGAAGAATCCGAGCTAAGATCTCTGGAAGCTCTGAAATGCCGAGATTAGCAATCTTCAGAAGTCTTCGCAATGTTTCTATTCAAGTGATTGATGATATTTCTGGCAAGACTCTTGTAGCTGCTAATCTACTTGATTCAAAATCTAAAAATACTGTTGATGGTGCTAAGGAATTGGGTAAGGCTGTAGCAGAAAAATGTAAAGCTTTGAAAATTGAAAGTATTGTTTTTGATAGATCTGGTTATAAATATCATGGAAAAATCAAGGCTGTAGCTGATGGCGCCAGAGAAGGCGGACTTAAATTCTAAAAATACTAATATTCGCGAATGGTAAAAAAATTAATACGAATAATTCATTCGAATAAATTTGTTTAAACATTGGCGACAATTCGCATATATGGGACGAGACAACAAAAATTTTAGAGGAAAAAAGGAAAAGCCTGAATTCGATCAGAAGCTTCTTGATTTGGCTCGCGTAACCCGCGTAGTTAAAGGTGGAAGACGATTTAGATTTAGAGCGACTTTAGTTATTGGCAACAGAAAAGGAAAAGTTGGCGTGGGCGTTGGCAAGGGAGCTGATGTTTCTGATGCTATCAAGAAGGCTTTTGAAGATGCTAAGAAGAGTATGATCGTGGTTAAGATCACCAAAGGAACGATTGCTCATGATATCAACTTCAAATCTAGAAGTGCTAAAATTATTTTGAAACCAGCTGTGGAAGGACGCGGAATTATTGCTGGTGGTGCTGTTCGAACAGTAGTTGAATTTGCTGGAATTAAAGACATTGTTTCTAAGTCACTTGGAACAGCTAACAAATTGAGCGTGGCACGAGCTACTGTTGAGGCGTTGGCAACATTGAATCAAGCGAGAACCAGAAAAGAAAGAATAACCCCAGTAACCAGTAATTAGTAACTATAAAATCCGAATGCTAGTTACGAGTTACTAGTTACGGTTTACTAAATTAAATATATGCAGATAAATACGCTAAAAATTAAGACCCCCAAACAGAAGAGAAAGACTATTGGTCGTGGTGGAAGAAAGGGGACTTATTGTGGAAAAGGAAATAAGGGACAAAAGGCGCGAAGTGGTTGCAAAATCAATCCGTTGTTTGAAGGAGGTCGCTCAACTTTGGTTGATCACATGAAGAAGAAGAAGGGCTTCACTTCAATTGCGAAAACTGTTAAGACTATTGATATCGCTGAATTGGAGAAGAACTTCAAGAGTGGTGAAACTGTGAGTATCGAGACTTTGGCCAACAAGAATTTGATCAGAAAAATCCAGACTTCCGCTAAGGTGAAACTTCTTGGAAAATCAGAAATGACAGTCAAATTGACCGTTGCGGCTGGAATCTTGCTTAGCGCATCTGCAAAGAAGGCTATCGAGGCAGCTGGTGGAAAAGTAGAATAATCTTTGATAATAGTGTATTATAAAAGGGTGGCGCAAGCCCCCTTTTATTGGTAAAATGTTAATAATTAGGTTATCAAAAATATGTTAGATAAAGTAACCCAGATTTTTAGAGTCAAAGAATTACGCAATAAGATTCTTTTCATCGTTGGAATTTTAATTGTTTTTCGTTTGATTGCCACCATCCCAGTGCCGGGAGTTGATCAAGAGCAATTAAAAAACTTTTTTAGTAGCAATCAATTTTTTGGGTTGTTGAATCTTTTTTCGGGCGGCGGATTGAGCAGTATTTCAATTGTTATGTTGGGTGTCGGCCCATACATTACTGCTTCAATTATTATGCAACTTTTGACTATGATTGTTCCGGGATTAGAACAAATTTATAAAGAAGAAGGCGAAGCTGGTCGACAGAAATTCAATCAATGGACACGTTGGGCAACTGTGCCGCTGGCAGCATTGCAAACTTTTGGGATGATTTCACTTTTACGCTCACAAAATATTTTGGGAGCAGTTTCTAGTTTTGAAATGTTTTCCATTATCACCGTGGCAATTGCCGGAACAATTTTGTTGATGTGGTTGGGTGAGCTTATTACAGAAAAGAAAATTGGTAATGGCGTGTCATTGATTATATTTGCGGGAATCGTGGCTGGTTTACCAGCAAGCCTTTCTCAGATTTCAGCGACCTTTGATTCATCGCAATTGTTCACTTATATCATATTGGGTGCGGTTATCATCGCGGCAATTTTGGGGGTGGTTATTATGACAGAAGGTCAAAGAAATATCCCAGTCTCCTATGCCAAAAGAATTCGGGGCAACAAGATGTTTGGTGGATCGTCTACTCATTTGCCATTGCGTGTCAATCAGGCTGGTGTGATTCCAATCATCTTTGCAATGTCAATTATGTTGTTCCCGGGTATGATTGCCAATTTCTTGGCCACCGCTTCCAACCCAACTGTGGCAAGCATCGCTAAGAGTGTCGGCAATATTTTCCAAAATCAACTTTTCTATGGTTCAGCCTATTTCATACTCGTAGTAGCTTTCACCTATTTCTATACCGCGGTAGTTTTTGATCCGCACAAAATTTCTGAAAGTTTACAAAAACAAGGTGGTTATATTCCTGGCATCCGACCTGGAAAAACTACAGCTGAATATCTATATAAAATCATTAATCGCACAACATTGTCAGGCGCTATTTTCTTGGGTGCCATTGCAGTTTTGCCATTTATTATCCAGGGCTTCACGAATATGAAGTCAATCTCCATTGGTGGAACTGGGCTTTTGATTGTTGTTTCAGTGGTTATTGAAACAGTGAAACAAATTGAAGGGCAACTTGTTATGAGGGACTATGAAGGCTTTTAAATAACTCGCAAATACAAGCGAATTAAAGGCGAATATGGACGAATATTTTTTTGTTTAAATTAGCTGTTGATTAGTTTTAAATTAGTGAGTTTTTATGAATATTATAATTTTAGGACAAGCAGGCAGTGGCAAGGGCACACAGGCTGAGATTTTGACTCAGCAGCTTGCTGCTGACCATTTTGATACTGGCAAGCTTTTACGTCAGTTGGCGAAAATGGGTGGCGTTCTGGGAAAAGAAATTCACGAAATTATCAACGTCAAAAAAGAATTGGTGCCTAGTCGCATCTTGAAAGAAATTGTGCATTTGCGATTGGCTGATATGCCACGTGAACAAAGTATTGTTTTTGATGGTGTACCAAGAAATTTAGAGCAGGCGCAATATTTTGCTGAGGCATTGCAAGAATTTGGTCGCAAAATTGACCGGGCTTTTTTTGTGAATATTTCTGAGGAAGAGTCGATTCGTCGCATTTCTTCTCGGCGGGTGTGTGAAGATTGTCGCAGGGTTTTGATCATGGGGCGGGATGTGAAAACTGAAACTGATGTTTGTCCAGTTTGTAATGGAAAAATTATGCAGCGCATTGATGATACGGTTTCGGGTGTGAAAAAAAGATTGGCAGTTTTCAATGAAGAAACAGCGCCAGTCATAAATTTCTACAAAAAACAGGGTGTCTTAGTGGAGATTAATGGCCAACAAGAAATTCAAAAAGTTGCGGCAGATATTGTTAAAAATATAGAACAAGAATGATTATTAAGAATGAAAAAGAAATAGCGGTCATGCGAGAGGGTGGGAAAATCCTAGCCTTTGTCATGGAGGAACTCGGTCGCATTGTGGTGCCTGGTCGAAACACTTTTGAAATAGATGCCTTGGCAGAGAAATTGATTCTGGAAGCCGGTGGCATGCCAATCTTCAAAGGTTATGGCAAAGAATCTGGCAATCCATTTCCAGCCACAATTTGTGCTTCAATCAATGAAGAAATCGTACACGGTATTCCCAGCAAACAGCGGATTTTGTGTGAAGGTGATATTTTCAAAATCGACATTGGGATGCGTTTCAATGGGATGATTACAGATATGGCACGCACCTTTCCGGTGGGAAAAATTTCCATTGAAGCGCAAAAAATTCTGGATGTGACACGCGAGTGCTTGAATGTGGGTATTGAAAAAATTCAAGCTGGCAGAAAATTGAGTGATTATTCAGTGGCGGTGCAAAAATATGTGGAAGCACAAGGTTTTTCTGTGGTGCGTGATTTGGTGGGACACGGCGTGGGTAAAGATTTACACGAAGATCCGCATATTCCAAATTATAAATCGCAAGAAAAAGAAGTGATTCTGCAGAAAAATATGACCTTAGCCTTGGAGCCAATGATCAATGTTGGGACATATAAAATAAAGCTAGCGCCAGACAAGTGGACTTATGTCACGCAGGACAGCAAATTGAGTGCGCATTTTGAAGACACAGTTTTAGTAACTGAGGCTGGAGCGGAAATTTTAACACGAAAATAAATATGGAAGAAACAACGGAGGCGGAACATTTTTTAGGACTGGATTATGGCAAGGCCAAAATTGGTTTGGCTGTGGCTGATTCAGAAACAAAAATTGCTTTTGCTCATAGTACGCTAGATAATGATCAAAATATTTTTGATAAAATTGGTGATATTATCGTTGCGGAGGCAGTCAGTGGCGTTGTCATAGGCAAGCCTAAAGAAACTGACCAGTATGATTCAGTTAGCGTTTCTAGTTTCGCTTCAGAGATTGCGGAGATGTTTCCATTAATCAAGATTGAATTTGAGGATGAGATGTTTACCACTAAGATGGCTGAAGATAGATTGAAAGAAAAAGGCGCTAAAAAAATCAAAAACTTAGACAATCAAGAAGCGGCGCGAATAATTCTGCAGAGCTGGCTAGATCGACAATAAAAATGCATTATCCTGTAGAGACGCCCCGCCGGGGCGTCTCTACATTTTGAATATCTTGATTGTGTGTTATAATTTACACAAATGCAACGAGGCATAATCTATTAATGTACGAAAAAATGGAAGAGCAAAATAAGCCATATTTATCCGTTGTAATCCCTGCGTATAATGAAGGTTCTCGCAAAGGTGAAGAATTGAAGAAAAATTTAGGTGAGATTGGTTCACATTTGCGTGAGAAAGGCGTGAGTTACGAAGTAATCATAGTTAGTGATGGTTCAAAAGACGACACGGCTGAATTTGCCAAATCGCTGTCTGGATTGGTCACAAAATTGGAAGTGATTGATCGCAAAGAAAATCGTGGCAAATGGTATTCAGTGCGTGAAGGTCTCTTGAAGGCCAATGGTCAGTTTAGACTCATGACGGATGCAGATGGTGCAACTTCGATTATGAATATGGAAAATTTTTGGCGCGAAATGGAGGCTGGAGAAGATGTTATTATTGGTTCACGTGACTTGAAGGAATCTAGTATTCAAAAACATCAGCCACGCTGGAAAGAATTGATGGGAGACGCTGGCAATCTGCTGATTCAGTTTATGATGGGCTTGCGCGGTCTTGAGGATACACAGTGTGGATTCAAAGTTTTTTCAGAAAAAGCCGTTTTGGATATTGTTCCGCAAATGCAAGTTGATCGTTGGGGCGGAGATTTTGAAATGTTGATGTTGGCCAGAAAAATGGGCTATCATATTGTCGAAATCCCAGTAGTTTGGGAGGATGCCGGTTTGAGTCTGGTGGGTTTGAGTGGCTATACAAATACATTTAAAGAACTTTTCCAAGTTAAGTGGCGGATGATCATAGGCAAATATAGGTATAAGAAATAAATTTAGTTTATTGGTAGAAGTTAAAATAAAAAAGTGGAGCAAAATAAAAACAAGAAAAAAATACAATTGACAGAACTGCGACAAGATTTGGTAACAGGTGACTGGGTGGTGATTGCCACTGGTCGCGCTAAGAAGCCAGAGGAGTTTGCCTCAAGTCGTCGAACACTTATTGAAGAGGATCTGAGTCATCCATGTTTTTTTTGCCATCCAGAAGAAACTGATCAAGAAAAAGATGTTTTGATTTATGAAAAATCTAATGGTGACTGGAGTTTGCGGGTTTTCCCGAACAAATATCCATCTTTCGTGAGTGGGCGAGCGCCGAAACATTTTGAAGAGGGTCCCTATTTTGCGATGGATGGCACGGGTTATCATGAGTTGATTGTAACGCGTGATCATCATCGACAAATTGCACAAATGAACTTTTTGGAAGTGGCTGAAATGCTTGATGCCTATCAAGAAAGATATATCGACCTGATGAATAAGAAGACCGTCAATTATATTGAAGTTTTTCACAATCATGGCAAAGAGGCGGGTGCTTCCATTGCCCATCCTCATTCACAATTGATGGCTATTCCAGTGGTTTCACCGTATGTGAAATCTGAGTTGGATGGAGCAGAGCTTTATCATAAGGCTAATAAGAGTTGCGTCTATTGTGCGATGATTGCTTGGGAAACTGAACATAAGAAGAGAATTGTTTTTGAAAATGATGAATTTGTAGCCTTTTGCCCCTTTTCATCCCGTGCAGCTTTTGAGGTTTGGGTTATGCCGAAAAAACACAAACCATATTTTGAAAGAACAGCTGACAAAGATAAGATGGCATTGGCGCAGGCTTTGCAGACTTCAATTAATAAGGTCTATCGAGCCTTGGAAGATCCAGCCTACAATTTTTATATTCACACCTCACCGTGTGATGGCAAGGATTATCCACACTATCATTGGCACATTGAAATTATTCCGCGCACTGCTGTTTGGGCAGGTTTTGAACTTTCAACAGGCATTGAAGTTTCTTCGATTCAACCAGAAACAGCTGCTGACTATCTGAGAAAGATCTAACTTTTAAAATTTATTTTTATGGGGATTGTTGATTTTATTTTGCATATCGATGTGCATCTGGGTGATTTGATTGTGACATATGGAAAAATGACGTATGCTATTGTGTTTTTGATTATTTTTGCGGAAACCGGCTTTGTTTTTACCCCATTTTTGCCAGGTGATTCATTGCTCTTTGCTGGTGGTATGTTTGCAGCCACTGGATCATTCGATGTGATTGTTTTGGCATTGCTACTTT
Source organism: Candidatus Moranbacteria bacterium GW2011_GWA2_39_41 (assembly GCA_000995125.1). GTDB lineage: Bacteria > Patescibacteriota > Minisyncoccia > Moranbacterales > UBA2206 > UBA2282. Next base: position 493 of record LBXA01000004.1, on the reverse strand, counting down.
GGTCGGCTGCTTTTTTGGGCGACAATATGAATTATTGGATTGGTCACTATTTTGGACAAAAAATAATCAATAACAAATATATTCCAATCAACCAAAAGCACATTGACAGCACGCAAGAATTTTATGCGAAACACGGCGGCAAGACAGTTTTTTTGGCACGGTTTATGCCAATCATTCGAACCTTCGCGCCGTTTGTAGCTGGCATCGGGAAAATGCAATATCGAAAGTTCGTTTCCTATAGCTTTATGGGTGGAGTAACTTGGATAGTTGGTTTTGTTTTGGCTGGATATTTCTTTGGCAATATTCCAGTAATCAGAAATAATTTTTCCGCTGTGATTATGGGTATAATCGTGATTTCAGTTGTGCCTGGTATAATTAAACTAGTAAGAAGTAGAATTAAATAGTTTTTCCCAAAAGGTAATCCACCAGTTCTACTGGTGAGACTCGAATAGGTTTTACCGTTCCAGCAACCACAAAAAAAAGACACAGTACT
>LBXA01000003.1 GCA_000995125.1 Candidatus Moranbacteria bacterium GW2011_GWA2_39_41 | reverse complement strand
CATGGAGATAGCCTTAATTGTTTAGCTATCTCCAAGATTAGATTTTAAATGATAAATCGACTAGGGCAATCATTAGATTTTGGATGAGTTACTGCGATTGCTAGACAAGACTAATTTTATATGCTACAATAGAAAGGTAATAAATTATTAGCAGACATTGGTTGTGGCCTAGCCCAACGCATGTTTAGCCGAAAAAGTATGGCGCTTACAAACAAGCAAAAGACCAAGGTGACCGCTGAGGTCAAAAGACACGAAAAGGACACTGGTTCTCCAGAGTACCAAATCGCACTCTTTACCGAGAAAATCAAGCAATTGACTTCTCACTTGAAGAAAAATGCCAAAGACTTCCATTCTAGACGAGGTTTGCTAAAAATGATCTCGAAAAGAAAAAGATTGATGACTTATTTACAGAAGACCAATGAAAAGGATTACAAAGCAATTGTAAAAAAACTTGAACTCAAGGGATAAGTGTTATAAAAGCGGGTGAAAGCCTGCTTTTATTTTTTTATAAGTGTCATTCCCGACCTGATCGGGAATCCAGTCACAAGGCTTCGATACTAGATTTCCGTTTTTACCACAAGGGCACTTCCTTTGGTCGCACTGGAATGACAAAGTAAATTTTTAATAAAAAAAAATGTCAAAATTCAAAGAACAACGTGTCGGCGTGCTCGTCGATATCCAAAACCTCTATTATTCCGCCAAAGTCCTGCACAAAAAGAAGGCTAATTTTGGCGCACTCTTGACCGCTGGCGTTGATGATCGCAAGCTCATCCGCGCCATCGCCTATGGCATCAAGACTTTGGAAGGCCAAGAAGAAAAATTCTTCGAAGCGTTGGGCAAACAAGGTTTTGAAGTCAAAACCAAAGACCTGCAAATCTTCCCTGGTGGAGCCAAAAAGGGCGACTGGGATGTGGGAATCACTGTTGACGCCATCAAAATGAGCAAAAGCCTCGACGTCATCATTTTGATGAGTGGCGACGGCGACTACATTCCCTTGGTCAAATATATCCAAAGCACCACAGGATGCCGAGTCGAAGTCATGGCTTTCCTGGAATCAACCAGCGCAAAGCTTGTCGAAGAAGTCGATGAATTCACCAACATTAGCGCGGATAAGAAGAAGTTTTTAATATAAAAAAATACAAGCATTAACTACATTAACTCGCTTCGGCGGGTTTTTGTTTCGTTTGGATTGACAAAGCTATTAAAAAAAGCTAATCTATAAGCACCCTAATAGAGAAAAGGGTAAACTTAATAATTTAATAATTTGCCTTGTCTGAGCTACTAGTAAGCTCAAAAGTTAGCGCTTAATGAGATTAAACACTGGCTTTTGAATTTACATTTAGTGCTTTGTACAGGGCTAAACGCTTTTTATGGCACAAAAAAAATGGTCACTCCAAATTGGAGGCCGAGTGTTGGAGATCGAAACCGGTCTGTTGGCGAAACAAGCCAATGGGTCTGTAACTGTACGCTATGGCGACACAGTCGTGTTGGCAGCTGCCACCATGAGCAAGGGAGCATCTCGCATCAGTGGTTATTTCCCATTGATGGTTGATTTTGAGGAAAGATATTATGCTGCCGGCAAAATCAAAGGTTCAAGATTTATCAAGCGAGAAGGTCGTCCATCTGATGACGCAGTTTTGACTGGTCGCGTGGTAGACCGAACAATTCGCCCACTTTTCAATGCCAGAATGCGAAACGAAGTCCAAGTGATTGTGACTGTTTTGTCGATTGACGGCGAAAATGATCCAGATACAATTTCCGTGATTGCAGCTTCAGCCGCCCTAGCAATCTCCAACATTCCTTGGAATGGACCAGTGGCCGCGGTGCGTGTGGCACAAGCTGAAAATGGTGAATTCATTTTGAACCCAGTCAATGGTGAATTGGCTGATAGCAAATTGGATCTAGTGATTTCTGGAACAAAAGACAAAATTAATATGTTGGAAGCTGGTGCCAAAGAAGTGCCAGAAGAAACTATTGTTGAGGCTTTTGCTTTTGGACAAGAAGCAATAACCAAGATTGCAACTTTCATTGAAGAAATTGTAGCTGAAATTGGCAAAGAAAAGGCTGTGCCAACTCTTTTGCAAGGGACTCCTGAATTTGAAGCTAAGGTCAAAGAAATTTTGTTGGCTGAAGGACTTGAATCAGCACTGTATGATCCAAGCAAAGTGGTGATTGAAGAAAAAACCAAAGCTATCAACGAAAAAGTTGGTGAATATATCACCGCCAACTTCACTGAAGGCATCGACAAGTTGAAAGAAATCGCCCAACAAGTTTTTGAAGAGGTTTCTGATGAGATCGTCCACAAGAACATTTTGGAAAAAGAACAACGCCCAGATGGACGCAAGCTTGATCAAATTCGTCACATTGATTGCCAAGTTGGTATTTTGCCAAGAACTCATGGCACCGGGCTTTTCACTCGTGGAGAAACTCAAGCTTTGACTGTGACCACATTGGGTTCCCCTGGAGACGAACAAATCATCGACACGATGGAAGTTGATATGAAGAAAAGATATATCCATCATTACAATTTCCCACCATATTCAGTGGGTGAAGTACGACCAATGCGCGGTCCCGGACGAAGAGAAATCGGACACGGCGCTTTGGCAGAAAAAGCTTTGATTCCAGTGTTGCCAGCCAAAGAAGTTTTTCCATATACTATTTTGTTAGTCTCTGAAGTGCTGGAATCAAATGGCTCTTCTTCTATGGCTTCAACTTGTGGTTCAACCTTGTCTTTGATGGATGCTGGTGTGCCAATTGTGCGCCCCGTGTCTGGCATTGCCATGGGAATCATCGTTGACCAAGCAAACGATAGCAAGTTCAAAGTTTTGACTGATATTCAAGGATTGGAAGATCATTATGGCGACATGGATTTCAAAGCTGCTGGAACCACTGTCGGAATCACAGCCTTGCAAATGGATGTGAAGGTGCAAGGTGTGACTTTGGAGATGTTGAAAGCTGTCCTCATTCAATCCAAAGGCAACCGCATGGAAATTATGGAAAAAATCACCACTGCTATTCCTACACCTCGTGCCGAAATGAGCCAATACGCCCCAAGAATTGTGATTATGCATATCAATCCTGACAAGATTCGCAATGTGATTGGATCAGGTGGCAAAATCATCAATGCTATTATCGATGAAACAGGCGTGCAGATTGATATTGAAGATGATGGATCAATTTTCATCACTTCTCCAGATGCCATCGCTGCCAAAAAAGCGCAAGAATGGATTGACAACCTAACTCATGAAGTGAAAGCTGGTGAATTGTTCCAAGCGAAAGTCACTAAAATTATGACCTTTGGAGCTTTCGCGGAAATTCTTCCCGGACAAGAAGGTTTGATCCACATTTCCGAACTAGCTGAAGCACGCGTGGAAAAAGTTGAAGATATTGTCTCAGTCGGAGACATCGTACCAGTCAAGGTGAAAGAAATTGACGCTCAAGGACGCATCAATCTTTCTATGAAAGCGGCAGCAAAAAAAGTTGAGTAGCCAAAAATAGATTTTTATTGTAAAATAGAGACAAGTAAAATTGTCTCTATTTTATTTTTTAAAAATATCTTCTTGCAAACATAAGGTGCAGGATTAAAACAAAAAAAATGACTAAAAATCAAAATGTCTTCGCTACTGCGAAAGAAGCCAATACTCACCAACAAAATTTTAACCAAGACGAAGATTTAAAAATTGAAGATATTCCTATTTATACAATGGCTAAAGATATCGAAGAGATAGAACACCCCGACAAACAAGGACAGCCAATCGAAACACAAACAATATCCAAAAATGTCACTGAAAAACAAAAAAGTAGCCCTTTTTTCAGCACAGAAGTGCCCGTGAAAGTTTCCACACCAGTTAAGGACACTGCTGCTACAAAAGTTACTATGCCAACATCCAACCCAATTCCCACAAAAACATTACCAATCACAAAAGATATATCCCAAAAGCCAACTAGCCCTAAAATTTTTACAATTATTGCTGGAGTGCTGTTGTTGTTTTTAGGCGTAAGCGCGTATTATTATTTTGCGATTACTCGTCAAAGTGACGCGACGACTGAACCAAGTCTAGAGGTAAAAACTACGCCAAATACCGAGACTGCGTACACACCAGAGCTCAGCTTTTCCAATGATAAACCGAATTATCTAATTGTAGATACATCTACCATCAACAACTCTCAAATTAAAAAAATTATCAGTCAATATGCGGAAGATATCAAAAAGTCAGCTATAACCAAACCTATTGAGTTCGCAATCGCTGATTCACAAAACAATCCAATCGATTTTGCAACATTTTCCAATATAATTGGCTTCACATTATCTAAAAATATCTTAGCTGCTTTAAATAAAAATTTTAGTCTCTTCATATTTAATGATAATGGCGTTATTGGGCTTGGACTTGCAATCGATTTTATCAAAAATGAAAAGCTGCAGACTGTTCTTTTGGAAGAAGAGTTGCTACTTGCTAAAAATCTTGAACCAATTCTGTTGCCCGCAGACTATAAATTGCCACAAACTGCTTTTGGTAAAAACATATATAATGGCTTAGATATTCGATACCAAAACATAATCTCTCCAGAAGATCTATCCATTGATTATACGCTAACCGACAAACAACTCCTCATTGGAACAACTAAGATGACTTTGCAATCAATTATAGACAAACTGATTCCGGCAGTGACAAATACAAATCCTGAGCAAACTGTGGATAACTTGTTGAATAAAGATTAAATTTCCTTTAAATAGACTGCTTTGAAAAAAGAAATTTACTTATTATTTTTGATTGAAATTTTGATTTTTGAAAAAAATATATCCAAATGCTATACATTGTAATATTCATTAGTATTATTGCAATATATAACAGCAAACGTTGACCGAGGCATATTTTTCTGCTATAATTATTGTATAGTGAACTTTGAAAACTTAATCCGAGCCGAAATAAGGCTCTTTGAATGGTAGCGGAGTTTCAATCGCAATTTCCCCCTATTTGCGATTGAAACCTCTTTACTGTTCAAGTGTTTCGATCAACGAATCGAAGCCGCCGCTGAATTCTAACCAGCGGACCCTAAAAACAAAAATAGAAATTTTACTAAAAATAAAAATAAAAAGTAAAAAATGTTCTTTAAAACGGTTGGTAACTACCTCGAGTAGCAATTTCCATTAAAAATGCTCTTCTAGGTAGTTACTGGCCACCTCAAAGGCAATATGCCAGAGAATGGTAAAGAGAAAAAAGTATCTACAAAAGTTAGAAAGATACAAAAACAATGTGTAAAGTAAACAAAGTTTTACACGCTAGATCCCTGTGATCAAATGGTTCTTCACCCGAACCAAATGATTCAAAAGAATCTTACGCGTTCACACATTGATGAACACCTCGGCGTCTACACGGAGCCAAATTATTTATATTATTGGGTTTTCCAACTGTAGAGCGCCGGGGTTTCTATAATTTATATAACACCATACGGGGTGTTTTTTTTGTTTTTAAAATGGTATACTGGGGACAAATGGGACACATAGGACCTATTTAAATGGCAATGTGGATGAATGAAAAAATAACAACTGGGCAAACAGGCGAGCAGGTGGCGGCCAATTTTCTCAAAAGCAAAGGCTTTGAGATTTTGGATATGAATTTCCAGAACGATTCTGGGCGACGCTTGGGAGAAATCGACATTATTGCCAAGGATACTAAGCAAAACGAGATTGTGTTTGTGGAAGTCAAAACACGTGAATATACAAAATACAAAGATACGCTACCAGAAGAGAATATAACTTACCAAAAACTCCGCAAGCTCGACAAAATAGCCACCATCTACCTGCGTCAACATAAATTAGCTAACTATGCATATCGCTTTGATGCTGTCTCAGTGTGGCTCGATTTTGAGACTAGAATGGCCAAAATCAAGCATATTCAGAGCTTATAGACAGTCTCATGCTAAATTGATATACTTAACTTGTTATAATTTTATAATTTCAAATGTATGACCATTGATACAAAAACACTCACTGAACTAAAAGAGGCATTACTCACTGAAAAAGCTGAATTAGAAAGCAATTTGGGCAGAATTGCCAAGCCAACCGATGGCGAATATGTCACAACTTTTGACGAAGTTGGTAATGACCGCGAAGACAATGCTACTGAAGTTGAAGAATATACTGATAATTTACCAGTGGAACAAGCTTTGGAAAAGAAGTTGCATGAGGTGAATGCAGCATTAGCAAGAATGGAGAATGGAACTTATGGATTTTGTGATAATTGCAAACAAGAAATTGCGATTGAAAGATTGCAAGCCAATCCATCTGCGCAAACTTGTATAAAATGCTAATATCCAGCATGAACTTTAAATCTGCAAACATACAAACATTGTCATATCTAGCAACCTCATTGGTTTTTATCGACCAACTAAGTAAATATTTAGTCCGCCATGGGGGCGGATTTTATATTTGCAACCCGGGCATTTCTTTTAGTATCGCATTACCCGTAATGTTATTTTGGTTTTTTTGGATATTCATAATAAGTAATATTATTTATGCAATTTATAGCAATAAATTTTCAATATACAAACCGGCGCTCTATCTTATATTGGCTGGTGCCATCTCAAACATCCTTGATCGCCTGTATTTTGGCTGTGTAATTGATTTTATAAATTTTGGATTTTGGTCAGTTTTCAACCTGGCTGATGCATTTATTACAATTGGTGTTATAATAACATTATACTCAATCACACAAAATAAAAATTAAAATTCTAAAGAAGTGTCTTCAAAAATCTTATCCACTGCTACCATTGGTCTTAAGAGTGAGCTCATAGAAATTGAGGTTGATGCGGTGTCGGCTGGACTGCATCAATTCAATATTGTTGGCTTGCCAGATGCTGCTGTCAAAGAAGCCAAAGATCGCGTGGCTGCGGCTATTCGCAATAGCAAATTCAAGCCACCGCATCAATGTGGGCGCATCACAGTGAATTTGGCGCCAGCTGATCTCAAAAAAGAAGGTCCAGTTTATGACCTGCCGATTGCCTTGGGATTTCTTTTGACCACCAAGCAAATCAAATTTGATTATACTAATAAGATTTTTCTAGGTGAGCTCGCGCTAGACGGCAAAGTTCGGCCAGTTAAAGGCGTGTTGCCGATGGCAATTTTGGCTAAAGAAAAAAACATTCGAGAAATTTTCATCCCCCGAGAAAATGCAGCTGAAGCTTCAGTCATTGAAGGTCTAAATATTTATCCGGTAGACAATCTACTTTCTCTCATAGCTCATTTAACCAATCAAAAAACAATTGCAACCTTTCCGGCCATAAATTTGAATGATTTGTTTACCCACGAAGAACATTTGTGCGAAATGTCTTTCATCAAAGGCCAGGAGCATGCTAAACGTGCTTTGGAAATTGCAGCGGCCGGTGGACACAATGTTATTTTAAATGGCCCGCCTGGATCAGGCAAAAGTCTTTTGGCCAAAACTATGCCATCTATTTTGCCAAAGTTAACTGTGCCTGAAGCACTTGAGGTCACCAAGATATTTTCTGTTTCCGGACAACTTCCCAAAGAAACGGCTTTGATGACGCATCGTCAATTTCGCTCGCCACACCATAGCGCTAGCGCTGTTTCCCTCGTGGGTGGTGGAACCTATCCAAAGCCGGGAGAAATCAGTCTATCGCACCGTGGCGTGTTGTTTTTGGATGAATTTCCTGAATTTTCTCGCTCAGTCTTGGAAAACCTGCGCCAACCATTGGAAGATGGAATCATCACGGTTTCTCGCGCTCAAGGCACCTTGGAATTTCCCGCTCGCTTCACACTTGTGGCTGCTATGAACCCATGTCCCTGTGGCAATGCTACTGATCCAGAAAAAGCCTGCTCATGCAATCCAGCGCAAATTATCAAATATCAAAGAAAAATTTCTGGACCGATTCTTGATCGCATCGATCTGCATGTGGAAGTGCCACGCATCAAATTTGAAAAATTAGCTGAAGATTCAACTTCAGAAAAATCAGTTTCAATTCGTAAACGAGTCGAAAGAGCCCGAAACATCCAAGCTCAGCGCTTCAATGGATCTCGCATCATAACCAATAGCGAAATGGGTGGGCCAGAAATAAAAAGGTTCTGTGTTTTGGACCAGAGCTGCTTGGAACTCATGAAAAGTGCCGTTTCTTCCTTGCACTTGAGCGCTCGCGCTTATTATCGTATTATTAAGGTTGCTAGGACTATTGCTGATTTGACTGGTGAGCCCAATATAAATCCATCGCATATTGCTGAGGCAATTCAGTATCGGTTTAAGGCAGAGTAGAGACGCATTGCAATGCGTCTCTACGATTATGGTATTGGTAGGCTATTCGCTTTTAAAAAATTACAAAGATATTTATAAAATCCAAATTTACAAAATTTAGCTTGTTTATTTTTTTCATAACTTTATTGGGTTATGGTCTTTTTACTTTTTTTCAAAACCCTCCAAGGACATTAGACTTTTCCAAAACAAAAACTATCAGTATCAATGATAACGGTTCCATATTTACAACAGTTACTTCCGCAAAAACTATTGCTGATATGTTGCAAGAAAAAAAGATTGTACTAGATGATCACGATATGATAATCCCAGATAAAAATACTTTGATTTATCCAGGAATAAACATTCAAATTGCTCGAGCAATCAAAGTAAGGATTTTCGCCGACGAAGAAATACGAGAGATTTTTACCTTGACTAAAACCGTTGAAAGCGCTATTATTGACAGTCGCATAACTCTGGGTGAAGATGACCTAGTGGCTCCAACTATGTCGACTTTACTAAAAAATGATTTGAAAATTTCCATCACTCGCGTAGAAATCAAAGAAGAAATCTTGCCCAAGCCAATTGATTTCAAAACGATCTCGGAAGAAGACGCTTCTTTGGGCTGGCGCATTAAAAAAACAAAGCAGAAAGGCATCAAAGGAATCAAAGAGATAAACTATAGAGTTGTCACTCATGACAATAAAGAAATTTCTCGCAAAATTCTGGAAGAAAATGTCGTGCAAGAACCAACCCCGGAAATAATTATGCAAGGGACCTATATGAAACTCGGCAAGGCTGGCCGGGGTGATGCCAGTTACTATGCCTCAGGTTGGGGGGAGATGAATGCTAGTCGAACAATTCCTCGCGGTGGCTTTGCCAAGGTAACTAATTTGGATAACGGCAAATCGACTATCGTCAAAATAAATGATTTCGGACCGCAATCGCCGCAACGCATTATTGATTTGAGCTACGCTTCTTTTTCCAAAATAGGCGACTTAGGTCAAGGGATATTACATAATGTAAAAGTAGAGCAAGTTTTAAACTAATCAGAACCACTAACCTTGCCTTGCCGTAGCTTTAGCGAAAGCAGGTTCGCACCTGAGCACACATACTGCCGCCTGATTTTTTAAAAAAATAATCGCGTAGAGACGAGGCAGTGCCTCGTCTCTACATTCGAAATAATTAACACCATAATGAAAAATGCGCCAAAAAAATCACTCGGACAAAACTTCCTGCGAGATGAGGTAGTTTTGCACAAAATAATTGCAGCGTCTGATTTGGGATCAGAAGATTTTGTGATTGAAATCGGCCCAGGTGAAGGTGTGTTAACTGAACAGTTGGCTAAACATACTAAGAAAGTTGTCGCTATTGAGTTGGACGGTGATTTGATGCCCCAGCTAACGGAAAAATTTGCTACGCAAAAGAATGTTGAATTTATCCATGCCGATATTTTAAATATAAATTTACCAGCATTAATTGAGAATCATATTAAGAATGTAGAGACGAGGCACTGCCTCGTCTCTACGCCGGTTAATTATAAGTTAATTGCTAATATTCCATATTACATAACTTCACCTATCATTCGGCTATTTCTAGAACAAGAAAATCAACCCAAGAAAATCCTATTGATGATTCAGAAAGAAGTGGCCGAGCGAATTGTGGCAAGCAAGGGACAAATGAGCATCTTGTCTATTTCTGTGCAATATTATGGCATGGCTGAGATTCTATTTAGAGTCAACAAAGAAGCTTTTTTCCCAGTGCCCAAAGTTGATAGCGCCGTTATAAAAATCACTCCAAATCGCAAGTTCAACAAAGAACTAGACAAAAAGTTCTTTCGCCTTGTGAAGGCAGGTTTTTCAGCTAAAAGAAAAACGCTAGCGAATAATCTAGCCAATAGTCTTCAACTAGATAAAGACTTGGTTAGCGAAAAATTAAAAGCGCTTTCCCTGAATGAAAACGCTCGTGCTCAAGAATTGGATATCGCAGATTGGCAAAGATTGGCGGAAATATTCTAAAAATGTAGAGACGCCCCGCCGAGGCGTCTCTACGTCATTATCATCTAATAAAAATAATCTTCATCAAAACAACCGCATAAATAGCTGTAATCCCCAAAACCCACCAAAACATTTGGCGAGGTTTTATTTTTTTAGTTATTAGCGTCAAAAAGGCCAGCGTGCCGCATAGCAATGCCCACCAAAAAAGCCTTCTTTCATTCAAAAAAAACACACTCAGCATAAAAGAAATAAAAATTCCGGAAGCCACAATTATCCTGCCAGTATCCATTCCAAATACAACTGGAATAGTCAATATGCCATCCGCCTTATCACCAGCGATATCCTTGAAGTCTTTAATAGGCAATGACAGTGTCAGTGCTGTCAACATCAACAGGGTTATCCTCCATGGGAAAAGTTTTATATTATCATCACCGGAAAACAGACTAAATCCAATAAAAATCACTGTCACTGAAGCCATAGCGCTAAAAAATGTCGCCACCAATGGGAATCTTTTCAGGCGATAGGGCTTCGCTGAATAGAACCAAGCAATTATCTGATAAATTAGCAAAATCATCGCGAACTGAAGACCGATTGCCAAAGCACCTAAAATAGATAGCGCAAAAAATACCAGCCCCAAGTCACGATATTCAACTAAAGTAAAAACCTCTTTTTGTAATGGACGTTCGGAATTGGAAACAGCATCTATATTTAGATCATAAATATCATTCACAATTACCGAGGCTAGCCAAGCCAACCAGATACTCGCCAATAGCGCCAACACACTCAAAAATTCAAAAAAATTCAAGTGCATATTATGCGGATAGGCCAAAAAGCCCAGACCCAATCCCACTGAAAACAAGCCTGCGTGATATGCAATTTGCGGAAATCTGGCATTGTTAATAATTGCCCAAAACTTTTCTCGGTTAATTACGAAAAATAAAATTGCCAGTAAAATTAAAAGTGCCAGATAAAATAAAATATTGAGATGATAGGCAAAAGCATATTTCAGTGTATTGACATCCAACCCAAATATCGGTGTCGGAGAGCCAAAAAATTGTGCTATTTGGACTCCCGTGACACCCCTCACACTCTTGCCATGAAAAAAACTATATATGAACACTATCCAAGAGGGGGAACTGCCCATGAAAAATAAAATCACATAAACCATCGAAGCGCTCAGGCAGGTTTTAATGATTTTTTTAGTTTTTAGATAAACTATTGTGGCGGACAGACAGACCGCCCCTAAAAACACGATTTTACTGCCGAAATAAACAATGCCTGATGGCAAGTTGCCAAAAATAGTTATAAATTGTTGCCAAAGACCAGCTGGACTATTTAATAAATAGAAGCTCCAGAAAATATCTCCACCTGTTTTGACCATATCAATAAGTGGGGGTAACAAGATCAACCACAAAGCCCACAAAATAATTGTTGTTATTTTGGCTGGATTTTTTTGCAGAAAAAAACTCAATGCCAGCCAAACCAAAACGAAAGTGTTGGCAAAAAAAAGAAAATTATGTACATTGGCGATTAACATTTCCCCGACTGTAGCTGGCGCATAGGCCAAAAAATGTTCTTCAAATCCACGGATTGCAATAATACCCAAAAGGCTCGCTAGCAATGCCGTGGCGCTGACTTTCCCCGCCAACATTCCATCAACAAATCGCTCCAGTTTTTTGCCAATATTTTTAAATTTATCCATAAATCAATATTACCATATCTGTGGATAAATACCATTACCATTATTTTTATTTCTATGGTATAATTTTAGTATCAGAATTGAAACCTAAAGCCAAGCTTTAGGAATTTCCTAAAGCTTGGCTTTAGGTCACATTTATTATGAAAACAAAAAATATCCAACTATCTTTCATAGTTTTATTCGCGCTAACCATTGGCAGTTTTGCTTTTTTTGTTTCGGCGCAAGAGCAAATCACTACCACAAAAAACATTTTTCTAGACAGCGACCAAGATGGTTTGTCTGACGAAGAAGAAGAGATCTATGGCACTAATCCGCATCTGGCCGACACGGATGGTGATGGCTATTCCGATGGTACAGAAGTCAAAAGCGGTTATGACCCACTCAAAAAATCCCCGGGAGACAAGCTCATTCCTGACGCCAGTGCAGCAACATTTGTAGCGGCATCTGAACCTAACAAGTCGAATCTAACTGAGCAATTGGCACAGAAAATCTCAACCGCAATCGACTCTGCCAGCACAGGCAACCAAGAAATCAGTCTTGTTCAAATACAAAGCATCGTAACGGAAACGACTGATGCACAAATCACCCAGGACGAACTGCCACAAATTGCATCTGAAGATATTAAGATAAAAAAACAAGACTACGACAAGCTATCCGAAGAAAAAGCTAGTGCCCAGAAAAAGGAAGACTTCACCAACTATATCATCGGCTTGTCCTATGTCCTGGCTAGCAATTCGCCAACACCAATAACCTCGACTACTGATATCGATGAACTGGCTAACTCAATTTCCAGTCAATTAACTACAGCCATAACCACAAGTGACGCGTCCTCATTGCAAGGCCTCGCTCTCAGCGGAGAAAAAATACTGCAACAGATGAAAGATATTGAAGTTCCGGAAGAATTAGTTGACACACACACCAAAGGAATGCAATTAGCTACCTATGCCATAGATTTACAAACAAAAATCAGCCCCAACACAGACGACCCGATAATGGACATTACGAATTATTCTAAAATGCAAAGTTTGCTTGATCTTATGCTGTCCTACTCAAACGATGTCGCCATCAAATTCGGCCAATATGGACTGACCTATGATGATAGCGTCCAAAACAAATTGAAAGACTATGGTATCGTCATTCCTGCTGATTTATCCCAAAAATTATCCCAATAAACAACCATGCAAAAACAATTTATAATCAAGACTTTCGCCACGGGTTTTCTAGCCTTTGTTTTAGCTTTTTCTCCGATTGCCGCACCAAAATCCGAAGCCTGGCTCACGATGGCCGGCGTGATGCTAGAAAGTGAGATGGATGTTATGCGCGCTCAAATTTTAGGTATGATTATGGGCTCACTCAAGCAGGCTGCCATTAAAGCCATCAGCTCAAGCGTTAGTGGCATTGTAGGAGGGTCATCTTCTCAAACCAGCAAAATTATTGGCAATTATTCTGACTTTTTATATGCTGAACCTCAGCAAAAAGCCAGCCTCTACATGAATGATTATCTAAGTCAAATCACTAGCGGACGCGGATCTTCTTCAGGTTATATACCTGCTGACTTTGAAGGCTTTGCTGACAATACTTCCGACGAAGATGCGAGTAATGATTATTCTACTCGATTAATTCCATCTGCTATGGCCTCATCTAGCCTAAGTTCTATGGGTACGGCTTTTGCTGGTAACTATATTGCCCAATTAAAGCAATCTGCCTTAGCTGTGATCACTGAACAACAAGAACCAACTCCGACCTATGTTGGAAATCCATCTCAAAATTTATTCTCTGGTGGAAATTTTAACAACCTCAATCTCTACTTATCCGGCATCAACAATCCCTGGGCTTTTAATATTAATGCGCAAGAAAAATATCAAAAGCTTTTAGATGTCGCTCAAGATGCCGCTCGTACTGAAGCTATTGCCGGCCGAGGATTTAAAGGCACACGACAAGGCGATATAATCACTGCTCCAGGATCTATTATTGGTGACGTCATGACCCACTCATTGACAATTGGTTTTGATGTTTTGGCTAATGCGCAAAGTGTGCCTGAAGTCATTACGGCTGCAGTTCAAGGGATTATTGGTAAGTCAATACAAAGTGGAATTGGAAAAGCACAAGAATTTGCCCAACAAAAAATTCAAGGTGTAGCCAGTAAGGCCACTCAGGCTATCAATACACAAGCATCTACTAATGGCCCTGCTTCGATCTGGAAAAATCCAGACTTAGCTAGGTGATGATTATAATTTAGACTACTAAAACGTGTTGCTTTTATCTGCCATTATGCACAAAAAAAACACTCCGAAAATATCTGCCTTATTTTTAGCAATATTTATCCTATTTGCTGGTTTTTTGTTTTTTGATGTAACCCTTAATGTAAAAGCTGTTGGTTTTAATGAAGCTCTCAAGACAGAAAATCCCACACCATCTACTGTATCAGCTATTAAATCACCTGAAAATGCAATTTCCACAATAGCACTTGATCCAACTAAAACTGTAGCGGAAGTGTCTCATGGTGGAGTAAAGCCCCCTGACAAATCCAGGAACACCATATCATGTCTTAACCCGCTTAACTTACCTAAATGTATTTTGTTAGGGATTTTAGAAATGGTTGGCTGGCTTCTATCCGCAGCAGCTATGATGTTTGGTTGGGTAGTTGATGCTGACAAACTTAGCGCTGTTATCTCTAATCCCGCAATTTATACTGTTTGGACTGAGGTTCGTGACTTTATCAACATTTTCTTCATCTTAGCTTTACTTTATTCAGCTTTTTCTATTATTTTTCAAGTCGGTGGAAAATTTGGAGAAAAGAAAATTATTTTGACCATTGTCCTGATGGCGCTGTTGGTTAATTTTAGCTTTCCAATTACTCGTTTTGTAATTGATGCTTCCAATTCCCTGATGTACACACTACTGCTTCAGTTTTTTCCAGCCAATGCCGACAATCCGCAAGCAATCCTTACTAGTATAAGTGAGTCCACAGGCATAAAAGACATCCTAAATCCTATCGGAGACCCTTCATTTTCTCAATTATTTGCATCAATTATTTTTGTTTTTATACTAGCTCTCACTTTCCTGGCAATGGCTGTCTTATTTTTGATCAGAGTTGTAGCCCTAGCAATTCTCATCATTGCTTCTCCGGTGGCTTTTGTAGAATCCATAATGGGCAAAGATAGTATTGGATTTTGGGATAAACTTTTCAAATATGCTTTCTTTGGTCCCATTATGGTGTTTGTCCTACACATTGCCATCTCAACAATGAAAGCTATGGGCGAGGCTTCCAAACTAGCCACTGGCGCGCAAGGAGATAATGTCATAACCGCTATGGCTCAATTTTCGATTCCACTCGTCATTCTCTGGATGGGCATGGGCATCGCCCAAAAGATGGGCATTGAAGGCGCATCAGCTGTAGTTGGCAAGGCACAAAATTTTGCAAAAGGCACTGGGACTAGTATATGGAAAGCTACGTCAATCCCTGGTGGATTCAAAAAAACCATGGATCACTATAATAAGAAAGGTGCTCCAGGATTTCTTGGTAAAATTCCTGGCTTACGTGGATCAGAAAAAACAGAAGCTACTGAAGACAGAATTAAAGGATTTCTTATAAAGGGGCCTAAGGGATGGAAAGATGCTAAAAAAGATACTGCTAAAAAAAGTTTCGATGAAGACACTAAAAAAGCTTCAGAAGGACTTGAATCTGAGACAACCAACACGCTTACCGCACACCTTGATGACCCAGCCAATATCAATAGAGCTAGAACTGACAAGTCTGCGGCCGTGAAATATGCTGGACATGCCAAACAATTATTATCCGATCCAGCCAAAATGGATGAATGGAAAAACACACTACAAAACAATACTGATTTAATTACAGTTGCCAATCGTACAGTTGATCGTGAGGTTAATGATCCTGCCACACAAACTAGTCTACGTATAGCAGCTGAAAATACTGCTCGATCAGCTAATCTAATATCTGGAACATCGGAATGGAGCTATTCTGTTGCAAATGCTCATGCTCAAGCAGAAACAGCTAA
This sequence comes from Candidatus Moranbacteria bacterium GW2011_GWA2_39_41, assembly GCA_000995125.1. Lineage (GTDB taxonomy): Bacteria > Patescibacteriota > Minisyncoccia > Moranbacterales > UBA2206 > UBA2282. Next base: position 20,130 of record LBXA01000003.1, on the reverse strand, counting down.
ACGAACTGAACTATATCAAAGAACCATGGAAAATATTGTCACTCAGGAAATCAAAAATGTACGTGATAATGTAAAATCCCTAAGAAATACGCACACTGATATATAGTTAATTAAAAAAAAATATGCAAACAATTGATGATCACTTGAGCGATTTTTTTGAGAAAACCACGATTCCATTCATCTACTTCCCTCAAAATAATGTTCAATCAAAAAAACAATTAGCTATATACATAAGCATGTTGAATGATAATACGGTGCTTTTATCTACAGCATGGACATTTTCTTTTCCTGCAGCCTTAGCAGGATTAAGCTACAAACAGGTTGAATATATCGCTAAACATGCACCTACCGTCTACAAAAAACAGCTAGTTGAAACTATTCAAACATCCTATAAAATCAAGGAGGCCCTAGAAATATCTAAGAATCTAGATGAATCAACTGATAACAACGCACAACATCAACAAAGAGTTAAAAATGTAATTCAATACATCAAAGACAATCGCAACGCATTTGAGTTTTAAACAAATAATTCCAAAATACAAAATCAGGGAGTTAATCGAAGTAGATTCCAGATTAAGTCCGGAATAACAAAATATCATATGACAGTTTATCAAAATCAAAATTATAGCGCCCAAAATGACTCGAAAAAATATGTCGAGTATGACTTGGAGTCGGAAAAAAAGCGCATTGCTGAGGGCACTGAAGAAATTAAGAAAGAATTGTTGGCTAAATGGCAAAAAGCTTATGCACATGCACAAATTTTTCCAAATTCCGTTGTTTCAATGAATCCAGCCTTGATCGATTTCTTGTTGTCTTTTGAAAACACACTTTTCTATAATGATTTGGCCAAAAAATTTGCATTGAATCAACAACAAAGAGATGATCTCCCACAAATCGTGTGGGCAATTTGCAAAAACAAAAATTGGCTTGAATTGGAAACACTTTTACAAAACACTTTAAATATTGATTCATCCCAAGCCAACCAAATTGCTAGCGCTGTCAATAATCAGATTTTATCTAAAGCCAATATCTTGTCAACAACTAACCATGCTGTTTCTCAAAATAATGCTGTCAATTTAAAAAATGCTCCCATAACAACTGAAAATCAGACGTTAGCTAATGCAATCAGGATTTATCCAGAATTGGGCGAGCAAACCATTACTACCGCACGCATCAAAATATTGAACTTCCCAGAACCAGTGCGACCATCTATCAAGAACTGGTTGGCTGACTACACAGCTGTTTTGGGTTATGACAAACACAACTCAGTGGCTCGCGTCAATTTCCTTTTTCACAGCGAAAACGCCAAATTATTAAATTCAAATGATCGAGAAAAATTGTCATATATTTTGAAAGCGTTTGATGAAAAGAGTATGGTTACGGTGGATAAAGTTTCGAAGAAAATTATGTTTAGTGAAAGCGATGTAAAGGTTCAACCTTTAGAGAACGCTCAAGCACCATCAAGGTTGAACCTTGAAACCCGCAATATTTCGAAAACACCATCACTCAACAACAAAATCAGTTTTTCCTCTCCGCAAAAATTAGCCTACGAAAGAAAAGATATTCCGCAAGATCAGCCATACCGAATCACACCAGCCCCTCAGACCCGCCCACAACCAGTTGAAAACAGACCAGACCCTAGGGCATTGGGGAAAAATGTGGTAAATTTGAGAGAACAATAATTTTGATTTTTGAATAATTGAATATTTAAACATTAGAAATTCATTGAAAATTGTAAATTGGTAATTGAAAATTCAAGTTTATGAGCATGTTCAACGTCCCACAATTTATCGACATAGAAGACAAAATTGTCGGCCCACTAACTGCCAAACAATTGGGCTGGTTTGCAATTGAAGGTGTAATTCTACTATTGGCTTGGGGTATATTGGATACATCACTATTCATATTTATTGCCATAATTCTAACTTTGATTTTTGGCGCGCTAGCTTTTTTCAAGCCACACGGACAACCACTCATTATATTTCTATTGTCCGCTGTTTCTTTTTTCACTAAACCAAAAATGTACATCTGGAGAAGAGTAGCGGACACACGCCACATTGCTAAACCCACTCAGCCACAAATATCTGCTACTGTCGCCAGAAAAGAACTCTCCAGTCAAAAAATTGAAGATATAAGTAAACTATTAGAGATCAGAAAATAATGGAAACCTTAAACTCATCGAAATTAACTAAACCCACCGCTACTACTGCTAGCCAACAATTTCTTGATATTGCTGAAATTAAGGAAGATGTCATCATACTCAAAAGTGGATCTTTACGTGCAGTTTTGGCAGTATCCGCCATCAACTTTGATTTGAAATCATCTATTGAACAAGAAGGTATCATCAACCAATATCAAAATTTCTTAAATTCCCTAGACTTTCCCATTCAGATCCTCATCAGTTCCCGTCGCATGAATATTAATAAATACATTACATATATAGAAAAAAAGGAAAAAGAACAAGATAGCGAACTCTTGCGTTTACAGATTTATGAATACAAAAACTTCATTCGCCAATTAGTTTCTGTTTCTAATATTATAGACAAAAGCTTTTATATAATCATTCCATTTGCTCCAGTTGAAAATAAAGATAAAAGTTTTTTAGGCAATCTATTTAGCAGCGCTAGAAAAGATATCCTACACAAAAGAGAGGATTTCGAAACCTACAAAAATCAACTGTTTCAAAGACTTGATCACATTTCCACCTCACTTTCTGGTATCGGTGCCCGTATGACACCGCTCAAAACTCAAGAGCTAATTGAATTAATGTATAATTCCTACAATCCAAGTATTTTTATGGATACTAAAATTGGAAACGTCGAAGAACTAGAGCTAAAATAATTTTCAATTATCAATTATGTTTGATTTTCTCAACAAAAAAAATGCAACGACTCAATCAAAAAATCCCGTAAATCTTGATGACGTGATTGAATCCGAAAAGTATTATCAAGAGGGTGTAGCTAAGCTACATGATCTTTTAGCTCCTGCGGCTATTAAGATTTTGCCTAAGTCAATTCAATTGGGTGAAACCATAGCCCGCACAATTTTTATCATCTCTTATCCTCGCTATCTAAATAGCAACTGGTTTTCACCTATCATCAATATTGATATGTCCATTGACATCTCTATGTTTGTACATCCAATTGAAACCGTTGATATCCTAAAAACACTGAGAAAAAGCGCCACTCAAGTCCAATCACAGATACATATTGAACAAGAAAATAGTATGATTCGTGACCCTTCCTTGGAAACTGCAATGCAAGACATTGATGAATTGCGTGACAAACTGCAACAAGGCACGGAAAAATTTTTCCGTTTTGGACTATACATCACTATTTATGGTGCTGATGAAAAAGAATTGGACAAAACCACGCGCGCCATCGAATCCATTCTAGAAGCTCAGCTAGTTTATATTAAACCAGCAATTTTCAAAACTGAACAAGGTTTCAATTCAACAATTCCGCTAGCCAATGATGAATTGAACATTGGAACCAATATGAATTCTGCGCCACTTTCCACAACTTTTCCATTTATTTCCTCCAGCCTTTCAAATGATGAGGGTATTCTATATGGTATCAATCGACATAATAATAGCTTAGTTTTGTTTGACCGCTTCAAAATGGAAAATGCCAATATGATTGTTTTTGCCAAATCTGGAGGTGGAAAAAGCTATACGGTTAAATTGGAAATTTTACGATCTCTAATGGTTGGCACGAATATTATTATTATTGACCCGGAAAATGAATACAAACATCTTTGTGACGCTGTAGGAGGAGCTTTTATAAAAATATCTTTGAATTCCACTAATCATATAAATCCATTTGATTTACCAAAAATTGCTGATGACGAAGATCCCGGGGATATTTTACGCAATAACATTGCAGGATTACTTGGACTTTTGCATTTAATGCTTGGCGGCATCACTCCCGAAGAAGATTCAATCCTAGACCGCGCAGTTCACGAAACCTATGCTATTCGCGATATTACCGAGCAAACTAACTTCAATGAACTTCCTAAAGAAGCCTACCCAACAATGTCTGACCTCTACCAAGTTTTGCGCAATATGGATGGCAGTGAAGATTTAGCTATTCGACTAGAAAAATATACCGAAGGAATTTTCGCTGGTTTCCTTAATAACATCACCAATATTAAGTCTGATAATAAATTGGTAGTTTTCAACATTCGTGATATGGAAGATGAGTTGCGTCCAATCGCCATGTATATTATTTTACAATTTATTTGGAACGAAATGCGCACCAACATTAAAAAAAGAATGGTTATTGTGGACGAGGCTTGGATAATGATGCAATCTGATGATGCTGCTTCTTTCCTCTTTGGAATTGCAAAAAGATGCAGAAAATATTATACTGGACTTACCACCATTACGCAGGATGTAAATGACTTTCTCTCTTCACGTTATGGCAAGCCGATTGTGACCAACTCATCAATCCAGCTTCTGCTGAAACAATCTCCAGCTGCCATTGATGTGATTGCCGACACATTCTATCTGACTGATCAGGAAAAATTTTTGTTACTCGAAAGCAATGTTGGTGAAGGAATTTTCTTTGCCGGCACTAAGCATGTAGCTATTAAGGTTGTGGCGTCATATAGCGAAGACCAGGTTATCACTACTGACCCATCTCAACTATTGGAAATTGAACAAGCTAAGAAAGATTTTGATGATGAAGAATAAAAAAAATATGTCAGACGAACAACGACATTCTAACAATCTGAAGTCTGCGCAAGCTGGTTCTTTTAAAAATTCAGCCAGTAAGGTGCGAAATAACCTAAAAGCAGCAACAAATGCTATTTCGCTAATGACTTATATTGATCCTTTTATGGATTGGCTATTCGCAATTGCGCTAATATTCGCCATCATTAAAGATATTTTAGATTTAGTGAATACCGCACTCATTGCCGCTGGCGGTATAGGCGCAGTATTGATTTTTATATTAACAACTATTTGCTCCCTAGTTATTGGTTTTGTAATATTACTGACTGGTTCCTCTGGGAAAACAAAGCTAGCCAAAACGATAGCCAAAAAAGTTGCACTGCTTGTTGGCGCTACGCTAGTTGAATATATTCCTGGAATAGATATCTTGCCCATAGAGTCGCTAGTTGTGATAATCATTGTTTGGATGACATTAACCGAAAGAAAAGAAGCAGCCGAAGAAGAAAAAGCGAAAGCCACTGCCGATCGACAAAAAAAGTCTGCTCAAAATCCGCAATTTACAACCAGAACGGAACAACAAGTCGCCTAAGCGTAGGATTTACGCAATTACTTTTATTCTTTGAATCCATCAAAGGCTGAGCCTTTGCCAGACTCAAGCTCCATAAAGACCCCACCGTGAAAACACTCAGCGTTGCAACAAGCGCGTAACCCATATTGAAAACAAAATGCAAAAAGAAAATATTCTACAATTTATTTCTCCCTGGAAAACAGAAATGATAAGTTCTGCGATTATTTTGTCCTGCCTTTTGTTGACCATTTATTTTCCGGCGCAAGGAAATTTGCAAACGTTTAGCAGTGTTTTATTTTTCCTTTTTTTGTTGCCTGTACTTTATATCAAGCTCATACTAAAACAAAATTTGGCTAATTTTGGTTTTAATCTTCGAAATAAATCCATCGGTCTTTTGTGGGCCTGCCTGATGTTGTTTGTCTCTTTATTAATCGCTTTTTTCTTAATCCACTTCTACAATTTTGAACAAAAGTACATCATTCCAGCCTATATCGCGCAAAATTTTGGATCCTTCTTGTTTTACGAGCTAATTTTAGTCAACTTTTTGTTGTTCATTCAAGAGTTTTTCTTCAAAGGTTTTCTTCTCTCCTTTCTTTCTCAACGCTTTGGTCTTTGGTCTGTTCTACTCCAATCCTTGCTATTTATTTTATTTCTAATTATTACTCGCGAGCTTGACTGGCAAGTCGCTCCGCTTATAATCCTAACTTTAACTGGCGGAGTTGTCGCGTATAAAAGTAAATCTTTCCTATATTCCTATGCTATGGGTATATTTTTTTTGATAATCATTGACGCCTATATAATTCATCTGTTTAAATAATCCTATGCGCATTAAAAAACTCTCTCTCATCATTTTAGTTTCCAGCATCATATTTTCTCTTGCCACCCCAAGTGCTTTCGCTGGCTTTAGTTATCCATCTCCCGCTGAAGCCATAGAACAAATTATGAGCAGTCTCGGCGTCAATCAGACTGAACTAAAAAACAATATTCAAGTAATGAATGTTTCGCGTCAGAAAAAGACTCCGCCTCAAGTTTCACTATCCTTTACCCCAGCCAGCCCTGTTCCTGGCTCAGAAATAACCGCTGCCGCCTCTCCTTCCTATTTCATGAATGATACTACTAAATTATATTTTACATGGTATTTAAAGCATAATAATGCTGGCGGTGGAGATGGACACGGCAATGATGATTTAAATGATGATGGACGTATAAACATTGAGGATTATAAGATTGCTGCTATGCGACTAATTGCAAGTGGTAATTTTGAATGGAATAGAGAAGATGTAGATAACTATGCGGCGCATACTGATTCAGATGGTTATAGGTCTGCTTTTGGTGGAGACGATCAACGCAACAAACGAGAACATTGTTTTATTCATAATGTTAAAACAGGTGATGAAAGTGAACTCCCAACCTGCAAACATCTTTTTCCAAATGCGCCAGAAGAAGAAACTGGGGATGATCACTTTAACTTGGATGAAGAAAAATTTTGGCATACTAATCCAAACTCTAGCGATACTACCAATACAGGCACATTCGACGAGGCTGCCGTCGTTGGACTGGGTAAAAATACTTTCAGCTGGACATACATTTCAGGTGACCAAGTTGGAGTCGCGGTTGAAGGTGTTTCAATCGAGCCAACTAGTTATGCTGACGCTTCCTACAAAACTATGTGGGCTATGCCAAAAAACACTTGTGAAGTAGATACTACTGAAAGAATTCCCACTGATGATTCTACGCAAACACAAACAACCAGCATTGACCCAGATACTCAAGAAAAAACTATAACCACAACCACCATCACTAATCACTATTCTACTGGTGACTATGTTGTTAAAACTGGCTATGCTCCTGGTATAGCCGTACTTACAAGCAAAACTATCGTTGTTCATACACAAAAATATCATTATAATTCTTTTACTGGCGCTTATGATGATGTGGCTTATGATGATACAACCACAACACCAGAATGGGTAAATTCTGCTAATGAACCATTTTCCGGAGATGAAATTAATCTTTTTTATGATGATAATACTCGTTATCCCAATCCCAGTGAAGCTGCTCCAACGGATCAAACTCTAACCGTAAGCTCTGATTTTGATTTAAATGACTGTCTGGAATCCAATCTTATTGACCCTGCTGAAGGAAATTCAGACAAAAATATGACTATAGATTTATCTTATTTACCAACCACGCCGATGAATGGTGTTTCTAGCGACAATTCTAATGAACTATCCATTCAATCATCTATCTTAAATATTGAAAACGCTGCTTTTATAAATTATGATTGGACAATTTCAGAGCCAGCAGATTCTATGTCAAGTGAATTTCTTGCAATGAACTCCGCCACAAAAAAAAGCATCGCAAGCCAAACATCCGGTATTAATTTATCATCCTTAAAAATAAAATTGGCCTTCGACAATCAACCTAATACATTTTATATCAAGGTAACTTTGCGCGCTAAGGAAATCATCGCCGGGGAAGTCAAAAAAGAAGGTGTAAAATCTATTATCATCCCTATTTATAATTCTGCAAATACAATTAAAATTTTTCCTGTTGCTGTTTCTGACGCTTCCGCCATAAGCCTTGTTGATACTCCAGCTAGTCTTGAGCGCTGTAAAGATGGGGTTGAAAAAATTATTTGCCCCGTTGTTAAAAATGAAATTGTCGGCATGAAAACTGACATCAATCCTAGCACATACAATATTATCTGGTCACTAAACGGCACATCCTTACAACAAAATGCTTCTGATCCCAGCATTGCTTACTTTCCCATACTACAAAACCAAGGCACTCGATATACAGTTACCCTAGATGCTTTGAATAAAAATTCAGCCGAAAAAATCACTCTAACTAAAACTTTTGCGGTCACCAATCCAACAGTCACTATAAGCTCTGCTGATATGAGCTCTTGTGCGCCAATTCTTTTGGGACATTATGTCGATCCAATAAATAAAAACCCTAACCCTGATACAGACAATAATTCATTGTGGCCAGATTATAGCGCTGACAGCTTTGCGGCGCTTCAAGGAAAAATGGTTACTCTAAAACCAACATTCAATTATTCTTCCTCTAATACATTTTCCTGGTTTCTTGACGGAGTTGCAATAACGTCTGCAAACGCACCGGAAATGGGAGCTAGCTTGACAAGTACTGGCGAGCTCAGCTTCATAGCTGACAAAAAGATTGGAGAATCATATTCTGTTGAAATAGGGGATTTATATACCCAGCCAAAGACTACCAAAAAAGCTTTGTATGATATATGGAATGTTCCGGCAACAGCTTTTTATGAAAAACCTGTTGGAAACTCAATCAATATTAAAGTAACAAATCAACTCGCTGGGGAAATGATTGCAAGCACTAGAACCCCTAAACAAAAAGTTTTAGCTAGTCTATTTGCAGAAATACCTACTTATATTAGTTTTCTTTTAAGAATAGCGCTAACTATTATATTAATTTTAGCTACGACTAACATAATATTTTCGTTTTTTCCAAAACAAAGCCCTCGTTAAAAAAACCAATTGATCTGCCAATACATATATTAAAAATGAACAGAAAAAAAATATTCATTATTGCTATACTTGCATCATTCGCCTTCCCAACCCTAGCTTTAGCGGCGAGTTTTAATTATGCGCCGATGGAACAGATTCCGGGATTTACTACTAGTGGCAATTTTTATAGCTATATCTCCGCGGTTTACAAGTTTGGGATTTGGGCAGTTGGTGTTTCCGCACTACTCATGATAACTATTGGTGGTTACATGTATATTATGTCAGCAGCCAATGTAGCTAGCGCTGAGAAAGCTAAAGAGATTATTACTGATGCTATTATTGGTTTAATTTTAGCTTTAGTTTCTTATTTACTCTTGTATGAAATTAATCCGAATTTAGTTAAGTTGCGTGCGCCAGCTGTGTCACCGACGGCTTCGACTGCGCAAGGCGGGACGACTACGGCATCAGGTGGGACTACGACGGGTGGAGCTGGAACACCTGCTCTTTGTGATGGAACTTGCAATCAAGTCAATTCTGCCTGCCTCAACAACTCTTCTTCTATCAACTCATCAATTTTGAAGTCCATTGTGACAGGTGGCGAAGGTTGCAATAAAAGCGTGTCAAGTGATGGTTTTGGATCTTGCGGCTATTCACAGGCATTACCCAGCATCAGAACTGCTTGTGGCATAAGTGGCACACCCAGTGAAACGTGTGTTAAAATTCAAAATGATGTTACTTTGGACATAAATTGCGCCGCTTGGCTGATAAAAAACCAATCCGGGAAATGTGGCACAACAGAAATTTCCCGTGTTGGCTGTTGTTATAATGGTGGACCGAATAATGGTGATTGTCACAAGAATGCCTGGTATGGACCCAAAGTAACCAATTATTATAAAACGTGTAATCTTTAAAAAATGAGAAAGACTTTTTTTGTACTATTCCTACTACTCCTTACTGCATTATTTAATGTTGAGTTATTAACTGCAAGAGCGGATGGTTTTATTGTTAATCTATATTATAATCCGGCAACTAAGGCGCTGACTTTCGACAATAAGGTTTCAGAAAAAGTGTCCTACAGTCAAAGCGTTGACATCTCTATCTTGGAGTTCGCTCAGCAACCTACAACTGGCGCATATATATTGAGATTTTACGATACAACTGGCAGTGAAATTGTCTCGACTGAATTTGAAAAAAAAGATGGGGCTTTCAGTTTGAACATTCCTTATTTCAGTCTAGCCTATAGCCTACAAGTCTTTGAAAAGTCCACCAATAAAGAACTGCTCAATGCTGATTTATCAAAATTTTCAACCTGCAATGGCAATGGTATTTGTGAATATGAAAAAAAAGAATCAGCCCAAAATTGTCTAGAGGATTGCGCAACTGCTCAGCCAAAATTCAGTCAGCAAACACTAGATATACTAGACAGCACCAATGAAACGGTTGCCATCTCTAACAAAGAAAAGTCCGCCAATGAGTCAGCTGTCGTGCCAACCAAGCCGCTTCCACAAACATCAACATTTCCACTAAGTATGTTAATATTATTAGGAAGTGCTCTCGGCGCGATTATTTTTTTTGTCTTGTACAAAAAATTTATACGCAAATAATCCCGTCTCTCAAAATAAAAAATGAAAAACAAATATTCTCTATCCATTGTTATTCTTGTTCTGCTAATCTTTCCAGCCCTAACTCTAGCGGCGAGTTTTAATTATGCGCCGATGGAACAGATTCCTGGATTTACTCCAGAGAATAATTTTTATAGCTATATCTCCGCGGTTTACAAGTTTGGGATTTGGGCAGTTGGAGTTTCCGCACTACTCATGATAACTATTGGTGGTTACATGTATATTATGTCAGCAGCTAATGTGGCTAGCGCCGAGAAAGCTAAGGCTGTGATTACCGATGCTATCATTGGTTTGATTTTAGCTTTAGTTTCTTATTTGTTGTTATATGAAATTAATCCGAATTTAGTTAAGTTGCGTGCGCCAGCTGTGTCACCGACGGCTTCGACTGCACCTGGTACGCCTGGCGTGCCAGCAGATTGCAAACCAAACACTAAGTGCGCTGCTTGCATTGATTGTCATCAAGTAACTGATTTGACTTGCAAAGAAACTCCGTGTTATTTAAATTCAGAACTTATTGCAAAGCTAAAAACAGTCAACAGCTCTGCTTCATGGAGAATAACTGAGCCTTGGCCACCCACAGTCAATCATGCTAGTTCATGTCACACAAATGGAACTTGTGCCGATGTCAATTTGATTGCTGGTAGTGGCGCTAATATAAATGATGTAAAAATATTATCTGATGCACTCAAGGCAGCTGGATTTAGCTCATATACCTACGAAAGCAATAACTGCGCGCCTTTTACGGCCAAAGGAATTCCTTGCAAAACTTATGCCACAATGACCAGCGCCTCTTTTCATGTCAATAAATAATATTTAAAATACTGATCTATGTCATTAGCTAAAAAAATTTTTTTAACCTCCTCCATTATTCTTCTTGTAATTTTACTTCTTTGGGGCGTCTATATTATTTCCTTTCAAAAGCCTGCTTCGCTAGATTCAGCTATAAACACTCTGTCTGACACCACTGCAATAACAGATATAGTTGCCTCCAAAAGCCCAACAATCCTAGCGCTAACCGATGAAGCAATTATATCGCCGACTCTTTCAGCCGATGGAAATGCCATTAAATACTACTCCAAAGCTACTGGAAAAGCTTTTGAACTAAACATTTCAAATAACACTACTCGATCTATTTCCAACAGAGAGCTGGTGAATCTTTCCAGCATCAATTGGTCATCGGATAGGTCTCGGGTTATCTCAACATTCCCTATTGACAGTCTGTCCTCCAAATTCTTTTATTATGACTATACACAAAATAAAGGTGTACAATTAAAAGACAACTTGGATACCGTCACTTGGCAAAGCAATAATAAAATAATCTACAAATATTTTAATCCCAAAACCAAAGAAAGAACCTTAAACATTGCTGATCCGGATGGATCAAATTGGGAAAAAATTATTAACCTTACTCTAAAAAACATTTCTATCGCAGCCATTCCAAAAACAGGTTTGATTTCTTTTTGGAGCAAACCGGATTCATTCAATAAAACGCTTTTGCAATCCGTGCCAATTTTTGGCGGTGAACTGAAAACTATAGCTAGCGAAAAATTTGGCGCTGATTATCTATGGAGTTCTGATGGCAATATGTTGCTCGAAAGTAGTGTAGAAACATCTGGTGGCCTGAAAATGCAACTTGGAATTATGAATAATTCAGGAGGAGAATATAAAACGCTTGGCATTCCAACATTGGTCTCTAAATGTGCGTGGTCTAAAAACAATAAAAACATCTATTATGCATTGCCGGGATCCATTCCAAGTGATGCTACAATGCCAAATGATTACAATACTCACAAAATTACCACCAATGACACCTTCTGGATGGTGAACACAACAACCGGAGAAAAAACTCGCCTAGTTGACCTAGACAAAATAACTCAGGCATATGATGCCACTAACTTATTTCTTAACTCCGATGAAAGCATGCTATTTTTCTTGAATAAAATAGATGGCAAGCTCTATCGCATTTCATTATAAGTTCATTATCGCTCCAATATGCTGGAGCGATTTTTTATTGTTGAGAAGATAACCAGCCAAAACACAACTGCTAAATCATTTTTAAAATACGTTGTGTCAAAAAGTCCGTGAATCAAAATGCCTACCATAATCGCTATGCCAATACTAGCCACGCCATCAGTTCTTTTAATCAAATCTCTAAGCCACTGAATTATCAACCACATAAAACCAATCAGTCCAAAGATTCCAGCCTGCAACCAAAAAGCCAGCAAAATATTATGTGGCTCAGGCACTGCCCATTCCAAATATGGCGGGAAGTATTTTTGATATTCTAAATACTTATTTTGAAAATTACCTGGACCAATACCCATTATTGGATTATCAACGATTATCTTCCCAGCTGAGTGCCAAATCATCACGCGTGATGCTAATGATGATCTGCTGTCCATATGCATTAGATTTTGCATTTTATCAGAGCCCATCTGCAAAAAAATAATCAACAAACCAACAAGTGCTGCCCAAAAAAGTTTTTTTGAAATCTCCGTAGAGACGAGGCAGTGCCTCGTCTCTACTTCTTTTTTAAAAAATACGACTATCAATGAGACAGCTACTGCCAGCCAAGCAGCATAGGAAAATGTTAGATACAGCGCGCTCAATATAATCAGAAGAGTAAGCACATAAAACTTCTTATTTTTATTAAATTTAGCCACTCCAATCACGATAGCTGGCACCAAAAACATAGCCAGATAATTTGGCGAGTTGAAGATGGCTTGCAAACGACCATCAAAAGTCACTATTCCCGAGAAAAAATAGCCTATGGCAATAAACGCCACACCCAAAGCTGAAAAATATATAGCGTTTAATATATTTTTTTCTTTTGTCTTGTGCAACACTTCCACTGCCACAAAAGCAAAAACAACGGGAACAACAAACCAGCTCTTTATTATGCCAAATCCGGCGCGATAGGCGCCATTGTAGAGTGTTGAAATGAGCAATCCAAGAATTATAGCAATCAAGGGTGCAAAGTACTTTCTATAGTCTCTCAACTCAATTTTTGAGCCCACAGACCCACTCAGGAACACTATTATTGCAATCATTGCCATCAGCTCAAAAATATTCGTCGGCACACCCCAAATAGTCAGCTTTACTAAATAAAGCGGCATGCAAATTATAGTAATAAATATAAAATTTTCTAGATTAAACAATTTTTTCATTTTGTTTCGCCTGTCCCGTAGAGACGAGGCAATGCCTCGTCTCTACATTATAAAAACTTATAATAATTAAAAATAGCGTGAGTACCACCGGAGAATAGATAGCCGTTTCAACCAAAGAATGCACCGAAAAAATAACTAAACTAATTGCACCGAAAAAGAAGAGATTTTCGTGTTTGGATTTTTGTAAAAAGCCCAGACCTGTCACCAACAAAATTCCCAGCCAAACCAACATATTTACTATGCCCGTTTCAACAGCAATATCCAAATACGTGTTATGGGCATAAATTGAGTTGCGATAAGTTGCTGTTGGATTCACTTCCAGCGAATAATTACCAATGCCAACCCCCAAAAGCGGATGTTGAGCAATCACTTCAGTGGCTTTTTCCCACATAGCCAATCGACCCTGATTAGAACCTTCTTGTAAATCAAAACTGGACACAAATCTCTGTGAAATTGGCGATGGAACCAGCATAATCAACAAGCCCGCCAGCAAAACACCTGCTGTCACTATTTTATATTTGTGTTCTATTTTTTTCCAGAAGAAAATGCCCACAAAAATCAAACCGAAAGATAGCCCAATATACCCACCACGAGAAAAAGTCAACAAATCTGCTATTAAAATCAAACAACAACCCAGCATAGCTAGTTTTTTTCTTTTGTCTGTGTACAACATCAGCCAAAAGGCGAGTGGCAAGGACAAACCCAAATAAAAAGCCAACATATGCGGATCTGGAAAGAGTGACGTGGCACGCAGATAGGTTTGTCCGCCAATATTGACTAGCCAGCTGGGGTTTTTCAACACCGCTTCGCCGAAACTGCTACCCAAAAATGGCATTATCACAAACTTAGCCCAAAAAGCAAAGGTACTCTTCCAGCCAATTGCAAATTGCAATAAAAATTGCACGATACCAATCACAGCAATCCCTGAGGCACTCACAACTATTACTCTAACAACCTTGTACAAGCGCTCTCTGCTCGAAATCAATTGACTCGCCACAAAATAAATTGGAAAAATGGAAAACAAAAACAACAACTTACGCACTGACCAATCTGAATTTCTCGCTACCAACGCAGAAAATAAATTCAGAAATAAAAAAGATGCCACGAGCCAGGTTTGTAAATTATTATTCAACTGGATGCTCTTCTTTTTTAGTCCTTGTGCCAACCAAACAAAAAATAATGCCAAAATTAGCACACGAATAGACGCCAAATCAACTCCGCTAACTGGATTCAGTGCCAATTGAAATGGTAAGTATAAAAGTATCAACAAGAATATATTAAACATGGCGCTTTTAGAAAGCTTATTAAACAAAAAGTTTTCGCAACAATCTTATCAACACAGATTGGATTAATCCAAAATGTTTGCTGAAATAATAATCCTGCGAAGCATAATAGTCTTTTTTTTGTTTATTTTTGTTTTCAACACTACCACCCTCAATATGTTCTATCCGAACACTCGGAAAATAGAGTACTTTTTTACCAATTTTACACACTCGTTTACACAAATCCATATCCTCAAAATACAAAAAAAACTTTTCATCAAATCCGCCAACTTCTGCAAAAATTTCCTTGCGAATAAACATTGAACCGCCACTCGTCCATTCGACTTCTTGTGTTTGTGCACTTTCCCAGATCCTTCTACTTTCTGGAAAGCCCAGCTTGTTTTTTAATATATTCCACAAAGTCGCCTCATAACCTACGCTCCAAGATTGATTCTTGCCTTCAGAATTCACCAGCTTAGCTCCGATTATTCCAACACTATTATCTTGCTCAAACTTATTCAAAATATCTGTCGCATCATTAACAATAATCGTGTCTGGATTCAAAAATAATAAATACTTACCCTTGGTTATTTGTGCCCCAGCATTATGTGCTCGACCAAAGCCGACATTTTCTTTTTGCTGAATGATCTTCACTGCTGGAAATTTTTCTATAATGTTTTGCAATGATTCAGCAATATCGTTATTCACAATAATTATTTCCAAGTCCTGCCCCCACACACCATAAATCGATGACAAACATTTATCTAAATATTTCTCGCTATGATAATTTACAATAATAATGGATAGTTTATTTGAGTTTTGCATAAGACTGATAATCTTTGTAAGCCTTTTGCACTGTTAGTGCCAACTCCTTCTTTCCAAATTTAATATCCAGCCAGTTTTTTATTTTTCGAATCATTGCGTATATTTTTACCCAGGGCTTCAACCAAAAGGGCGTGTTTTTCTTGAAAAATATCAAGCCAGAAATCACTAGCCAATAAATCTTATTGCTCTTAGCTTGTTCACTTTTTTCAAAATGATAGATCCAACTGCCAGATACCACCGAATTGGCAAAACCCGCTCTTTTCGCTCGCAAACTAAAGTCAGCATCTTCCCAATATAGAAAAAAATCCTCATCAAACAAGCCGATTTTTTTGAAAACTTCCGCCCGCACCAACATACTGCAACCAGCTATGAAATCTGAGCTATAATAATCTTCAGTTTGAATTTTTTGCAAATGTTGCGTGCGCATACGCAACCAGTCGATTTTTCCACCAGAAAACCAAACTTTTTTTGAATTGCCATCAAAGATAACTGGACTCAAAATTCCAACTTTTTCATCAACTTGCGCCACATCAATCAATTTGGTCAAAAAATCTTTTTCCACTTCAGTGTCATTATTGAGCAACAACACAAAGTCAGCCATCCGCTCCAAAGCGAAACGAATACCAATATTATTGCCCGCACCAAAACCTAAATTCTCTTCATTTTTAATGAAATTTATTTTGGAAAAGCTAGATTTCACCATCTCCAAAGAGCCATCAATCGAATTATTGTCCACCAAAACAACTTCCAAATTTGGATAATCCAACTTGAAAACACTCGTTAAGCATTTTTTAATGACATCCTTGCCGTTATAATTCAAAATGACTATGAATACCTTAGGGTTTACCCTGACGCCGGACTTTATTCCTGCGCCTATTATTTCTTTTTCCATAATACTTTTAGAACTACTCTTAGTTAGGGTAGTTCGTCATATTCCTGTACGCCTTTTTTACTAATTAGGCTGGTTATTTCAGAAGTTTCAATGGCCTTGAAAAGCCACAAGGCTATAAAATAGATTATTGAACTTCCAATCGCCAGCACAAAGAAATTATACCCTTTAAAAACGAAAAGTGGAACTGCCATCACAACCCCCGCTAAAACAATCACTGGGGTTTTTGCTAGAGACGGCTTGTATTTCAGCTTCTTCATCGTCATATAGGCCGTTAACAGCACCACAATGAATTCGGTAATGGCTGATATATAAGCTGCTGCCGTGTAGGAAAATTTAGGAATAAAAATTAAGTTTAAAGTAATATTGGCTACAGCAGCAATTCCCAGTGTCCACATCAATCTTTTTTGTAAATTACCCACAATGAGAAGTGTGTTGAAAAATTGACCAAAGAAAATAAAAGCCAAAGCAAACACCAAAATGCGCAAGACTTGTCCCGACTCCACAAAACCCGCGCCACCAATCAGACGAATCACGTCATCAGCTAAAAACAACACGCCCACTACCAATGGCACAACTAAAATTACAAAAACTTTAAAAGTTTTATTGGATATTTCCTCAAATCTATCTCGATTAATAAAAATGCTATGCGCTAGGATTGGCATAACCAGGCCTGCGATCATCGCTGGGAAAAAAGTAATATTCTCCAAAACCTTATACGCCGCGTTATAAATTCCTACGTCTGAACCAGTCTTCATCACTGACAACAGAATGGTGTCCATTTTGAAATAGGCAAAGGTTATGATAGTCGCCACCCCCATTGGCATTGATTCTTTCAAAAAAAGCTTCCAATAATCAAAATCAAAGCGCAGATGAATGCGCACATACTTTTTAGCCCAAAAGAAAACTATTAAGAAACTCGCAAACATATTAAATAAAAGGGATGAAATGATCCAGGCAAAACCCAATTGCATTTTAACTGCCGTGATAACCACCGCCACTTGCACAATTTTTCCAATGAGCTCTCCCACCGCCACTTTGTCCATGGCCAAATTCTTTTGGAAAACTCCGTTTAGAATTTGATAGCTGGAAGAAAAGAGAAAGGAAGCGGCGACAATAATGATGCCTTCATTAACTTCTTTTGGATATGAGAAAAACAAGGTAACAATTGGGGAAATCAAGAAGATTGCTAGGCTAGAAAGTAGGCGAATGGAAAAAATGTTGCCCAAAATTTTTTCCTCATCCGCGCCAGCGCGAGAAATTTCTCGCGTTGTAATATAATATAAACCTAAATCAGAAACAGCCGCAAAAAAAGACAAAAACGCCAATACCGTGGCGTAATTTCCGAAACCTTCTTTGCCTAAATATCTCGTAATAAATCCAATGGATACGAGAGCTAGAATTGTCGAAAGCACCTTAGCAACTGTGCTAACAACTACGTTATAGGCTATTTTTCGAGCAATAACCATAAGTTTATTTCTATATTTTATTCAGCGGACTGTCCGCTCAACATTTAGACACCGAGTGTCCGATGGGCATCAAAAATGAGAGACACTTGGTGTCCAACGCTTGTGGACAGTCGACCTCAGTGAATACAATTTTAAACAATCTCCGCGGGTTTGACCACAACTTTGCGGTCTTCGCCTTCACCAATACTTTCGGTGACAACAGCTGAGTTCTTAGAAAGCTCCATATGCACCAAACGACGTTCATAGGGCGACATTGGACGAAATACAATCGCTCTTTTTTCATTCAAAGCCTGTTCGGCTACATTTTTAGCTAGCGTCACAATAGAAATGTTTTTTTCTTTGCGATAGTGATTAACGTCTAAAATGAAATTGGCGCGATCATCAGCCTGTTTTCTCACTAAAATTCGCGCAATGTGTTGCAAGGACTGCAAGTTCACACCATACTGACCAATCAAAAAATTTGATTCTTCGGTTTTGATATTGCAAACAACCACCTCTTTGATTTCACCATTTTTTTCTTCTTCTTTTTCTCGAGCAACTTCGATTTCACAATCAAATCCCATCTTTTGCAATAAACCTTCTACAGCTTCACGCACCACCTCTTCCAAACTTCGTTCTTGTTGATTTTCCATATATATTTATCCCCACACCAACTAAAGATGCTTTCGCTTTCTTTTCTTACTGTAATGCAGGTATTAACAAATTATCTAAATTATGCTTTTTCATTTTTCTCCATCTGCTTCTGCTGAATAAGCATAAAACCAGTTGAAACTAACCAATATAACGCTAATCCAGCCGGAAATTTGATACCAATAAACAATGTCATAATTGGTCCAAGAAATAACATCTGTTTAGACATAATCTGAGCGAAATCAGTTTCACCAGCCTTGCTAGGTATCATCACTTGCTTGGCCATCATCATCTTTGTTTGCAAAAATTGTGCTCCAGCTGCCAAAATAACCAGGATAATATGCGGTAAACTACTAAGTCCGATCTCAGAGAAGTTTATCGCGGAAGAAAGATCCACCATCCCCAAAAACATTTTATTGATTTGTCCTGGATTTTGAATAAATGCATACAAATCAGCGCTACTAACGATCAATCCCGCTTCAGAAATATTAAACAACACTCGATAAATAGCGATTAGAAATACCAACTGTACTATCATCGGCAAGCAACCAGAGAAGGGATTGGACTTACTTTCTTTGTACAATTCCATCATCGCGCGACTTTGCTTTTCTTTGTCATTTTTATGTTTAGCTTGAATTTCCTTGATTTTTGGCTGCAATTCCTGCATTTTTTTCTGTGATTCAATTTGTTTTTTACTCAATGGAATCAGTAAAAATTTTATAAAAACAGTAACAAGAATAATAGCAACTCCAAAATCAGGTATGATATTATAAATAAAAATCAGTAGATTGTAGATTGGATTATAAATAGCAATGTCAAATAGATTTCCCATTTTTTTGTTATGTTTAGATTTTTTCTTTGGTTTTTATTAATAGTTGTCCGCGAGTCAATGCCTCTTGGATGTTTTTCTTGAAATTGATGTTACGAGTCTTTTCTTCTTCCCGCTTTCTAGCCATAATCACAATGTCCACACCTTTTTCCATATTTTTCAATTCTGCCTGAACAATTTCTCGAATCATTCTCTTAACTAGGTTTCTTTCAACGGCTTTTTTTGAATATTTCAAACCCACCACAATGCCCACCCGCACATCGCGCAAGTCATTGGGCATGAACTTGATGGCGATGTTATCTAGAGACACGAAATTACCAAGCTTTTGAACTTGTTCGTGATCTTTTTTTCTAGTTAGACGGTTTTTAAAGGGTAACATGCTACAAACTTAGGTTAATTAAACCGTAGTTAGTCGTTTTCGACCCTTTGTTCGACGTCTTTTAAGCACAGCTTGACCAGTCGCGGTTTCGTTTCTTTTACGAAAACCGTGTCTATTTTTTCGTCGAGTACTTGAGGGTTGATATGTCTGGCTCATAGTGTTATATAAACTTATAAATTATCCTTTATTTACTATTTAAGAGTTTATCAATTATCTACACTAAAGTCAATGCTACGCAGTAACTCATCCAAAATCTAATGATTGCCCTAGTCGATTTATCATTTAAAATCTAATCTTGGAGATAGCTAAACAATTAAGGCTATCTCCATG
>LBXA01000002.1 GCA_000995125.1 Candidatus Moranbacteria bacterium GW2011_GWA2_39_41 | reverse complement strand
AATTTTTTAATATTTGATAGATTAATTGTTAGAATCCTAGGTTTTTTATTTGAAAAATCGAAAGGGCTCATCATTAGATTTTTAAATGAGGTATCACGAGGCTTGTATAAAGCAAAAACAGTCCGCCGTGACGGACTGTTTTTATGGCTTTTGTTCAAAGCGGGGCTGGCCGGACTCGAACCGGTGACCTACTGCGTGACAGGCAGTCGCTCTAACCAACTGAGCTACAGCCCCAAACGGTAATTTTTAATTACCAATTTCTAATTTCTAAACAATTCATAATGTCCAAATTTCCAAACTTATTGAAAATTTAATCCTTGAAAATTGTTTGAAAATTGTGAATTGAAAATTGAAAATTCGCTTCTTGTAGCAGAGATGAGACTCGAACTCATGACCTCAACGTTATGAATGTTGTGCTCTAACCAACTGAGCTACCCTGCCATGCTTTTTATCTCAATTTATGTTGCGGGGGTAGGATTCGAACCTACAACCTCATGGTTATGAGCCACGCGAGCTGCCATTGCTCCACCCCGCTATTTAAAAACTATTTGTTATTATAATCAAACAAATCGAAAATGTCAATCAAATATCTGATAGCTATTCAAAAACTCCTCAAAATGACCGACGGCATGTTCAGCCTCTTCTTTGCTCAGCTCAAACTTATCATCATGAATAATCCGATTGCGCAACTCATGTGCCTCTTTTATACCCTCAATATTTTCAATTTGGCCATCTGGAATTCCCCTCAGTCGCTCCGCAAAGTTGTCACCATCATATCCCAACCTAGTTATTATGTCTTCAATAAAAGCATCTGCTTCGATAATCGCAACTTTGTAATCATTTTCATTACTGGTCTCCAATTTTTGTCTAATCTTCTGCCAAGTTTTTCTAGTTTTCTTTTTATTAGTCGTCAACTCGCGCGGAATATTCATTCCAGTCATTGTTTCCGTCAAATTCCCACCCAAGCCCCGATGTATCAAGAGCAAAACAATATCCACAAAAAGCACAATAGCATAAACACCCGCCAAAAATTTTATTACCGAAAAAACACCAGAGTGATAAAATTTGATTGCATCCACATAAATAGTTGAGGCTAATAGTTCCAAGTCCATTCGATTTATATTTTGATTTTATTTTTTATTTACCCTGTCAAATAAATTCTTATACAAGCTTCGCCAGTTTTTAACTCTATTATCTCTTTATAATCAGACCAAACAAATTATCTCTATTTGACGGGGTGAACCTCATATGCGTGCGCTGCGCGCAGCAAATTTTCCTCATCAAACCACTTGCCCATCAACTGAAAGCCTTGTGGCAATTGTTTGTCATCAACCTCAATGGCTGGTCCTGGCACGGAGATAGCTGGCACACCTACAATGTTGGCCGTGATTGTGAAAATATCTTCCAGATACATTTGAATTGGATCATTCGTTTTTTCATCAAACTTAAAAGCCGGACTCGGCGTGGTTGGGGTCAAAATCAAATCCACTGCCTCATATGCTTTTTCAAAATCTTGTTTAATCAATGTTCGCACTTTTTGCGCGCGCAAATAATAGGCGTCATAATAGCCAGAAGACAAAGCATAGGTTCCCAACATAATTCGTCTTTTCGGTTCAGCGCCAATTCCATAACGACGTGAATCCAAATACGTCTCAATTAAATTTCGATTCTCTGGCACAAAATCAAGTATTGAATCTTTATGGTCTTCCGCCCGCATGCCATATTTCACACCATCAAAGCGCGCTAGATTTGAACTCACTTCGCACGGCATAATAATATAATACACTGGCAAAGAATATTTTACATTTGGCAATTCAATTTCTTTGATTTCCGCGCCCATTTCCTTATACTGCGCTACTACTTTTTCAAAAGATGCCTTCACATCTGGATTCAATTTTTCTACATATCCTTTCACAACACCAATCTTCAGCCCCGCCACTTCACCAGTCAGATATCGAGTATAGTCTTTCGCCGGACTTTGCGCGCTAGTGGCGTCCATTTTATCTTCACCAGCAATCACGCTCAAAACAATGGCCGCATCTTCCACTGTTTTTGTGATTGGCCCAATCTGATCTAAACTTGAAGCCATCGCAATAGCCCCATAACGAGAAACTCGCCCATAAGTGGGCTTGAACCCCACTACGCCACAAAACGAAGCTGGTTGACGAATTGAGCCTCCAGTGTCAGTTCCCAATGCCCAGACAGCTTCGCCTGAGGCCACGGCAGCCGCTGAACCGCCAGAAGAGCCACCAGGCACACGCTCCAAATCCACTGGATTTTTGGTTGGTCCATAGGCACTTTTTTCCGTTGAAGAGCCCATCGCAAATTCATCCATATTCACCTTTCCCAAAAATACTGCGCCAGCTTCTTTCAGTCTTTCAACCACTGTGGCATCATAAGGCGCAATATAGTTATCCAAAATCTTTGAACAAGCTGTTGCTCGCACACCAGCCACACACAAATTATCCTTGATAGCTCCCGGAATTCCCTCCAACATTCCGATTTCCTCTCCACGCGCAATTTTCGCATCCACTTTTCTCGCCTGCTCCATCGCCAAATCTTTGGTCAAAGTTAAATAAGCAAAGATATCTTTGTCTTGCTTTTCAATGCGCGCAAAATACTCTTCCGTCAATTGCACAGCGGTTATTTCGTGGTTTATTAATTTTTCATGTAATTCTCGAATCATATTTTTGTCATTCCAGTGAAAACGGGAATCTAGTGTAGAAACTTAATGATGTGCGACTGGATTCCCGTTTTCACTGGAATGACAGTTACAGAACTGACTTGACCTTCCCAAAATTATCTTTTCTATCTGGAAATAAATTTATTATTTCAGCTTTATTTTCAAAATCATTTTGAACATCTTCTCGCATTCGATTCTCCATACCCGTAATGTGCGCTGTCGGCTCCACACCCGCAACATCCACCTCTTTCAATTCGGAAATCCAATCCAAAACAGCTGACAAGTCAGTGGCAAATTTATCTAAATCTTTTTCGTCCACACCAATGCGGGCTAAGCCAGCAATGTGTTGAACTTCTTCTTTTGTGATCATATATTTATCCGATTCGTATCGGCACTATTTTATCATCTCCCCAAACTCTTCTTCTCCAACAATCCGAACTCCCAGCGTCAAAGCCTTTTGATATTTGGATCCCGGATTTTCTCCCGCTAAAACAAAACTAGTGTTCTTGCTGACTGAAGAAGAAACACTGCCTCCCTCTCGCCTAATAATATCTTTTGCCTCGTCTCTTGTAAAGGCTTCGAGCTCGCCCGTCAAAACCACAATCTTTCCTTTCAATTTTCCTTCCCCCCCTTCACCTCCTGCTACCCCATTTTCACCCAGCAAAACTTCAACCCTCGCCACTCTCATCCTCTCTAAAATTTCTAGATTATTTTTATCAGAAAACCAAGTCACCAAACTTTCGGCCGACTTCTCGCCAATGCCCTTAATACTCCTCCAATCTTCAACTGTAATTTTTGGAAAATTATTAATAATATCCTGCAGGTTTTGAATTTCCAGATTTATATTTTTGAATTTGTTTCGGATTTCGGATGCAATCAAAACAGCTGTCTCCTCACCCACATGTCGAATTCCCAAAGCAAAAATAAATTTCTCAATAGTTATTTTTTTAGCTGCCGCGATGGCTTCAATCAAATTCTGCGCTGACTTTTCGGCAAATCGTTCCAAGGGCTTCAAATCGCCCATCGTCAATTCAAAAATATCTGAAAAATCAGCCACCAAGCCCTCGGTCATTAATTGTTCTACAATGCTTTCTCCTAGGCCATCAATATTGAAACCTTTTTTCGAAACAAAATGAATCAGCTTTTCTGTTTCCACGGCAAAACAATTTTTGTTAGTACAATAATGTGCCGCCGACAAAGTGTCATCCCCTTTCTTCTTCTCCCTTGAGGGAGAAGGTGCCCGAAGGACGGATGAGGGTGCAACTTTCACAATTTCTCTTCTCACCGGCCAGCCGCAAATTGGACAAACTTCCGGCATCTTGAATTTTTTTTCCTTGCCTGTGCGCAAACTCACAATCACCTCTACCACTTCTGGAATCACATCACCCGCCTTTTGAATCACCACTGTGTCGCCAATCTTTATGTCCAATCTTTTTATTTCATCTTCATTGTGCAACGTCGCGCGCGAAACCGTTGAGCCTGCCACTGACACAGGTCGCAAATGTGCCACCGGTGTCAAGGCACCCGTACGACCAACTTGCACCGAGATATCTTCCACTACTGTCGTCACTTTTTCGGCTGGAAATTTGTAGGCTACTCCCCATCTTGGTGATTTGCCGGTATAGCCCAAAGCTTCTTGCAATGCCCGTGAATTCAATTTGATAACCACGCCATCAATGCCATAATTTTGTGAATCTTTTTTACCAATCCAACTTTGATAATAGCTTTCAATTTCAGCCACACTCTTGCACAATTTGGCATCCAAATTTACATTGAATCCCAATTCTTTCAACAACTTCAACTCCTCCATCTGAGTTTTCGGAAAAGAAAAATTTTGAGATTTGTCCGCCACGGTGGATGAAATTTGAGATTCCTGCCTGCCGGTAGGCAAGGTATCTGGTGTTTGGTTTTTGGTTTTTGGTTTTTCCAGCCTCAGCTGGTCAATATCATAAATAAAACAATCCAGTCGGCGTGAAGCTGCTACTCTTGAATCTAACTGACGAATTGATCCAGCCGCGGCATTTCTCGAATTGGCGAACATTGCTTCGCCATTTTTCACTCGTTCAACATTAATTCTTTGCAATTCTTTTTTGCTCAACCAACATTCACCCACAAAAACTCCTGAAACATTTTGTTTGAGCTTCAATGGAATGCTATAAATTGTTTTCAAATTCTCCGTCACATCCTCACCAATCACGCCATCACCCCGCGTTGCCCCGCGCACATAGATTCCATTCTCATAGGTCAAAATAATCTTCAATCCATCAATCTTAATCTCACAAACATATTCCAATGCTTTGGGGACTAAGTCCCCTTTTGGGGACTTAGTCCCCTCTAACTCACCAATTTTTTCTACCATCCTTTCAATTTTCTCCTCCCACCTCTGCAAACCTGCAAAACTAAAAATGTCATCAAATGACCACTGCCTGACAGCATGCTTCACTTTTTGAAACTTTTCCAAGGACCTGCCACCAATTTTTTGGGTCGGTGAGTCCACCAATTTCAAATCAGGAAATTGCTCTTCCAAACTGCGCAATTCTTCCATCAGTGACGAATACACTTCATCCGTCACATCTGCCTTATCCAAAACATGATATTCAAAACGCAATCGATTAATCTCAGCCGAAAGCTTTTCTATTCTATTTTTTACCTTTAATTTATCCATAATACAATTATACCACACCTACAAAACAAAAAAATGGAGTGTTATAGCTCCAATTTCTATGTAAAAATTTTGATTTTCCACCCAATCAAAATTCATCATCATTCATAAGCGAGCTTTATTGCCCAGATAACCAGAACAAATCAAGTCAATTTTCGTCGTAGCAAAGTTTTTTCTGCTAAAATCTTATTAAATTGCATTGAAAATCTCTTCTCATGACCGCCATGGGCTTCTAGTACTTCTTCCAATTTGGGATTCAGAATTTTCTTAATTTTAATTTTTTCATTACCCTTGGGACTAATCGCTTCCAAATTATCTTGCAAAAATATTTCATTATGCATAAAAATAATATTTAAAACTTTTCCAGCAATTTTTTTCTTGCCTTCAACCTGCGCTGCGAATTTATATGGCGTCTCACTCAATGCGCCTGCAAAATTATGTTCCGGTTCCGAACCCAACAAAAACCCCTTAGAATATCCACGGTTAGACAACATATTCAATTCCTTCTGTTGCTCGCGAACAACTTGTTTGAAATTTTTCTTATTGCTAGCATCAATAATTTTTCTATATGACCTAACAACAACTGCCACATAATAGACGCTCTTGGCTCGCCCTTCGATCTTCAATGAATCAACGCCAGCATCAATTAGGTCTTGGATGTGGGCGGACAAGTTCATATCGCGACTATTGAAAAAATAGGTGCCATGCCGATCTTCTTCCAAATCA
This sequence comes from Candidatus Moranbacteria bacterium GW2011_GWA2_39_41, assembly GCA_000995125.1. GTDB lineage: Bacteria > Patescibacteriota > Minisyncoccia > Moranbacterales > UBA2206 > UBA2282. The sequence goes on along the minus strand of LBXA01000002.1, from coordinate 46,963 downwards.
ACCTCAAATTTATTTTGATTATCCATAACACTAGTAGTCAACACCTCACAATCATCAGCTCCTTCACAATTTTTTAAATTTTGGATTTGTAATTTTGGATTTATTTTGGATTTAGAAATTAAGATTTCGGATTTCTGGCCATACAGCCAGCGACATGGTTGTGTACAATCACCCAGATTAGCACTGCGATTGCTCATCCACTTACTCAAAATACAACGACCAGAATAGCTCATGCACATCGCGCCATGAATAAAATATTCCAATTCCATTTTCGGCACGGCTTTTTTGATTTCACGAATTTCAGAAAGTGACACTTCTCGAGCCAACACAATTCTTTTCACGCCAACTTTAGCCCAAAATTTGACCGCCTCAATGTTTGTGGCATTAGCTTGGGTGGACAAATGAATTTCAACTTTCGGCAAATATTTTTTCACGAGCATTATAATTCCCGGATCAGCTACAATCACGCCATCAATATCCAAAGTTTTCAAAAACTTCAAGTGTTTCTTGATTTCGTCTAAATGCACATTATGCGCATAAATATTCAAAGTCACAAAAATTTTCTTTTTATGCTTATGTGTATACTCCACTGCTTCTTGCAAAGTTTCCTGTGTAAAATTGTTGATTCGCACCCGCAATGAAAAATCCGGCACTCCGGCATAAACCGCGTCCGCGCCATAAGCAATGGCATACTTCAATTTTTCCAAATTCCCCGCCGGCGCCAAAAGCTCAATTTTTTTACTTTTATTCCTCATATCTCAAAATACTTTAACTTTTTTCATCATACATTATACTGCGACCGCAGTGAACTGTATAATAAAATTATTTATCTAATTTACTATAAATTTTATCAACCAACAAATAATCAATATTTTTACTCAATTTTTTATGATTAATTTCTTTTATAAAATCTTCCGGTAAAGGAAATTTTCCAACGAAAACACTTTCCTGCAGTTTTCTATATTTCAATATATATAATTCATTTCGTAGCCAGTTTCGAAATTGTTTTTTCTTTTCCGGAATATCAAAAACCACGACTCTGTATTTTTTATCCCACTTTTTCGCAAACAATTTTTTTCTTTTTAAGATATGTTTGGCGATATTATCCCCCACCAAAGTTAAGCTATATTTACCATTTTCTTTTTTAATAAACCCATGCTTCTCCATCCGGCTCAAAGTTTGTCGAATTGTAACTTCCTTTGGCTTTTTATCCTGCAAAGAAAATCGAAGGTTTTTTGTGGGCAAATCAGCATACATGGATGGCCTTAAAAATGCCTCGACCGTCATTTCTCCAAAATCCATCAAAAAACTAAACGCCAGCGCTGCTGAATCAAGAGTATTATTAAGAATATTCCTCTTTATTTTCTCAGTATATTTTAAATTATCTTTCATATTTCCATTATACATTATACTGCGACCGCAGTAAAGTGTATAATTTAAAGGTGACTCTCAATTCTTGAATTCATAGTGTACAATTATCATGTAGCTCTCAATTTTTCCATCAAATCTAAATAAAACTTCAAATTATGCATTGCGGCCAACCGCATGCCTAATGGGTCTTTGCTGACAAAAAGATGCCGCAAGTAGGCGCGTGAATGATTGCGACAAAGTTCGCAATCACAAAATGTATCCACTGGAGAAAAATCGTCATTGAACTTATGGTTATTGATGTTAATTGTCTTGTAGAAAGATTTTTGTAATTTGGATTTTGAATTTTGAATTTTATTTGTAATTTGAGATTTGAGATTTGTAAATTCCGATTGTTCATCCCAAATGAACAATCGGCCGTGCCGACCTTCACGCGTCGGAATCACACAATCAAACATATCCCAGCCACAAGCGACAAATCGCACAATATCTTCTGGTGTGCCGACACCTAGCGCAAAGCGCAATTTGTCTTCCGGAATCATCTTGGCAGTTTCCGCCACCATCTCCTGCATAAAAACTCCGTTCTCATCCACATGCCGCGCGCCAAAACCATAGCCATCAAAATCCAATTTAACCAACTCTTGCGCGCAATATTTTCGGAGCTCCGCATCTTTCCCACCTTGAATTACGCCAAAAAGCAATGGGCGTTGATCTTTTGCAATTCCTCGCTCCTGAATCTGTTTTTCATATTCAATTTTGCAGCGCTTTGCCCATGATATAGTTCTGTCTATTGCCACTTTCATCTTTCTATCAGAATACGTAACTGGTGGCACATCGTCCAGAACAACCATCATATCCACGCCCAAATCAAACTGAATCTGAATAGATTTTTCTGGGGTCAATTCATGCTTTCTACCATCTATTGGGGATTTGAAAACTGCTTGCTCATCTGTTATTTTACCCAATTTTGAATTTTTATGAATCAAAGAAAAAATTTGATATCCACCGGAATCAGAAAGCAAGGGGCCATCCCAATTCATAAATTTATGAATGCCTCCACCTTTCTTTATGAGCTCCATACCCGGCTGAAGATATAAATGATAGGTATTAACCACCATCGGTCTAGCGCCTATGCCTTCTAAATCATGCTTGGATAATAATTTTATAAATCCACGCGTAGCATCTGGCATAAAAAACGGAGTGTTTATTTCTCCGTTTTTCGTTCTGAGTTTTCCAACTCGAGCCAGCTTATTTTTACTAAATATTTCGAAAGTTTTCTTCATAGTAGAGCCTGATTTCATTAACTGCATTTATTTGCTAACTTTCCAACCTAACATGTTTATAGATTTGTCTTCCAATAACATAGTTGTTTTATTTCCGGATTGTATTTTCAAATCTTTTTTGATAAAAGTATCCTTAGCTGAAAAACTAACATCTTTGATTAATTCAACCGCATAATCAGCTTGATTTGGTGATGGCTTTATTTTCACTTGAAAAGATACTTCCCTCAATGAATTTAGCGCGCCATTCCCTGCTTGCACGTTGCCAACATTCCAGACTAAAATATTTGACCTTTCATTATAATCCAGATTAGAATCTTCTGGGTACATCTTACCAGTCATAACAACTCCATTGGGCAAAATAACTTCAACCCTGCCATCAGTTATATCATTAAAAACACTACCGACCTTAAGATGAATCGTGTAACTAGTGCTTTGTCCAACAATTGGGGGGATTGGACCAAAATTAGATATTAATAGATCACTATAGTAACCCTTAACATCTAGTATTAATTTGGATTTTAATTTGATATCAATTCGATTGCCGGCAATTATTTTATTCATATCCAGAGATGTAGCGATATCAGGACTGTCTATTCTGGCTATTCCAGAAATAACAAAATTTTTATCGTTTACAGTTTGCACTGGGATAACATTTTTGACTTTAACAGAAAATTTAATGGAACCACCTTTTCCGGGAGCCAAGTTAGCCAGTTCAGGATAGTCAATCGACTTCCATTCTATAACTTTAGTTTGCGTATCAAATGACCCACCTGCCATATCCAATGTGGAGTAATCTAATATCTGACTATCCAATACTTCTTTCACAATAACATTTTTCAAACCAATATCACTCTTATTTTTATATTGTATTTCAAAGTTCAGACTCTCTCCAGCATCTGCGTTATATTCAAGCGTGCCATTGACCGTTTGTGTTATAACTAATGGCGAAGCTACAATTTCAGTAGATACATCATTTTCATTATAATTTACAAATTGCCCTTGATTTATAGTTCCAATTTGAACAACTGTTTTTTTAATATTACCTTCTGTACCCTGCAACTTTCCATTCACAATAATCTTACCCTCTTCTCCAGCCGAAAGATGACCAATGTACCAAATATTATTTCCCTCTGAAGGACTCGGGTTAGCTTTAGAAAAAATAAATCCATCCTGAAAATCTACTTTGAGGCGAATATTTTCAAAATCTTCCGCTCCAATGTTTTTATAATCAATCTGATAATCCAAGGAATCACCACTCGCTAGATTTTGTGGAGCCATGATTTCCAAAGACATTGGAGTTGAAATCACATTGATACCCATTTGCGCATTGGCACTAAACTGACTGTTGAAATTAGCTGGCGTATATACTAAATCAGCTTTGATAAACATTAGTGTGCCACTCGGCGCAAAAGCTCGTCCGCCAAAGATAATTTTACCGGTAGCGTGCCCAGCCAGGTCATCCAAATTAACTACGCTGACCGTTGGACTTTCTTCTCGATATTGTAAACTCTCCTCTGGTTTAAAACTTTCCGGATGTGTTATTCGCAAAACTGCTCCTTTCAGAGATCCCCAATTATTATTGTTATAGGATATCTCGTAGGTTAAAAGTTTTCCACTTTTTGCTTCACTTTGTCCGTCAATTGAAACCACCACCCTACTTTCATTGAAAGAAGATTTGCGAATTTGATAAACCGCAACCAAAATAAGCGTAATGCCTATTATGACGCCGGCGATTAGACTGCCTGTCTTCAATATTTTTCTATTTTTTTCATTTAAGCCGGACTTATTTTTTACCCACACATCCTCCGTTTCAACAACCTTAACCTTTCCAGCAGCCACAGAATCAACCTTTGCGTCAAATTCACTTTCGGCGTGCGCGCTCAAATTTTGCTTAGCTTCTTTTTCATATAAGCTATTTTTTATTTCGGACAAGGACATAGATTTTAACTTTTTATTTTTTATTTATTAACCAAATACTACCATAAATTGGGTGTTTTATCAAACGCGAAAGTTCTCACCAGAAAACCAATTGATTGATTCGTTTAAAATTACTTTCAAACGATTAATATCACTCTGTGAAACTTTCAATTTAACCAAATTCTCCAATTTATTTTGCAGGAAAATTCGAATCAACTTGATTGCTTCATTGCTAATTAGCATCTTTTTGCTTTCTCGCCCCTGACAATTAGTGCACAAAATTCCGCCACGAGAAATGCTAAAATAGTTGCTCTCCAACAATAACTTTTTTTCACAATGCACACATTTTTCCATCTCCAAGCGATAGCCCATTTCAGCCAGTACTTGAAATAAAAATCCGAGCGTCAAAACATCTACCTTATCTTCCCCGACTTCATTTGCATCCATAGCCACCAAATATTTTTCCAAAAGTAAAAAAATATTCTCATCCTTTTCTTCTTCCGAAATAATTCGAATGATAATTTTGAAAACATAAAAAACTCGATTGACTAAATCCAGATTGGATTTGATGTTGGAAAAATTGTTGGTTGCAATCGAACCGGTGATTTTTCCCATGCCCTTGTTCTTGGACATGAAAATTTCCGCTTGCGTAACTGATTCCAAATTGCCGGCCAATTTGGCATTGGGCTTGCGCACCCCCTTGCCCAACACACGAATCTTGCCAGCTTCAAGAGTGTAAATCGTATAAATCCGATCGACCTCGCCCACATCGCGCTTATTCAAGATTATGCCTTGATATTTATAATCCATGAGTTTCAAGAAAGTTCAACTTTCAGATAGATCTGCGGATTATTTTTTTATAGCAATAATGATTTTTGAATCATCTACTGTGAAATCTTTTTGCAAATCACAATTGGAAATTGTGCCTGTCGCAATTTCTGTAGCTAGCACTTCTTTTTGAATCAAATTTTTTAATTCAGTTTGGGCGAAAACCTCATCCATTCCGACATAATTTACTTGGATGCGATCATCCACTTCAAAGCCAGCCTCTTTTCTCATCTCTTGGATACCTCGAATAATTTCCCGAGCTTGACCTTCGAGCTTCAAATCTTGTGTTATTTCAGTGTTTAACTCTACTTTCTTTTCTGGTCCAGTTTTAATAATAACATTTTTAACATTGACTTCCTCTTTCATAATTTCCATGAACTCTGTTTGTGTTTCATAATTTGTAATTATTAATTCGGAAAGTGGTTGACGAACCTTGATTCCATTCTTAGCCCGTAATTGCAAGGCTTCAGTAATAATATTTCTCGTATGATACATCTGTTCATTCAGCTTTTCATCAATCAATTCTTCATTTGCTACTGGAAAATCAGCAAGATGTACAGACGAGGTATGCCTCGTCTCTTCATTGCCAGTCAAATTTTTGTAAATTTCTTCGGAAATAAATGGCGTAACAGGCGCCATCAATTTTGAAAGCTCGACAAGCACAGTCCACAAAGTTTGATAGGCGCTTTCCTTGTCGCCATCATCTTCACTCTTCCAAAATCTTTTTCTCGATCGACGAATATACCAATTGGACAATTCATCGATAAAATCAACTATTGGCTTTGTCGCATTTGGCAGATCATAGGTCAACATATTTTCATCAACGGTTTTAATGAGCTTATGCAGTTTCGATATGATCCATCTATCTAACAAATTTACACTTCGCATTTTTTCAGCTACATCTTTTGGGGACCACTTATCCACATTGGCATACATCACAAAAAAACCGTAGCTATTCCAAAGGGTGCTCAATTTTCTTTGAATGTCTGAAACATCCTTATCAATCAAAGTGAAATCATCACCATTTAGCAATGGCGAACTTACTAGCAAATATCGAAGTGCGTCAGCACTATATTGATTGAGCAATATGTTTGAATCAGTATAATTGCCTAGTGACTTTGACATTTTTTTGCCATCAGAACCAGCAATTGTTCCTGTAACAATGACATTCTCAAAAGCTTCTTTCCCAAAAATACCTACAGAAATTGCATGCAGATAATAAAACCACGCGCGTACCTGCCCAACATATTCCGTAATAAAATCTCCGGGAAAATTTTCTTCAAATTTTTCTTTATTTTCAAATGGATAATGAAACTGCGCGAAAGGCATTGACCCAGATTCAAACCAACAATCCATAACCTTCTCAATTCTTTTCATTTTCACCCCATCTAACTCAAAAGTTATGCCATCCACATACGGCAAATGATAATCTTCCAATTCCTTACCTGAAAGCTCCTTGAGTTCAGTATAGCTTCCCACTACTTTTGTCACCACTGTGCCATCGTCTTTCGTTCCGCGCCAAACAGGAATCGGAGTTGCCCAAAAACGATCACGACTAAGATTCCAATCTGGAGCAGTTTCGACAGTATTTTTAAATCTTTTCTCTTTGAAATGTGCCGGGAACCAATTGATATTCTCATTTTCTGCCAACATCTCCCTTCTCTGTCCATCAATATCCATAAACCAACTTGGATGCGCTCGATACATTAACTTAGTGGCACATCTATGGCAATGCGGATAATCATGTTGAATATAATCAATTTTCAAAACTACTCCTTCCGCAAGCAACGTCTTGGCAATCTCTTTATTCACTTCCCAAACATTTTGCTCCTTCCATCGCCCATCTATATAGTTTCCATTTTCATCCACTGTATGCACCACTGGCAATTTTTCTTTTCTCGCTATCGCATAATCATCCTCACCAAAAGCTGGCGCGATATGCACCACGCCTGTTCCGTCGTTTGTTGTTACAAAATCAGCTCCAACAATCCGATGCGCCCTATCACCCTGATCATCAAAAGGTGGCACATACTTTTTGCCAACCAAATCTTTACCATCAATCAACTCACCGACAGAATAATTTAGTGGCTGTTTTTTCTCATCAATAAAAACTTTCTCCACCAAATCTTTTGCGACAATCAAAATTTCTTCATTCAGCGTAACTTTTACATATGTCAGCTCGGGATTGATTGCAAGTGCCACATTTGCAGAGAGTGTCCATGGCGTAGTTGTCCAAGCTAATAGATATATGTCGTTTTCATTCTCCAATTTAAATTTTACATAGACTGATGGCTCCGTCACAACTTTATAACTATTGTCCATTGCCACTTCGGCTTTGGAAATTGGAGTAGCACACCTCGTGCAATACATTAGAACTTTTTCCCCTTCATAAATCTTACCTTTTTCATACAAAGTTTTAAATGCCCACCAAACACTTTCCATGTATTCCTTATCCATGGTTTTGTAGGCATTCTTAAATTCTACCCAACGCCCAATCCTTTCAATTGTATCTTCCCAGACACTACCACCCTGCACCATTTCCGCGTGACAAGTTTGGATATATTTTTCCAAACCAATTTTAGGGATATCACGCTTATCCTTGATACCTAATTTTTTCTCTACTAGATTTTCCGCAGGAAGTCCATGACAATCCCATCCCCAGCGTCTCTCAACTCGCTTGCCCTTCATCGTCCAATATCTCGGCACCACATCTTTCACAATCGAAGAAAGCAGTGTCCCATAATGCGGAACGCCAGTTATAAATGGAGGTCCATCATAAAAAACATAAGCATCTTTTTTGTCTCGTTGCTCTACAGATTTTTTGAAAGTGCAATCTTCTCGCCAAAATTTAATGACTTCTTGTTCCATTTCTGAATACTTTTGCCTTAGGTCTACTTTTTTAAACATAAAATTCTACAAAATTACAAATTATTACATTTTTTCTGGCGCGCTCACGCCAATCAAATTCAAAGTTTCTGCCAACACAATCTTCACCGCCGTTATCAAATTCAAACGCGCTTTGGTCAATTCCAAATTCTCCTCGTCAATCACTTTGCAAGCACTGTAGAATGAATGGAATTTGTCAGCCAACCTAATAGCATAATATGGAATTTTTTGAACTTCATAAGTTTTCGATATTTCTTCAATAAGTTCTGGGAATTTATCCAGCTCCTTAGCTAAACTAAGCTCTTTTTCGTGGATAAGTAACGACAAATCTGCCTTAGCAAAATCAACTCCTGCCTCCTCTGCTTTTTTCAAAATACTACAGATTCTAGCATGTGCATATTGAACATAGGGACTAGTTGCTCCCTCCAATTTAACCGATTCTTCAATATCAAACTCTATTTTTGTGCCAGTAGAATATTTGAGCATTGTGAATTTCAAAGCACCCAACGCAATTGATAGTGGATCTGGAGAATTTGGAAACTTAACCTCAACCTTACTGATAATTTCAGATATAAGATCACGCGCCAAAATAACATTCCCTTTTCTTGATGACATTCCCTCTCCACCTTTCAAGGTAACAAAATCGTATCCAATATGAACAAATTTTTTATTAAATCCATACAATTCCAAAATCTTGAACAACTGTTTGAAATATAAATCCTGACGAACATCGATTAGATATATACTAGTATCAATTTCAAATTTATCAAATTTTTTAATTGCCAAGGGAATGTCTTTGAGTCCATACAAAGCACTACCGTCTTTTCTAACAAGCACTAATACGCCCAATCCATACTCTTCAAGATTTGCAATAATTGCCCCTTCACTCTTTTCAATGATTTTTCTTTCTAACAACTCTGGCACTATCTTCTTGCCTTCAATCTCCTCCTCACTTTCATAAAAATAGACATCGAAGTTGGCACCTAACAATTCATAGATTGAGTGAAATTCATCCAATGACCATTGTCTAGTTTTTTGCCATAATGCCTGCAATTTGATGTCCCCATCTTCTAGTTTATTTTGCAAAGATTTAAACTCTTGTTCATAATTAGGATTTTCTCCAATTGCCTGCACTGCCTGAGTATATGTCTTACCTAGAAATTCAGCTTTATTTTCAATTGCATCTAAATTTTCATTGGCATGAAATTTCTCAATCCCCCACAAACACTTCGCGATGTGAGAGCCAGTATCGCCAATGTAATTAGCTGCCACTACGTTATATTTAGCCTTGCGTAAAACCTCAACGATGGTCGAACCAATCAAAACATTCCGCAAATGACCGATATGAAATTCCTTAAGTGTATTTGGTTGAGAATATTCAACCATTATTTTTTCCTTTTTCTCAGCTTCTCCTTCTCCAAACTTTTCTTTCTCTAAATTTATTTCAACAACCTTATTTTGAAAATATTTTTCTGACAAATAAAAATTGATATACCCTGGCGCCACCACCTCAATCTTTTCAAAAGTTTGTAATTTGTAATTTGTAATTTGTAATTTGATTGCCTCAGCAATCTCCATCGGGCTCTTCCCCAACTTTTTCGCCAAAACCATCGCAACATTAGTCGCATAATCTCCAAATTTTTCATCTTTTGGATATTCCACGGCAAAATCAGCTTGCTCAAGGTCAAACAGCTCCAAAACAGCCTTTTTGATGATTTCCGCCAGTTTCTTTTTCATATTTTTAATTCTAACCTATCCCGCTGAAAAAATAAAGCTACAACACGTTAACATATTAGCACGTTAGCATATTAGCACGTTAGCATATTAACATATGAACATTTTAACATTAGTAATCTACTGGCATATTATCCCCTCGCTGTGCTAATATGCTAATATGCTTAAATGTTAATATGCTCGCATGACGCCACTCGCCTACAACAAACGCGCCAATTTCGATTATGAAATCTCAGACAAATATGAGGCGGGTTTGGTGTTGACTGGAGCTGAGGTCAAATCAGTCAAAATGGGTCACATTAGCCTCAAAGAAAGCTTTGTAACAACCAAGGGCGGCGAGCTTTATTTGACCAATGCCCACATCACCCCCTACAAGCAAGCCGGCGAGATCAAAAACTATGATCCGACCCAACCCCGGAAACTTCTGCTACGCAAATCGGAAATCAAGCATTTGACGGGCAAAGTACGTATTGCTGGCTTGACATTGGTACCCATTTCCGTGTATACTAAGAAACGACTATTGAAGCTGGAATTTGGCGTAGGTAAAGGAAAAAAGAAATACGACAAGCGCGAAACAATCAGCAAGCGAGAAGTCGAAAGAAATATCAAGCGCGAGCTAAAAAATCACTAGGGGTTGCTTAGTTTCGACAGGTCGTACATTTAAAATATGCAAGCCGAGTATGATAATTCCTCGTTAAATTTGTATCAAAGTTATAAGTGCAAACTTCATAACAAAAGCGAAATCAGTATTTGCGCAAGCATTTACTTCAAATTTTGCGGTTGCTATTGCCTAAATATCGCCTAATCAGCGCTATCGCAGTAGTCATCGAACCATCAACTCCTGATAGATGGGATTCGGTGTCAAAACATCAGGATAGTCGATCTGATATTTTCTAAGTCAATTCGATAAAACTTCATTAGTCATAGATTGAAAAGGTTTTGTTTGCTTATCACTTTTCAATCGAAACAAATAAGTAAACTACGCTTGTAGATTGTTTTAGATGAATGATTTTGGACATGGGTGCGATTCCCATCAACTCCACAAATAATTATTTAATATCAAAAATATTAGAAGAGTACCAATCAGGCGGCCGTTCGTAAAAAGGGGTCCGCTCACCAGAATAAATGAACACATTAGAGTTCCACAAATTCGCGTAATTGACGATGCGGGAAATCAACTTGGGGTTATGGCTCCGCTTGATGCTTTGCAAATTGCCCGCGAGCAAGATTTGGATCTAGTGGAAATTGCGCCGATGGCCAAGCCACCGGTTTGCAAAATCATGGATTATGGCAAATATCAATATCAACAATCTAGGCTTGATCGAGTTAACAAAGCCAAACAAAAAAAGATTGATATCAAAGGGATTCGTATTGGTTTCCGAACTGACACGCATGATTTGGAAGTTAAGAAAGACATGGCTGAAAAATTCCTTACTAAAGGTCAGAAAGTGAAAGTTGAAATTTTCTTGCGTGGCCGAGAAAAAGCTCATCAAGATTTAGCTCGCAAGAACCTGGAAGATTTTCTGAAAACAATCACTGTCCCCTTCAAGCTTGATCAGGAAGTGAAAAGATATCCGAGTGGCTTTAATGCTGTGCTAACTCCAGAAGTATAAACTAAGTAACTAGTAACTGGTAATCAGTAACTAGCACAAATTACAAATAAACCAATTAATAAGCTGACGCTCCAATTACTAGTTACGAGTTACTAGTTACGAGTTATAAAAATATATGCCAAAATTAAAAACAAGAAAAGCGGTTAAAAAAAGAGTCAAAGTGACTGGCAGTGGAAAAGTTACGCGTCGAATCACCGGACACAACCATTACAATCGCAAGGAGACTGGGCGAGAGGGAATGGCCAAACAAGGTGATGTGCGACTTTTCAAGGCTGATGAAGCAAATATGTTGCGAGGCCTACCCAGCAAAAGCGCCCAAAGATAAATTAATTGCTAAATGATTATATTGCTATATTGTTAATATGTTTGTAATTCATTCAAACAATTTAACAATTTAACACTATGACAGTATAAAATTATATGACAAGAGTAAAACGCGGAGTAGCCGCTTCTAAACGCAGAAAAAATGTTTTGGAAGATGCGAGTGGATATCGATGGAAAAGAAGCTCCCTCTATCGCTCAGCTAAACAAGCGTTAATCAAAGCTGGCGCTTATGCTTATCGTGACCGACGAGCCAAGAAAAGATCCATGCGCAGACTTTGGATCACTCGACTCAACACTGCTGTGCGCGAACTGGGTATGAAATACAGTGTCTTGATCAAAACTATGGCTGACAAGAAAATTGAAGTAGACCGAAAAGTTTTGTCACAAATGGCTATGGAGAATCCAGCCGTATTTGCTAAATTCATCGAAAAAGTTAAGTAAAACAAACTTTTCGATAATAAAAAACTCTCAGAGAAATCCGAGAGTTTTTTATCGTTCAACATCCTATTTCTTATTGTTAAAAATAACCTCTTTAAACATCCGCCACAGCGCATAAATTGGCACCCATAACCATTTAGTTCTTCGCATAATCTTCTCATCCAAGAAGGCATTGAAGCTACTTGCTGTTACAAGTTCAATAAACAACCAAATGATGCTAAATAATATAAAACCAATAACCAATAAAAGGATTGCCATATTTTTATTTTAAATTATTATTATCTATTTCATAAATAACATCCTTTTTTTCCACAATAATTTTCCAACCATTTTTTTCTGCAATTTCCTTCAAATTAGAATTCGGATTGAAGGCGATTGGGTTTTCCACAATTTTCAAAACTGAAGCATCTGATTCAGTATCGCCAATTCCATATGAGCCCGCTAGTGTTAAATTATTTTCAGTTAGATATTGACGCACCACCTGACTTTTATCTTTGGTTGGCTCAAAAACTGCATCGCCGGTATACATATTGTTTTCATCAATTTCATAAACTGAACCAAAAACTGCATCAAATTTCAAATGCTTATTATATTCTTCCACAATCTCACTCGGCGATCCTGACACCGCAATAATATTATAATTGTCAGCCTTCAATTGCTTAATCAAATTCTCGGCAAAAACATAAGTTCGATCTTGATAGAATGGCATCACACCCTTAGCTGCTTTCAAAACATCTTCTTTTCGGCAACCTTTGAGATTGTCAGAGTACAAAACCACTAAAGCTTTGCGATAGTCTTCATAGGTGCCTTTATGATCCAGCCAATTACTATAGTGACGCACCAGTTCCGTCCGCACTTCTTTTTTGAAAATCCCACGCCAAGCCAATTCATTAATCAATTCAAAAGCCAGATTTTTGCGAAAAATTGTACCATCGATATCAAACACTGCTAATTTTGTTTTTTTCATATTTTATTTGTCATATTGGTCTTATTAGTCGCATCAATCATATTATAGCATCAACCGAGCAATTCATAAATCGCAATGCCAGTGGCCACGGAAACATTCAGTGACTTTTTCTGCCCGCGCATTGGAATTTCAATCACCGCGTCACACAATTGCAAAACTTCATCTTCCACACCATCCACTTCATGACCCAAAATCAACGCCATTGGAAAAGTTGGTTTGAATTTTCGAATATCCACGCTACCTTCAGTTTTTTCTAAAGCCACAACTTGCACACCTTCTTTTTTCAATTTGTTAATAAATTTTATCAAATCATCAGCACTTTCCCAAGCCACACTTAGTTCTGCGCCTAGGGCCGTTTTTGCCAACATCTTTTCTGGCTTCACCAATTCTTTCTTGTCAGCTGGTGCTGGTCGTTGCGAATAACCGCTTAGATAAATCTTGTCCACGCCTGCACCATCACTTGAGCGAAAAATCGCCCCCACATTGTGAGCGCTGCGAATATTATGCGCGATGATATATAGCTCTTTGCTTTTCATCCTAGAAACTTAGATATTTATCCCAATATTCATGCAAACCCTTGGTGGTCAAAAGATCGCGATGGCAATAGCGCGCCACGTCTAAATATCTTTTTTGTTTATACAACTCACCCACCATCGAACCATCAATACCTTCGTCTTTCGAACTCTTGATGCCAAAAGATTTGGCATAAAAATCTAGATTGAATTTGCGCGTCGCCCCATAGAACGTCAATTGCTCCATCAAATCACAATGCTCTTTGGGATTGTAACGATAGCCCATAAAGTTGCGCGACACCCGCACGCCGTTGATGGCACTGCGCGTCATCAAAAAGGGAATGTCGAAATTGCGACCATTGAAAGTGATGATTTGTTTATACGTTTTCACCATGTCCCAAAATTTTTCCAACAATTCTTTCTCGGTGCCAGCTTCATAGAAAAGTCCACCCTCAGAAAAATTCTCAATCACCTCACCCTTGCTCTGGAAAAGCATCACGCCCTTGCCAGTGTCAGGGTTAAACATACCAATAGTCACCACTTCACCGGTCAAAGCATGCAGAGCCAAACTTTTCTTGACCATTTCCTGTTCTTCCTCAGTCTGTGCGTATTTCAAAAGATACTCCTGACTTTTTTGGTCATAGCTCGCAAAATCTTTGCCAATTGTTTCAATATCTACAATAACTCTAGACATAATAAGATGTATAATAGACTCATTACGTAACATACTCACGCAACAAATCCAGCCAATTATTGCCTATTATTATACAGAACTTTAGCCGTATTCCAAAGCTCTGGATGATTTTGCTTTTCTTTCAACCAATACCACCATTCAACTCCCCAGAGATATATTTGTGGAAAACCAACCTTCTCAGCATAATCAACATTGCCCACCAATTGAGCTGGATTCATAGACTTGAATTGTTCTTCCAAGGTGTTGTCAGTAGTCGATCCGCTAATCCAAGGCTCAGCCTGCAACTCGATAACAATCGCGTTGTTTTGACGCGCAAAAAGTTGAATTAGATTATGCTTAACTTGAAAAAACCTTGGGCCAATCGGATATTCAAAATAGCCAATTTCTTTTTTATAGATTGTGCGATACATTGTCGTGCCAAAAATATCAGCGCGCTTGGCTGCTTGAATCCACAAACTCAATTCACCACTATCAGTCACGATAATCTTGCGGGTGTTATCAATTGAGCGCGCCACTGCCAACTCACTATCTAGCAGACTTGGATCGATAGCTGGGCAAATACCAAATGGCAAAAATGGTTCATTTTCTATTTGCCAAAATTTCACCACCGGATCATCTTTATATCTTCTCACTGTCACATCTACATACTTCAACAAATTCTCTTTTCTCGTTTGATCATCTTTCATTGCCCACGCAGGAATGTTGCATTCCGGCCAACGCGGGGTCTTTTGTCCAATTGCCAAGATGATTTCAGCATTTCTTTTACGTGCTTCATTCAATTGCCAATCCACATCAGAAAAATCATATTCACCTTGCTTTGATTCCACCAAATCCCAATAGACTGGAATTCTAATTTTTTTGATATGCAAATCATCCAGCATGGCGATATAATTCGCTTTCCAATCTAGGCCAATGCTATAGGCATATTTATTGGAAAAAGTCATACCCAACTTAGCGCTGTCGTTGTTATTTTCAATCGGCAAATTGAAATAACCAAACATAATCACTACAAATCCGAGAATAATAGCAATTATGATTCCAACAACTTTCAAGATTTTTTTTAAGATGTTCATTTTTCTTGCCCCGTTAAATTCTGCCGCAGGCAGACTACTTAATTGGGGTATTTTTAAATTTTATGTTTTAGCGAAATCAAAGCCACGCCCAATGAAATTATCAAAATGGAAACAATTTTTTGAGTTATCCCCAGCGCATCCTCCTTTTCTTGAAATATTTTGGGAAACTGAAATGACAGCATCAAACCGATAATGAGAATGAAAACATACTCGGTTGAAACTAGTGCACTCACCACAGTTGCGCTACCCAAAGTGATGGCCTTTTTGGTCAAAATTGAACCAGCGCCACCTAAAATTTTATTTAGAATAAACAATCCACCAGTTTGATGATGTTCTTTTTTGGTATTTTTGAAACTGCCAAAAGAATTCAAAATAACCTTTCTCCACTGAGGCACGAGTAGCAAACTCAAAGCCCCCAAGGTCACGCCCCAGCGCGTCCAGATGAAAACATTGGCAAAGGTGTAATCGTCACTTAGGTATTTGAAAGAAGTGACTTCGATAGCAAAAAGGATACCGGCCAAAATTGAATAATAAAATCCATGAAAAAATTTCTTTTTGTTTTTCAAAGGAAAATCAAAGGAAATCAAAAGACCACCAACGATTAGCGCAAATATTCCAATCGATTGAGCTTTGCTTAAATATTCAGACAACAAACTGCCCGAAAGAATAAATGTCACCAACGGCACAACCGCTCCAACCACTGGCATCACCCGACTAGCTTCACTTTTGTTGATGGCAAAAAACAACGTCAAAAATCCATAGGTAAAAATGATTCCCGTCACAATGCTCACCATGGCAAAATAGGGTGTCATGGCGTGAAAACCAAAGGGCACCATAAAGAAAACGAAAGCCGTCAAAAGTCCTGAATAGAAAGCGTAGATAGCTGGATGAGAAATTCGTTTAGAGCTTAATAAAAATTTATCTAAAATAACTTCCAAAGCTACCATAAAATAGGCAATCGTGGCGAGAACAATATAATTCATATTTGTTTTATTTTATTTCTGTTAGTTTTCTCCGCAGGGTTCGATAGTTTGGCACCGTCTGCGAAACTAGATTCCAAAATCTTTTGCTGTGATTCAATTCCTGCAGATGGCACAATTCATGCACAATTACATAGTCGCGCATTTCTTCTGACAATTTAATAATTTTATAATTGAAATTCAAATTAGCTTTCTGACTGCAACTCCCCCAGCAGGTTTTCTGATTCTTGATAGCCACGCGATTATACTGAAAATTGTAGTGGCAATTGAAAAATTCCAATCGCTCGTGAATGATGGCTCGTGCATGCTTCACTGATTTTTTATAATCTACACTTTCTGCTTTTTGTTTCTGATCAATTAGATCAAAATCAACATCCTTCACCCGTTCAAAAATCCATTGGGACTTTTCCTCAATAAATTTCTTGACTACATACATAGGATACCATTTTGGCGCCGAAACGACAAAGCGCCCATCGGCATAAACTGCCAACTTCACGCTCTTGGAACCCTTGGTTCGCTTGAAGACATATTCAATGTCTTTGCCGTTGATGTTGATTTTTCTTTTATCCATCTTGATTTTTTGCAATAACTTGTCCGTTCTCAAGACGCACAAAGCCGTTTTGTTCTAAGAAAATATCATCCTGTTTTTTGTTCTTATCTATCTCCCGCAAATAATTCCTGGCAATATCACCACCTGACAAGGTTTTTTCTTGTAGCATTTTGACTTCCAATGATTTTTGCAACTGACTCAGCAAATAATTGAGCTCCTTGCAACGCAGTTTCAATTGGATAACTGGAGGTAGATTTTTATTAAGGGGATAAAATGGAATTTTCTCAATATCCAAAGGGACTAAAGGGTTGAAAGGGATTAAATGGGGTGCCCTATTTCCATTTTCTCCCATTATTTCCATTTTTCCTTTTTCCACATCTCCCATTTCACTCTTTATTCCCTTTTCTCCCATTACCCCCGTTATTCCCATTAAATCCAGATAAGCTCCGCGCCAAATGTCGTTGCAATCTTCCTCCAATTCCGTGTTGGCGCCGATTGAAAAACCCAAGAAGTCATAATATTCTTTCGTCGAATTTCTTTTCCAACCTTCAACTATATTCTGCTTAGCCGAACGCGCTAACCTATCCATCTGATCAGCCAACGCTATCAAAGTTTTATATTTCGGAAACTGCGCCGTGACCCGCGAACATTCCATTTGCAACTCTTCAGCTTTTCTATAAGCAAGTAGTTTTTTGAATCCATATGGTTGGCGCGGTGGTTTGAGCATAATATTTTGCAAATTAAATTGAGATGTGTAGCTAATAAAACTTAAATAAAGGGACTACTGGGATTATAAATTTAAAGTGAATTGTAATGGGATATAATGGGAATTTAAATGGGTTGCAAAAGGGTTTAAAGGGAATGTTAGAATGGGAAATCTCATCTTATTTTCTCTCACCCTTCCTTACCCTTCCTCCCCTTTCCTCACCCTTTCAATCCCTTTCTCCCTTTTCACCCTTTATTCCCCTTCCCTCCCTTTTTCTCACCCCTTCAGCCCCTTTCACCCCTTATTCCCCTTTTATCCCATTATTCTCAATTATCTCTTTATAAACATAAAAACTTTTTCTTGGCTTTCTCTCTAATGTTTTGTAATCGATTTCTATCAGACCAAAGCGTGGCCAGAACCCGCGCATTTCTACAAATTCAAAGTTGTCTATTAGTGACCAATGGAAATAACCGCGAATGTCCACGCCATCAGCAATCGCCTTTTGAACATATTTCAGATGCTCTTGAATGAATTCGGAACGATAGGTATCAGTCGCATCGGCTAGTCCATTTTCAGTTATATAAATAGGTTTTCCATTCTTGGCGGCCTTTGTCAGCACATTATAAATTCCTTCTGGATAAATCTGCCAACCCAAATCACTTCTTTTTTCTGAAACTTCTTTATTTTCAAAAAGTCCGAAGAATTTTCCACCTATTCTGAAATTGACATGAAATGATTGATAATATTGGATACCAAAAAAATCACAAGAATCATTGAAAGCTTTGAAAAAACGATAGTTGGCAAAATAATCCATAATCTTAGTCGCCAAAACATTCCATGGCAGGCGATTATGGGATTTTATATCGAACATAAAATGCGAACAGCCAATTTGAAAATCCGGTGAAACTGCTTTGGCAACCTGATAGATATCTTTCTGAACTTGCATCAAATTTTTGAAAGCGGTGTTGGCCGCAAGTTTACTTTTGATTCCTGGCGGTTGATTGCCAAACATATAGCCCAACGACACTTCAGTATTTGGTTCATTGAGTGGCATCCAAAATGTTACTAAATCTTTATATTCATTGAAAACCCGCTCAGCATATCTATGGAAATATTTAACTGTTTCTTTGTTGCCCCAAGCGCCCATCTCTCCGACCCAAATTGGATCAGTCCAATGCCACAAGGTTACAAATGGTTCCAATCCCCTCTCACGTAAAGCTGTCAAAACTTTTCGATAATGTTCAATTCCCTCTGCACTAAATTCTCCTTCTTTCGGTTCAATTCTTGCCCATTCCAAAGACAATCGATGGGCATTGTGTCCACCAGCTTTTGCCAAATCAAAATCTTCTGCATATCGATTATATTGGTCGCAAGCTTGGCCAGAAATATAATTTTCCACCGTGAACATTTCGGGAAATTTTTCCTGTTGCCACTTTTCCCACTTCTTATTAGCCTCCCCAGCAATTCTCTCAGCATTGTCCTTCTCCCACTGAACCCAATCGTTATTAGTATTGCCTTCAACTTGATGCCCGGAAGTCGCTGCACCCCACAAAAACCCTGCTGGAAATTTATTCATCATTATATGTATTACTCTTTATATCCCAATTTTACACTATTTTTATCACAAAAAAAAGCGGTTCCCCGCTCTTTATGGACTTTACGAACTTTACAGACTTTTAACTTTAAAAATACCCTCCGCAACAACCTGGGTCTTTTTCCAGACAATCACACTTATCCAAGTTCAGTTCATAGATGCCACCAGCCAAGTTGATTGTGTCCTTTCCATGTGCGGCCAGCATTTGAGCGATGTAACCACTGCGAGAACCACTGCGACAAACCAAGATGACTTTCTTGCTCCAATCAATTTCGTTTATTCTGGGTCCAATCTCAGACAAAGGAATCAGCTTTGAGCCCTTAATTTTGATCAAATCATATTCATCCTGTTCCCGAACATCAATAATTTCCAATTCAGCTGAATTTGTATCCAGCATCTTTTTTAACTCCTTGCCATTAATATTTTGTATAGCCATATAGATTTTGTTTTTAGTTAGTTTTAAAAAAATAATTCCGCGCCTTGCGAAGTGCGTTTCCCTGCCTGCCGGCAGGCAGGTAAATTTCAGCGCATGAGCGTTAAGAAATTACATACTAGATTTCTTTTTAGCGTTCTTATTGGAATTTTAGCGAGTAAGCTAGAAATTTAGACAGCACGAGCCGACGCCAGCAGTTTTCTTTGTAACTTTCTTTTGCTGCCAAAAGAAAATTAGCCCTGTTATGAGTTTAGTTTATCATAATATCGCTTAACATCCGAGATCCATTTGTTAGCTGCGGCTTGTCCGCCAGCGGCTTCACAATCTCTGCCACACTTCCAAACTACCATTTGTGCTGGTGTCTTGATGTTTTGATCTAAAAGCTTTTCAATTCTGTCGCCAACTACTGAAACGGCATGATCTGGAGAATCAAAACAGCTATAACCAGAATCTGTGGTGTCTTCCTTGCCACGATAACCCCAATAATTGAAACATTCTTTGCCACCTTTCTTCGGCGAATGCTTGCCCCAGTCACTCTCTTTCTTAGCAATCGCAACCAAATAGGCTGACACCTCCTTACTTCTCTGTTTCAAGGCCGGCACCATCTCAGCCATTGGAGAGTCGCCCACTGTTTCAGCTAAAATTGAATTATCAACCTCAACAATATGCGTTGGTGCCAAAATTTCTTTAGCACAAGAACTGTTCTTAGCACACTCAACCATTTGCAGGCCTTTGCCAATTTTATATAGCGGATCAATGGTTTCTGGTGCAACTTTCAAAAGCTCTTCATTCTTGCGAGCCAAAGCCTGATTGTCAGATACAAAGTAAAAAAATAGCCCCATGCTCAGCATGAGAATAGTTATTGATAATTTGATGTGATTCTTTTTAGCCTTATCTATCTTTTCATAGATGTCTCTCAATTTTCTGAGACTCGGCAGTGGATCAATCATAATAGTTATTGCCATTACAAATTTAGAATTATAATCCCTGCCTACCGGCAGGCAGGCCCCATTTACTCGAAAGTAAATTTAGACACACGGTTTTTTGAACGACGCTATCTATCATAGCAAAATCCCCAAACCCTGTCAATTGGTAAAATGGCTCAAATAAGCCAAAGAAAAAACCGGACTAAAATCCGGTTTTCCCATTATATAAAGTTATTTTTTATTTATTTAACTTATCGAAATACATTGAAACATCAGAAATCCATTTGTTAGCTGCCGCTTGTCCACCTGTCACAGCGCAATTTGAACCACATTTCCAAATAACCATCTCGTCTGGGGTAGTGAGTTTCTTATTTGAAACCAAAAAGCCAATCCGCTTGGCTACAGTCGCCACAGCATCTTCCGGACTATCAAAGCAAGTATGTCCGCCAGTGCCCATTTTGTCACGAATACCACGATACCCCCAATAATTATAACAATCCTGACCATCCAAAACTGGAACACGCTTGCCCCAGGCGCTTTCCTTTTTGGCAATCGCTACAATAAAAGCAGCTACGATTCGATTTTGCTTGACAATTTCTGGAATCATTACTTCAATTGGATAACCCCTCACCATTTCACGCAATTCTTGTTCAAATTCGCCATCCTCCTTTTCCTCTGCTTGTTCCAAGAGCTTTGTCACAAAAGAAGTATCGATGTCATCAACTGAGCTGTCTTGAGCGCTCTTGGCATCTACCACATTGTCCCCGGCATAGCCGATCAACGCTGAAGCCTGTTCAGCCTGAGTTACCGCAGTTGCATCCTCAATAGCGGCTGATACATTTTGACCTAAATATTTATAAATCATCGTCATCGTCAACATTCCAAAAATAACCGCTCCCACAATTGACAAATTCCACATGCGAGCCACAGTCACACCCTGAACTGCGCCATTCAGCAAATCTTTAATATAATTTCCGAGGCTTTCATATCTTCTCTTGATATTAACATAAACAATGTCTCGTTGACCTATCGAATAAATTCTAGTCTTCTTGAAATCCCTAGAGAGAGCGCTATCCAAGCGATTAAAAACTCGCGCAATGCGCTCGCCTTTTTCAATTTTGCGGAATTCAGCTGGAGTGATGTAGCGATTAGAATCTTCCGTATAAAAAAACTCCGTTCGTCCTTTTTTAGACAGAAAAGTTGATGAATTTTTATATTTACCTACAAAGCGAGCCATCGAAAGATCAAAAAAACTTATCTCACTTTCTTCTTTATGTAGTCCGTCTAAAAAAATTTTCTTTTTAACACTCATTAAAAGAAATTATTTAAAAAAATTATTTTATATATTTTAATTATACCATTTTTTTGACTTTTGGCATAGTGAGAGTCTTGTCCAATACAAGATAAGACTGAACGAGGTACCAATTCCAATACAAAATGAGCCCGAAAGCCCATTTTGCAGGAAGGTCAAGTGTCATTCATAATAGATATATGAAGATCAATATGAATAACTTGCCTACTGGCAGTATATGCCAAATGGAGGAATTTTTGAAGAGCAACAACTCGCTCAAACACACGCGGCTACTAAAGTAGCTATTGGGATAGGAAAAGAATTTATTTTTCAAGTCGATTATAAATATCATCATAACGAATGATATCATCTTCTTCAAAATAATCACCAGTTTGCACCTCAATGATTTCCAAATTGGTTTTACCTAGGTTAGACAAGCGATGTTTGCGAGTAGCTGGAATGTAGGTGCTTTCATTCTCTTGTAGAGTCAGTTCTTGCTCACCATTGATAACCAGAGCAGTGCCTTTCACTACTACCCAATGCTCACTGCGCCTTTTGTGAGATTGCAAAGAGAGAGTGGCTCCCGGATAGACGGTTAGTTTTTTGACTTTGTGATTGGCATCATCCACCAAAACGCGATATTTGCCCCATGGACGATAGCCCATAATTTTGTGATCAACTTCTTTGTAGTTGTTGGCTTTCAAATATTCAACGATCTTTTTTACGCTTTCACTTTTGCCTTTCTTTTGCACCAAGATGCAATCATCATTTTCAATGATAATGAGATCTTCTACATCAGAAGTGGCAATCAGCTTGTTGGTGGCAGAATGAGCAAAAATATTCTTCGAATCAATGAAAACATGATTTTTTTGGTGAATATCTTTAGCTTGCATAATTTCCGCTAGAGCATCAAAAGAACCAATATCACTCCAACCAAAGTCACCTTCAAAGGTGATGACTTTATCAGATTTTTCGCTTAGGACATAGTCAATAGAATCGGATGGTAAATTTTTGAAATTTTGCTCCAAAGATTCAAAACCTTTTTCGTATTCAGTGAAAATTTCTGGCGCATGTTTGGCTAATTCTGAAGAAAAAGTGGCTTCGCTGAAGATGTACATTCCACTGTTCCAAACGTATTGTCCTGTAGCAATGTATCCTTCCGCGGTTTTTCTGTCTGGTTTTTCTTTGAATTGTATAACTTGAAAACGACCATTGTTCATTTTGCCTTTCTTAATATAACCATAACCGGTTTCCGGAGAAGTGGGGGTGATGCCGATGGTGCCAATATTGTCAGCCACTTTATGCATGGCTGATTGCGTAACTTTCACAAAGGCATCGATATTAGCGATACTATGATCAGATGGCAGAAAAATAACCGGAGCAGTATTGGAAATTCCTTCTTTTTCCACTAAATATTTCAAAGTCAGAGCAATAGCTGGGGCGGTATTTTTGGCTTCTGGTTCAGTGATGATTTGCTCTGGGCGCAACTGCGGAAAAACTTCTTTCATCTGGTCGAGAACATTGAAATAGTTATCCCGATTAGTGACGAAATATATTTGCTCCGCGGGCATAATTTTTTGCATTCGTAAAAAAGTTTCTTGCAAGAGAGATTTGTCTAAATACAAACTCAAAAATTGTTTGGGAAAACTTTTGCGAGATAGTGGCCAAAGTCGAGTGCCAGATCCACCGCAAAGAATTACGCTGTACATATTTTTTTGAATAATAGTTAGTCAATTACTGGCAAACCACCCAGGTCTTCTTTCAGGATAGTTTTGTAGAGCATGTTTCTTTTAAGTGCGGGTTTTCCTGCATGTTCAATAACATAATAGGCGAAACCTCGCATTTGCTTAACTAGCGAATAATCAGCATGTCCTGGAAAGCTGGATGGGTCACGATCTTCAAAATCTACAGGACTGTCGTCAATTGTCACGAAATAAGTTGAGCCAGTATTGGCGACCAAATGGCCGAACTTAGCTGGCATAAACAATTCATCACCGGTTTTGACTGAAATGGCTTTGAACTCGGCTACGGTATCTGGAATCATTTCGCCATTTTCATCCTCAGCTAATTTTTGTAAAAGTGCCACGCCTTGACCATAGGCGATGAAATATGTTTCGCTCAACTCACCAACGTGGTAGTGACCATAAGTTTTGATGTATTCGCCAGAGATTGTGCCTGGTTCCCAAACGGTCGTGTTTTTTTGGTCAACGCCACCGCGAATCATGTAATAATGAATGGCTGGACCAGCACCATTAGGATCCATCAGAACTTCCGACATTTTCTCGTGAGTGCGTGAAGCATAGTGTTTGGGAACATTAGTAAAATCGACTTGCATAGTTTTTATTTTATTCTACGAATTACGAATTTGTACGAATGTACGAAATATAAATACAATTTTATACTACGCTAAAGCTAATTATACCTCACATTAGTACATTCGTATAATTTCGTAATTCGTAGGATATTATTTATTCCAAATTCTTTTGGTATTGATGTACCACTTGTCGATGTTGGCGAAGCGTTCGGATGGTAGAATCAAGTTTGTGATGTCGATGCCTTGAACTTTTTTGTTGACTGGATAGACATAGTCGGGACTGTAGAGAAACACGGCTGGAATTTCAACAGAAAGTTTTTCTTGAAATTCGTGATAGATTTCAGCGCGTTTGTTGATGTCAAATTCTGTGCGACCATCCTCAATGAGTTTGTCTGTGTCAGAGTCACCAAAGAGAGCAAGGTTTAGACCCGGATCTCTCTTTTGAGTTGAGTGCCAGAAGGAATATGGGTCTGGGTCAGCGCCCATAACTTGTCCAAATAGAATGGCATCATATTCTCGTGGACGAATGTAATTTTGTTGAATATCAGAAATAGATAGATTGTTGACTTCAACTTTCACGCCAACTTTTTCCCATTGTGCCTTGATGACTTCAGCAGTTTGAGACAGCTCCGGCCAATCAGTGGTCACGAGATTGATTTGCAGGGGTGTTTTATCTTTGCTTCTCCAGCCATCATCACCGCGCTTCCATTTGGCATCGTCAAGGATTTTGTTAGCCTTGTCTAAGTCAAAATCAGTTTTGCTGGCATCAACATCATAACCAATCATGCCAGCTAGAATAGGCGAATAGACTGGATTGCCATTGCCGTCCAAAACATTTTGAATGATTTCTTGGCGGTTAGTGGCCAGACTCAAAGCCTCACGCACTTCGTCATCAGCCAAAGATATACTCTTGGTTTGATTGAAGAAAACAGCAAAATATCTAGGGATGTTGAATTTGTGAGCCGAAGTGCTTTGCTGAAGTTTGAGTTCAGTGAGTTTTTTGGGAGAAACATTGCTGATACCCATGATTTCTTTTTGATTGTAGGCTGAAATAACCGCATCATCATCCGGATAGAAATTGAAGGTTATTTTTGAAATATAGGGCTTGCTGCCAAAGTAGTTTGGATTGGCTACTAATTTGTAGGAAAGAATGTTGCCAGAAGAATCTTTCATATATGACGGGTTGTATTTGTAGGGACCACTTCCAATTGGCTCTAGATTCAAACTTGTTAGGGCAAATTTTTCTGGCCCAACTGATTCCCAGATATGTTTTGGCAAAATTCCAAAAGTTAGATTGTTGAGAAATCCAACGTAGGGAGTTTTGATCTGAAAATTCAAGGTATAATCATCAGCGCTGTCAGTCTCGATACCTTGCCAATTCGAGCGCAAGGGGCTTTTGTAGGCTGGGTCAGCGATGAGATTGATGGTGAACAAGACATCAGCGGCGGTCAAGGGTTGTCCATCATGCCAAACAGCATTGGTTTTCAAATGAACAGTATATAGCGTCTTGTCCTCAGAAACTTCATAGTGGGAAACAAGGTCATTGATAAGTTTGCCTTGGTTGTCGTATTTAAAAAGACCACTAAAAATCATTTGAGTTAGGTCATCATCAGTGTTGTTGGAAACTGAAAGAATTGGATTGATATGTGATGGTTGTCCAACTGCACCCTCGATGTATTCTCCACCAAAATCGGCAATGGCAGTTGTTTTGGAATAATAAGATAGCAAGCTCCAGCCAATCAAAGATCCGATTAGGATGATAAGCAGGGAATAAAAAGCGACTTTTTCTTTTAGATTAAGAACCTGAGTTATTTTAGATAACTGACCGAAAGAGAAGCGATTTTTGAAGTTGTTACTAATATGTTTTGTGTTACTGATTATGAAATTTTGTTAGCCAGCACTAGGTTGATGATGGCTAGAATAACAAAAATTACAGCTAGCGAGGAAGAGA
The DNA here is from genome assembly GCA_000995125.1 of Candidatus Moranbacteria bacterium GW2011_GWA2_39_41. GTDB lineage: Bacteria > Patescibacteriota > Minisyncoccia > Moranbacterales > UBA2206 > UBA2282. The sequence goes on along the minus strand of LBXA01000002.1, from coordinate 20,581 downwards.
ATAAAGTTAGAAATTTTTCGAATCCTCGTTTGCTATAATAGCCGCCAAAATCTCCACCAAAAGTTGAAGATAGACCGGCACCGCGATTTTGCATAAGAATTGAAATGATGAGCAGGACAGCAACAATAATTTCAGCGATGTTGATGATTTTTAACATATGTTTTTTAATATTTATTTATATCTCCAGTTTTTTTGCTGAAATGTGAGATCAGATGATTGACTAGACTGATGATGACCACACCCCAAAAAGCTGGCCAGAAACCCTTGATTGTTAGTTGAGTCAGAAATTTGTCCGCCAATAGAAGTAAGCCTACATTAATAATGATGTCAAATAGCCCAAGAGTCAAAAGTATGACAGGTAGAGCAATCAGCTCAACAATTGGCCTGATTAGGCCGTTAATCAATCCAATCACCGCTCCAGCAATCAAAAGATCTGTTGGAGAACCGGAAAAAATGAATCCGGGGATGTATTTGGCGGCTATGAGAATAGCGGCACAATTGGCTAAAATTCGTAGTATTAGCTTCATATTTCTTTATTTAAAACTTATAGTAGCTTAGCACATTGACTTGATTTGGTCAATTCATTTGAGCTAGGCTTTTTTGATAATAATTTCTTTCAACTTGAAAACACTCTTGCCTGAAACTTTCATTTTCAGCTTCTTTTTGGATTCCCCGCCTGCCACGCTATTTCCGTAGTTGATTAGTAATTCATCAGAATCCATATCAGTCAATAATTTGAAATGCTTTTTGTTTGGAGTGGCATTGCTGGCAGGTCGTGTTTCAGCTTTTATTTTCTTTTTCATTGCTTTCATTATAGCACAATTAAAACTCGACAAATTTATTGCTGTAGCATAAAAATCGTTGTGGTTTTGATATTGTGATATGATTGGATAAGGTGAAATATTTTTATCCTACAAAACTGTAAACAACGCTCTAATATCTAACATATTATGCGATTCAAAATTAATTCTAAATATAAGCCAGCGGGGGATCAACCACAAGCGATTGAAAAATTGGTGGCGGGGCTTCAGGCTGGGCAGAAATTCCAGACACTTTTGGGCGTGACGGGGTCGGGGAAAACTTTTACGATTGCCAACGTGATTGAGCAAGTGCAAAAACCAACCTTGGTCATTGCGCCTAACAAGACTTTGGCGGCGCAGTTGGCGCAGGAGTTTCGCACTTTTTTCCCGAAGAACGCGGTGGAATATTTCGTGTCCTATTATGACTACTATCAGCCGGAAGCCTATATTGCATCCAGCGACACTTATATTGAAAAAGAATCACAAATCAATGAAGAGATTGATCGGCTGCGTCATGCATCCACCGCGGCTTTGCTGTCACGCAGGGATGTGATTATTGTGGCGTCCGTTTCTTGTATCTATGGTTTGGGTTCACCGGAATATTATCGTGACATTGCGATGGAAATCAAAGTGGGGCAAAATATTTCGCGGGAAGAAATTTCTAAAGAATTGATTGAGATGCAATATTTGCGCACAGACATGTTGGGTCGTTCCAAATTTCGCATGACGGGTGAGACGGTGGAGATTATGTCACCCGCAAGAGAAGTTGTGACACGTATTGAGCTTGGCATGATTGATGAAACCCCAGTGAAATCAGGCAAAGCCGGTGTGCCTAGGGCACAATTTCACGGGGTAAAGAAGATTTTTGAATATGATTTTTTGACGGGCGCGGAGCTGGGCAAATTGGAACAAGTGATGATTTTTCCGGCCAAGCATTTTGTGGTGCCGAAACCAATTATGCAAGAAGCGCAAAGCTCGATTGAAAAAGATTTGGAAAAACAAGTGGCGCTGTTGAAAAAGGCTGGCAAGCTTTTGGAAGCGGAAAGACTTCTCCGCCGAACACGCCAAGACATTGAAATGATGCGTGAAATTGGTTATTGCAACGGGATTGAAAATTATTCACGCTATTTGACGGGCAGAAATGCTGGGGAAGCGCCAGACACTTTGATTGACTATTTCCCCAAAGACTTTTTGATGGTGGTAGATGAATCGCATGTGACCATTCCGCAAATTGGCGGGATGTTTAATGGAGATTTTTCGCGTAAGACAGCTTTGGTGGACAATGGTTTCCGTTTGCCAAGTGCCTATGACAATCGACCACTTAAGTTTAGTGAATTTGAATCAAAATTGAATCAAGTTATATTTACATCGGCAACACCGAGTGTGTATGAGTTGGAAAAATCACAAATCACAAAAAACAAATCACAAACAAACTCCAAATCACAAATCACAAATTACAAACAAAATATAGAATTTGGGAATGGTGTTATCGAACAAATAATTAGACCAACCGGATTAATAGATCCAGAGGTGATTATTAAGCCGGCTAAAGGACAGGTGAAAGATATTTTGCCAGAGATTGAAAAAGTGGTGGCCAAGCAGGAGCGAGTTTTGATCACAACGCTGACCAAAAAAATGGCGGAGGATTTGTCAGAATTTTTGAAAGAAAATGGTATCAAGACGGACTATCTGCATTCTGATGTGGACACCTTGGATCGCATTCGGATTTTGGAAAATTTGCGGCGTGGAGAATTTGATGTCTTGGTGGGTGTCAATCTTTTGCGCGAAGGACTGGATTTGCCAGAAGTTTCGCTAGTGGCGATTTTGGATGCCGACAAAGAAGGCTTTTTGCGCAGTGAGACATCTCTCATTCAAACGATCGGGCGGGCGGCTCGCAATGTTTCTGGGCGAGTGATTTTGTATGCCGACAAAATCACGGGCTCCATAAAGCGTGCCATTGATGAAACCAATCGTCGGCGGGCGGTGCAAACAGCGTATAATAAAAAACATCATATCACGCCACAAACTATCAAGAAAAACATTGAATCAATTGTGGATCACGAAATCAAGCCAGAATTCACACGAGACTTTTCGGAATTGGAATCATTGGAAGATGTGCAGGGCTACATTCGACAAAAAGAAAAAGAAATGAAAGTGGCTTCCAAGGCTTTGCAATTTGAAAAAGCGGCTGTTATTCGGGATGAAATTTCGCAATTGCGTAAGTTACAATTGAAATAAAAAAAGTATTTGAAAAATAGAAAAGCACCAGACCGTCGCGGCGGTTGGCGCTATTTTTTTGACGGAAAAGTCAATATCAAGTATACTGGGTAGGTAATTCAAATAAAATTGTTATATTGATACATTGTTATATTGTCTGACAATATAATGTTCTAACAATATAGCCATATAATATAAATGGACGAAATAAAAACAGAAGAAACTGTGGTGGCACCGGTGACGGAATCTACTTCAAAGAAATTCTTCAAACAAGTTTGTGAATGTGGCAAAAAGAAAAAGCACATTGTCGCTGGCGTAGTTTTGCTAGCAATTTTGTTGGGAGCAGGTGGATACTATTATAAAACCAAAAAAACTGACATTGGTTTGGAAGGAGCGAAAACTAAGGTTTTGGAATTTGTGAATGGAACATTGTTGCAACCTGGCATGACTGCAGAATTTAAGGACTCAGTTTTGGAAAATGGCTTGTATCGCGTGACTATCAAAGTTGGTGAACAAGAAATTCCAACCTACATCACGACTGATGGCGCAAAATTTTTCCCACAAGCGATGGAGATAAATCCGGCTGACAAACTTGCCACAGATGCACCTGTAGCTGAAGCCAAAGAAATCCCGAAAACCGATAAGCCAAGTGTAGAGCTTTTTGTGATGAGTTATTGCCCATATGGAACTCAGATGGAAAAAGGAATTTTGCCGGTGATTACAACATTAGGTAGCAAGATTGACTATAAATTGAAATTCGTAGATTATGCAATGCATGGTGACAAAGAAATTGATGAGAATTTACGCCAATATTGCATCCAAAAGAATCAACCCGCTCGATTGTCAGCCTATTTAACTTGTTTTCTGAAAAAAGGCGAAGGTACAGCTGACGCTTGCATGACTTTTGCTAGAGTTTCTACTGGAGCTATCAAATCTTGTGTAGCACAAACTGATACACAATTTAATGTGAAGAAAGATGCAGTCGACAAAAGCAAATGGAGCAATGGACAATTCCCTCCATTTGGCGTGGACAAGACTGATAATGTCAAATATGGCGTGCAAGGTTCACCAACATTAGTTGTGAATGGTGTAACTGCGCAATCTGGACGAGATTCAGCTAGTATTTTGAAAGCCATTTGCGGAGCTTTCAATAATGCGCCGAAAGAATGTGAGGCTAAATTGTCAGTCACTGCTCCGGCAGCCGGATTTGGCGAAGGCACAGCAACAGCTGGCGCGAGTGCGGCTAGTTGTGAGAATTAGAATAAATTGTAGGTTGCAGTTTGCAGACAATCAAAAAAACGCTGGCGTAGTGCTAGCGTTTTTTGTTGTGCTATAATATAAGAGGTTCTATAGGAAATAAGGGAGATTATTTTTAAAAAAACAATATGGATAAGTTAATAATTTTTGGCGCTCAAAGTTTAATTTGGGTTATTGTTTTTTTGGCAGGCATTTATTTTGCATGGCAACCCAAAAAACAGCAAAAAGAAATGTTAGTTTTGGCGATGTTAGCTTTGCCGATAGTCTATGTCGCAGCTAAAATTGGCAGTTTTCTATATTTTGACCCGCAGCCATTTGTGGTGGACAATTTCGTTCCGCTCATCGCGCACACCGAAGACAACGGCTTTCCATCTGATCACACGCTTTTGAGCGCATCAGCGGCAATGATTGTTTTTTTCTTCAAGCGAAGAGTTGGCATAGCGCTTTTGACACTGGCATTTTTAGTGGGGTTTTTTCGCGTGTTGGCTGGTGTTCATCACGCGGTGGATATTTTTGGTAGCGTTGGATTTGCGATTATTTTTGTATGGCTAGCACGCAAATATTTGCTGCCAGCTATCTTGCAGACAAAAATTTATAAAAGATATTTAAGCTAAAAAACTTATCCACACCCACTCCACCAAACTTGGGGTTGACTTTATAGAATAATTAGTGTATTATTAATTTATAATAATACTTCTTAGAGTTTAAGTCTTCTTGTTTGAAATCAGTGATACCATTTTGGCGTCATTGTCTTTCAATAGGAAACTGATACAGCACCCCACTTCTTGCTGTTAGACTCTGTCATGAAATAACTTGCACAACTTATTTTATTACAGAGCCTTAATATCACACTCTTTTTTATATTAAAACCTAACAACTTTAAAAAAGATCTGTTTTCTTTGTATTTATAATTTTACAAGCAGATCTACAAAAAACTATGTTAAAAAGTATGGACTTGTCTCGTGGCAAGCAAAACGTCAGCACTCCGCCAAGGTTCGTCAGAACCCCAGCAAAGCCTTTTCAGGCTAGACCCGCAGTTAATAAATCAATGTCGATGCGCAACAACAATTTTGTTGCTTCTGCTCCGACACAACCAGCCAAAATACATCCGGTGTACGCGGCTAACAAACCAAAAACAACAACTCACTTGAAAATTGAGACTGAAAAAGTTGCTACACCGATTGTAGCCTATCACGCCGCACCCAAGAAATTGGCTGTATATGATAATGTTGCCAAAAAACCAACACAAAACAAAGCTAAAGCCTCACGTCGTAGCACTAGTTCAAAACCAACCTATGCTCCCAGAATTGACACATTGAAATTACAACCCAAAAATAATTTGCGCATCATCCCCCTCGGAGGCAATGAAGAAGTCGGACGCAACATGACCGTCTTTGAATATGATGGCGACATTGTGATTCTTGATATGGGCATGATGTTTCCAGAAGAAGATATGCCTGGAATAGATTATATCGTTCCAAACATTGATTATCTCAAGGGCAAGGAAAAACAAATACGCGGAGTAGTCCTCAGTCATGGACATCTTGATCATATCGGTGCCGCCCCAATCCTCTTGAAAGAATTGGGTTATCCAGTTGTCGTAGCTCGCGATATGACCTTGGCATTGGTAAAGAAAAAAATGGAAGATTTTGAACAAGGATCAGCGGAAAATATGAAAACGATTCGTGTTAAATCGGCCAGCGACAAAGTACGCCTTGGTAAATTAGAAATAGAATTTTTTGAAATAGAGCATTCCATTATGGATGCCGTGGGTGTAGTCATCAAAACCCCGCATGGCACAATCATTCACCCAGGAGACTGGACGATGGAAAAAGATGCTACTGGCAAATCACTTGTGACCTACACTGAGTTGGCGAAACTTCCTAGTCCACGTATTTTGATGCTGGAAAGTTTAGGCGCAATAAATACAAATCCAAGCCGCACAACTGAAGAAGAAATGTATGCCAATTTGGAAAAATTGATCAGTGAAGCTCCAGGAAAAATTATTATTGGAATGTTTTCCTCACAAATCAATCGCATTGGCCATATCCTAGAATATGCTGAAAAGATTGGTAAGCGAGTGGCACTGGACGGCTATAGCATGAAAATGAATGTCGAAATTGCCAAGGAACTAGGCTACATCAAAATGCATAAAGATACCTTGATTCCCGTAACTAATATTCAAAACTACCCAGCTAATAAAATTATTGTAATTTGCACTGGAGCACAAGGCGAGGGCAATGCTGTTCTTTCACGCATTGTAAACGGAGAACATCGTAGCATTCAAATTGAAAAGAAAGATACCATAGTCTTCTCTTCTTCTGTTGTTCCGGGCAATGAGAGAACTGTACAGCGCCTCAAGGATAATCTTTATCGTAAGTGCGATAATGTGATTCACTCTGACATCTTAGATGTACATATCAGTGGTCACTGCAGTTCGTTTGATATCCAAGATATGTTGAAACAAGTTCAGCCTGATTTCTTTCTACCAGTTTATGGCAATCATTACATGTTGAAAGAGGCTGAGAAATTAGCAATTAGAACTGGATTTAGAAATGAACAAGTTATTGTCCTTGATAATGGCAACGTGCTAGAAATCGAAAAAAACAAAGCTGTGCTACTACCTGGCAAAGTTGATACCAGCTATATCATGGTAGATGGGCTTGGTGTGGGTGACGTTGGACAAGTGGTCTTGCGTGATCGCCAAATGCTAGCTGAAGACGGGATGTTTGTCATCACTGTCATCATCGACAGCAAAACCAAGAAACTCATCGGCAAACCACAAATCACTTCCCGCGGATTCATCTTTGTCAAAGAAAACTTTGATCTAGTAAATGCCACCAAAAAGAAAGTGGAAGAAATTGTAGCCAAGAAAACTTCACCTGACACTTCCATCAATTGGGACTATGTCAAAAACAACATTCGTGAAACCGTCGGATCTTATCTATATACTAAAACACAAAGAAGACCTATGGTACTTCCGGTTGTTATCGAAGTCTAAGCTAAAATTGAGATACAAAAAAAGCTGCCGATTTTTGGCAGCTTTTTTGTTTTTTCTACACTAAGTTACTGCATTACCCTCAAAATACATTTTCAACTCATCCACTATTTGACCTAGAGTAGCATTCGATTTTACAAAATATTTAGTTATGCCAAGCTCAAGATAGGACTGAATATCATCTGGCCCTGCAGTATTGGAAACTACAAATACAGGAATCTTTCCCCATAATTTTTCGTTGGACTTCAATTCAACCACCAAATCAAAGCCACTTTTTTCGCCAAACAAATAATGATCCAGCCACAAAGCATCAATTTTATTTTCACTCAAAACATCCAGTGCCTCATCTACCGTCTTAACTGCCACAACTGAAAAACATCCGTCCTCAAGTTTTTTTATGATGAATTTCTGAATTTCCAACTCATCTTCCACCACTAAAATTGTTTTTTTCACCATCTTGTTTTGTTAATTATTTAGGCATTGTTCTCTTTCTCCAGTTCTTTTATTCTTTCTTTGAGTTCCATCATTTTCATTTCTCTGCCTACGGCCAACTTATTGAATTCTTCCAACTCATTAATCTTTGATTCCAAATCAATCCTAGCCGCTTTCAATTCATCCATTTGTCGTTGATAAGTATTTATAACATCCAAAATATACATAGTTTTATTCAACGCATTCTCCATTTCTTCTTTCGCCTTATTAGAATCTTTCACCAACATTGAAACATGCAAGAAAATATCCGAACTAAATCCTTTCATCGGGGCCACTACTGTGTTGGCCAAAAATTTATCTGAACTGAGTCCAGCAATTGGAGCCACGACTGTGTTAGCTAGAAACTTATCATTATTTTTCCTAAAGTGTATGTGTGTTTCAATAGCTGGCTTGCCAGTTCGGAGCATTTCTTCCAACGGACAAGTATCATGTGGTGGTTGACATGGCTGATTCAAATGATGAGTTATTTTATAGCAAAAGCTACTGACTGCATCACATTTGTTCATCCCAGCCTTATCCAAAAAAGCCTTGTTGGCAAAAATAACCTTAAAATTCCTATCAAGAATAAGGATATCCCATTCTAAACAGTCCAAAACAACTTCGGCTTCAAGTTTAATTATTCCACAACCTTCTTCTACGATTTTATTTTCCATATAAATATTTAATTAAAAAAAAATTAAAGATTGACTTAACTTGATTTATACACCAACATTACCACATTGCGCGTCTTTATACAATCGCTATTTCCCCCACCTTAACCCTGTTGGATCACTTTCAATGTTCTGGAATGATGGAGCGATTTTCACAACGCCTGGTTTAATTTTCTTAGTATAATACACGAATGCTGAGCCGCCAACTACGCTTAACAGAAAAATAATCAGCAAAATTTTTTCTCTCAAATTCATACTCCCATTATTTTCCCCATTGTTGTTTCCCGCCCCATTTGATTGATTCAGCGGAATATTTAATACATCCTTGTCGCGACCGGTCAAATCAAGTTTACGACAAATTCCAATCATAGGATCCAATTCTCCATCCAGCACCTTAAAGCCGAGACTCTTAAGCATTACGGACAACTTGCCGGTTTTATCTTGGATAAATACTTGCTCAATAGGAACATCCTTCGGCCTTGCGATATAATCCACAAGTTTTTTCACATATTCCTGATCTGGAAGTTTAGAAAAAATTCTCGAAGCCAATATCTCGCCATCTTGCACTATGCCTAAAATAATTCTTCCGCTATTTCTAGCAAAAATATAGCATTTATTTTTTTCCTCATGCAGCATCCGAGCAATGGAGACTGATTCAATTTCCAATGCTTCTACTTGCAAACTCCTATGATAAATTTCCTTCTTTAGCATTGTGAAGATTTTTTGCTGAACTGCCATTATTTGTATATCACCAGTTTTTTCTTCGCAACTATCCCAACCATCCTGCAATTTTTCTGGGATAAAAGCTTGCGCTTCGCTAACTATTGAAGTTTTTTTATCATTTTTTTGAAAGTGAGTTACATAGGAAAATTCCTCGCCAATCACAATTCGCAATTTTTTTGGAAATTTGTTGAAAATTTCATCTAATGCAACAATGAAATTTTCTTCTGACCACGGCAAAGATTGCACTTCGCCCAGAAGTTTTCCTTTGGGAACTTGCCCCGCCACCCATTGAATCTTTTCTTTATTAATAAAGAGAATTGTCCGCTTATGTGAGAACAGCATATTTACACGTTAACATATTAACCTATTAGCATTTTAACATTTTTTACTCCTCTCTCCAACTTAGTACTATTAATTTTTCCGCATCCAAATTTACCTGCGCGATTACGCTTTTTTCAAACTTAGCATTCTTGCCTGTGGCATGGATGATGTAAATTCCGCTATTGTTTTCAACTGCTATTTCACAGTCGCCTTGTGGCATAGTGAAAGTTTCACTACTATAAGTCGGGTCTTTTATAATCTGTAAAAGTCCTTCTTCCAAGCAAGCTTCTGAAAAAAGCAGGGCTTGACTGCCTTGACGTAAAGATTCCCGCGACTCCACGGCATCAGTCGAAGAAAATATCAAAGTTGTGGCAATTCCACTAGTCACTGCCAAAAGCACCAGCACAGCTAAAATAGTTACATATCCTTTTGTTTTCATTTTCGGTGAAAGTTATTGGAAGATTAGCTCCTGAAGCATTATTTTCCTACTAATTATACTGAAATCATTTGCGTAACGCTACGCCAGAGCGATAATTTAATGCATATTGATATTCGCTCCGCTCCAAAGATCCGGGATAATTTGCCACTGTCTCAAAAGAAAAACCCACAAATTGTATTTCATTCGTATCAGAAACCTGTTGCGTCAAAATAAAATTTTTAATCTTGACGTCTTGCGAGTTCAAAGCAAGCGAATCGCCTGCGCCACGCTTAATTGCAATTTGATCTCCAGATTTTTCGATGGTCACCGTATCCTCATTTATTTTTAATAAAACTAACTTAGCTGAATCTCCAAAATTTGAATTGGCAATATCCACGCTATCTGCATTGCGAATTTCATAGGTCAGACGCTCTCCAATCAATTGAGCTGACTGTTCAATTTCCTGAGCGACCTGTGCCTTAATATTCATACCAATTACATTCCAACCATAGGAAAAAAGCACGCCCAAAATAACAACTGCAATTGCCAAATACAGGATTGTTTCTATAAGCGATATGCCGGCTAACTTTTTTATTTTCATTTTGAATTATGGCTCAATTAAAACAATTTCTCGTCTAGATACATAGGTTGAGAAATCCACAGAATAATTATCTTTAGTGACAGCTACGACAATTAGCTTCAAATCCAGATCTTCAGTTCCGCCAGAAGCGACGACATTTCCTTCCGAATCACGCTCCGCTGATTGCACAGAAATTCTTCGTACATAGCCGTCCTTTTCATCTTGCTCTCCAGCCAATTCCCATTTTCCATCGACAAACTCGATGCCAGAGCTAGCAGTGTTTTGCAATGCGTCAAAAGATTGCGCTCGCACAGCTCGCGTCGCCTCAATGCCTTCCATAGCAAACTGTCGAGCTATTTCACTGCGAATTCCCGCTTGAATTGCACTACTACCTTGCAAAACTGCCAGTGTAATCGAAACAGAAAAAATCGAAAAGAGTGCTGCCGACAGCACAAGTTCAATGACCGAAAATGCTTTTAATTTTTTTTTCATTATTTTTAGGACTTACACGTTTGCTTCTTGGCAGCCTATCTAAAGCTAAGCTTTATGAATGGGAATGGCGTTCTCGAAAAGCTTAGCTTTAGGAACACTCTAGGCAAAGTGGCAAACGCGTAAGTCCTAATTTTATTCGATTACTCCTTCCGCGTTCAAAGAGAGCGTGTCAGTCAAATCATCACACGTGAATGTTATATTTGAAATTGGCGCTTGCGGTCTGCCATCTGGAACAACAAAAATAGCATCTGGAAATCCTGCAATAGAAACTCGCTCATCAATAGATATCTTTTCATCAAAACTTTGATTTCGGTTATTATAATCATTGCCCTTAAATACAGCTACTATCGAATTTTCATAATGCACTCCCCAAGCCGAATGTTGACGACCACTCATAGCATAGGATTGTGCTTTCCATAACATGCCTCTGACTTCATCTGACGAATTACGCATTGCCATTCGAGAAATCAAACGCAATGGATAGGCTGATGATAAAAAGCCTACTGTCAAAACAATAGCAATCACTAGCATTATTTCGATTAGCGTGAAACCTTTCATAATAGATACTAAGTTGTTTAACGATGGATTGACCCAGTCAGTGTATAGATTGGCAAAATAACCGCCAGAGCCACAAAACCCGCCACAAGTGCAATAAACACCAACAGCAATGGCTCAAGCAAGGCTGCGCCATTTTTGGCTTCTGCGTCAGTCTCATCCTCAAAAAAATCAGCCAGATACAAGAAAGTGCCCTCTAGAGTGCCTGAACTTTCCCCAACCGAAATCATCCGAGAAACTAGGGTTGGAAAAATTTCATATTCGCCTGATGCCAATTCTTTTCCGACGGTACTGCCACCAGAAACGGCTTCGTGAACACCTTTGATTTTTTCTCGAATAACTAAATTTTCTGCAACTTCACTTTCCACTCGAAGCGCATATTCCAACGGCAATCCGCTTTGCAACATCACGCCCAAGTCTCGAAAAAGCGAGGACAATGCGGCGCTCTTATTTACCTTGCCCACAAACGGGATGTGAAATTTCAAATGATGCCAAAACAATTTTGCCGCATAGGAAATTTTGATTATTCCACCTAAAATTGACATAGCTGCCACAATTGCAACGATCACTGCGACACCATACACTTTGACAAAATTAGCAAATGTCAGCAAAATTCTCGTGGCTATCGGCAATTCAACATCAAATGAACTGAAAATTCCAGCCAATTTTGGCAAGACAAAAAAACTCACAAAACCTCCCACTACCGCGGAAACCGCCAAAACAATTGAGGGATAAAAAAGCATCGTTTGCACTTTTTTCCGTAAAGCCTCTTCGCGTGCCAGTTTTTCTGCTAGAAATTCCAAACTCTTCTCCAATGTTCCAGAAACCTCGCCCACTTCGACTAGGCTGATATAAAAAGCTCCGAATTCATCTGGATGCCGACCCAAAGAAGCTGAAAGTGATTGGCCATTCTCCACACTACTCAGAATTTCTCCAGCTACTGGACCAATTTTTCCGCCCTGCTCGGAAAGCAATTTCAAAGCTTCTGCCAAAGGAATTCCACCCTTCAAAAGCGTCGCCAAATGTTTGGCAAAAAAAAGTTTCTCTGCAAATCCAAATGAAGAAAATATGCGCATCTATTTTAATTTATTGAATAACAGCATCATTTCGTCATAATGCTTCTTCACTATCTCCGGATTCCTGAAGTTAACTGCGTAATCGACCAGTTTATTCATCACCTTAGCCAAATCTTCTTTGGTAGGATTATCAAAATCAGCTCCAATGTCTCCAAAAATGGATCTAATTAACGCAGACACATTCATCTGCTCCATTTTTTTGAATTCTTCTTCTGAATCGAATTTATGATATTCCTTCATTTCCTGCATTACTTCTGCGTGAGCCTGCACAAAACACCTTATCATCGCGTCTCTCACTTCTAGTGGCGTAACGTCATCAGTCAAATCTACATCATAAATCTTATCACACATATATTTTTCTAAAAAAATAGTTAACTCACTTCTAAGCTTTTGTCGCTCCCAAAACTTCGTCCAGAGTGGTCAGTCCAATCTTGACCTTTTCCAGTCCGTCTTCCAACATTGTTCGCATCCCACGGCTTTTAGCCAATTCAGCAATCGATCCGGCTTCTTGATTTTTCATAATTGCTTTTTTAATCTCATCATCCATCACCAAAACTTCAAACATACCGATACGTCCTTCAAAGCCAGTTCCCCGACAGGCCTCGCAACCTTTCCCTCTATACAATGTAATTTTTTTCTTTTTCGCATCCTTTTTGGATACACCAAAAACTTTTTGTGTTGCTTCCCAGCCTACGCGATTTGCCACATCCTCAGCCGAAATTTCTTCGCTAGCTCGACAACCACTGTGAATTTTACGCACCAACCGTTGCGCCAAAATACTATTCACCGTTGAGGCGATCAAAAATGGCTCAACTCCCAAATCAACAAATCGCGGAATAGCCGTCGCCGCATCATTGGTATGCAAAGTTGAAAGCACAAGATGTCCAGTCATGGCCAGATTGATTGCAATATTGGCCGTTTCTTTGTCTCGGATTTCTCCCACCAAAATAATGTTCGGATCTTGACGTAAAATACTGCGTAGTCCTGTCGCAAAAGTTAAATTAGCTTTCGTATTCACCTGAATTTGATTAACTCCTTCGAGGTCATATTCTACCGGATCTTCGATGGTCATAATATTAACATTGCGTTCATTCAAAATCTTCAGAATTGTATAGAGCGAAGTTGTCTTGCCACAACCAGTTGGTCCAGTTGCCAAAACCATACCGTAGGGTTTTTCATAGGCATCATGAATTTTTTTCAAATCCTGTTCATCCATTCCCAAATTAGCCAAAGAAAATCGGCGAGATCTTTCCGACAAAAGACGCATCACCACTTTCTCGCCCTCCATAATTGGCACCAGCGAAACACGCACATCCACTTTTTCCCGTTCAATTGGAAATTCAATTTTTCCATCTTGCGGTTTTTGATGTTCATCGGTTTGCAAACGTGCCAAAACCTTGATACGAGAAATGACTTGATTATGCAAAGACTGTGGAAGCAAGGCCACATCATGCAAAACTCCATCAATACGAAATCTAATTACCGAATCAATGTCTTCACGCGGTTCGATATGCACATCAGATGCGCGATTTTGATAGGCAAAAGAAAGGATGTCGCGCACAATATTCACAATTGGCGGTTCGCCTCCATCCGAAACAGCTTTCTCTGCCAACTCCAATGTTTTCTTGAGCGCATCCGAAAGTCCTCCGCCATAACGCTCCAATGTGTTTTCAATGTCCCGTTCTGTAGCCATATACACTTTCACAGGCATTCCTTCTTTGCGCGCGATAAAATCGCTTATTTCTAAATTGATTGGATCAGCCATAGCCAGATGCAATCCTTCGGCATCTTTCTTGAATGGAACAATTTGGTTCTTGCGAGCCACAACTTCTGGAATTTCTGCCAGAAATTCTGGCGCGACAGTCTCCTTGGAAAGATCAACATACGGAAATCCTAGTGCGTCAGCAATGACTCGCGTCACTTCTTCTTCAGAAAGAATTTCAAGACGCACTACTGCTTCCGTGAATGCAATATTATCTTGCGCAGCTAATGTTTCAGCTCGCGCAAAATCTGACTCAGAGACAGTTCCTGAATCAAGTAGCGCCGTTTTAGTTATGGAAAAATCTTTAAAATCAGCCATGCTGTTTTTTTCTTAGCTTAAATATTTTTTTGCCAAAGCAATGACTTCCGAGAATGGCACATCAGCCTTAACAATATATTCTTCTGCGCCCAAATCCAATACCCGTTTTTTATCCTCCTCTTGACTTAGATTGGAGAGAATAATCACCTTTATTTTTTTCAACTTTGGATCAGCCTTCAACTCTTTGAGCGTCTCAAAACCATCCTTAATCGGCATCATCAAATCGCAAAAAATCAGATCAGGATTTTTTTCCCGCGCCAGTTTCAAGGCTTCTTCTCCATTAGTTGCAATCTCAACCTGAAAACCCTCTTTTGTCAGTTTTGTCTGATAAACCTTTATGAGAAATTTATCATCCTCGGCAATTAAAATAATTGGTGCTTTGCTCATATTATTATTTTCAGATATAAATTTATTTGCTTTCCTTATACACCCCCACATCAATTTACTTGGTGAGCATAGGGGATTTTTTGTCTTCAGAATTGGTGTGGGGGTAAATTGGCAACTCTATGAAAAATGTTGTTCCTTTGCCCTCCTCACTTTCGAAGAACACTGTTCCACCAGCTTCTTCTATAAATGATTTTACCACACTTAACCCCAAGCCGGAACCATCTGGATCCTTCTGAATGGCATTTTGCGCTCGGAAAAACTTAGAAAACATTTTTTCCTGTTCTTTCTTCGGGATGCCAATACCTGAATCAGCTATTGCAATTTTAACCATCTTGGCCTTGCTAGCAACAGAAATTTCAACCGTTCCCTGTTCTGGAGTATATTTTATCGCGTTAGAAACAATGTTTTCTATTGATTCAAAGAGATGTTGTGGGCTGATAAGAACTTTTATTTTAGCATTTTTACTCTTATCAAAAATAATTTTAACCTTGTTTTTAGCCACAAATCCATCACCGCTCTTCAAAACTGCCGAAATTGTTTCCACCACAGTCACTGGACTAGCTTCCTCCACAACCTTGCCCATATTGATGCGTGAAACATTCAAAAGGTCATTAACCAAATTTATCAAGCGCATCGTGTTTTCATTGATATTTTCCACCACCTCATGCGCCTCATCTGGCAATTTCCCGACATCATCGCCCAAAAGCATCTCCAAGCTCCAACGAATACCAGACAGCGGGGTGCGCAATTGATGGGCTGCCACCGAAAGAAAATTATCTTTAGCTTTCTCCACTTCTCGCTCTTCCGTCACGTCTCGCATAACCAAGATACAACCCTGCTTCACCTTGTTTTTATCATAAATGAATGAAATCGTAAAAGCGATATCAACAACAGAATCATCCTGTCGCTTCAACATCATTCTGTCACTAACTTGATTAATATTTCTTTCACCAACCAAAAACTTTCTAATAACCTTGATTTGATTTTCTGGATCATTTTCCTTAAAATACCAAAGTGTTTCCCAGGCATAATTGCCAACTGCTTTCTCATTTGTAGCCCCAGTGAGTTTTTCCGCCGCTTCATTGAAAAAAATTATCTTTCCATCCATATCCGTTGCCACCACGCCATCTCCGATTGATTTCAAAAATCTCAAAATTCCTTCCGCGCTTTCTTTCTGTTTTTCAACGGCAATGTTGGCTTTTTGCAAATCTGCCGCGTGACGAATAACTTGCACTTGCGCTTCTCGCTCTTCCGTGATGTCACGTTCAACTCCAACGAAAAACTTTACATCCCCCTTTTTATCTAAAATTGGAGAAACACGAATACTCGCCAAGTAGTTCTGTCCATCTTTACGTTTATTCGTGATTTCTCCAGCAAAAGGTGCTTTTTCCACCTCAGTTATCCGAAACATGTCCGCATAAAATTCCGCTGACATTTGACCACCCCAGAGATTTTCAGGATTTTTTCCGATTGACTCCTCTTTTGAATAACCAGTTATTCCTTCTCCGGCGCTATTGATATACAAAATAATTCTATTGGTATCAGAAATTGTAATTTGATCAAAACTCGCATCCGCCGCTTGCTGAAATTTTTCCAAATCAGTAGTTTTTTGAGCAAGCTCATGTTCTGATTGTGCCACATCTTCTAAAATATTCATCATGGCTGATTTGCTTTTGGTCATCTCTTCATTTTTTTGATTTAGAACCTCTACGGCGTCACTCAATTCATTATCCCTCTTCGCAACTTTATATATTGCCTTATTGAATCCATTTAGAATACCTCTTAAATCAACTAATCCAAAAGGCACGAGTTGCACTGACAAATCACTACCTTCAACTCTAGAAAAGCCTTCTGCTAAGCTAACAATCGGCTTTATTATAAGCCTATCCATAAATATCAATGTAATAAAAAATAATAAGCCTACAAAAACAATAACTATCACACTCACCATAATCGAATTTTTCTGCACTGCAAAAAAATCACTTCCATCCAAGAAAAATCCAATGTTTCCAACCAAAAATGATGATTGGAGTATCGGCGCTATTGATATCATACCCTTAAAATTATCCGCATCAATGGTTTTTATGCTTCCAAGCTGTTTATTATCTCCTGCAGACAATAAATCCTGACTTTCATTTTCAAACAAATGACGCATAGACATGTCAAATATGTTTGCAGCCCCAACCTTTCCCTTTTTAGTAACTATAAAAACTCCTCTATATTCAGCTGGGAAGAGTCTCTTTAGAAATTCTTCATCCATCACCCTACCAAAAGCAACTAAACCGTGCTTGTCAGAACCAACCACGGGATATAAAATAAACAACACTGGTTTTTGATAGAATGGCGAATCAACGATTACAGCTTGTCTAACTTTGAGGTTATGACTCCTTTCAATGGCTTGTTGGAAATCAATATTTTCTAGGAAAGTCTCGTCTTGAGTGTCACTGAAAAGCACTTGTCCAGCTCCTGTCAGAAGAAAAGCCTCCTCAAAAAGAAAGTCAATTTTTTGCTTCGTAATAAGCGTTATCGCATCCTCGGAAATATTTACATCATTCACTGAAGCTTGAATTATTTTATTGCGCGCAATCAGTTCAGCTGCGACCGCAAACTCGTCAATAGTTCGAGAAAAAACTCCCTGACCATCCACAATAAAATCCTCTAGGTTTTTTTGCATATTTTGATCAACTGACCTAGCAAAATTCCAATTGGATACAACAAAATAACTAAATGACATCAGGAAAGACACACTCAAAACCACGAAGATAAAACTCCGGACAGTCAACTTAACCCATATTTTGTTAAATATGTTCTGCGAATCAGATGAATTTTCAGTTAAAATTTCTTCATTATCCATTTGATAGATAAGATTAAAGCGCTATTTTAATTATGGCTTGAAGCAACCAAATGTTTCATGCAAATTTGAATTTTTCACAAAATCCACAAATTTTTTGATTCCTTCTGGGCTATCCTTCCTTGTCACAACATACAGTGTTCTGACATATGGATAGGCACCTGAATCCACATCGGTGATCCCCAGTCCATCCAATTTCAAAGTCAACAAATTTGAATTGCCCTTAACTCGAGCATAAGAAAGCATCCCGATGCTATTTTTAGTTGAATTAATCGCACTAAAAACATCTTTTTCTGAATGAACTTCAATCGCGTCTGAAGCTACCGCATCATTTCCGATATACAATTCGCGTAATTTTTTCTTGGCTGATTCATCTTCTTCTCGATCGATCACAACGATTTTAGCATTTGGTCCTCCCACTTGATTCCAATTTACAATTTTTCCCGACCAAATTCCAGCGATTTCTTCTTTAGAAAGATTCGTAACGCCAAGCACGGAATTATTCACAGCCAAAACGATCGCGTCTTTAGCAAACGGTGTTATCTCCAGAGATGCATTTTCTTCTGTTGGCTTGGGCAATCGTGATGCGACACCCAAATCAACAGTTCTTTCTGCCACTCCAACATAGGCGATGGTAGCGTCGGATGATGACAAAAATTCCATTTTTATCTGTGAATTTTGTTCTTCAAACTTTTTTGTCCAAAAATTCAACACAAAACCGGCTGACCCAGAGCCAGCGATATTATAGACTGCCTTTTCTTTAGTAACAACAGTAGTGATAGTGGTAGTGGATCGGCTTGAATACCACCACAGACCAGCTGTTGTAATCAGAATTGTCGCCACGATAATCACAATGATGCTTTTGTTTGATTTTTCCATTTTTTTACTTATCCTATTAAATAGACTAGTTATTTGCTACTATTTTATTTCACAAAATCACTCCCCACAATCACCAGAATATCAGCTTCCGGAGACTTCTCCCCGTCTGGCAAGTCTTTCGTCACTTGTCCACCGACAGCCTCAGCAATTTTTTGTGCTGCCTCATCTTTGCCGTTCAAATTGACCACAATTGTCGTTGTATATGCTCCGACCGCATTAGTTTTCTCAGCGATAGTCACACCTTCAATAACTGAAATTTTGTCCGCCATATTAGCCGCCATCCCTTTCGTGTTTGTGCCATTATACACCACCACTTTGACTGGCTCTGTTGCAACTTGTTCCTGCGCGGTTGAATTGTCCACAAGCGCTGTTTGAGTTTGCTCTGGAGCGGAAGTTGCATTTTGCGCCGAATTTTCAGCCACAGGAACCTCAGAAGTTGTAGCATTCTGACTAATCGAAAGATACATTACTTCAATAATTTTATTCGTGCTTGGACGATATAGGATTGCCTTTTTCGCCTGCGTATAGATCAAAGCCTTGTCTCCGTTCTCGCTGTTGGCAAAAAATGGCTGATCTTTCAACTTTTCCTTGTCTGTGACGGTAGCAAGCGTCACTGCTTCATTCGGCAATTCCATCATCTTTCCGACCTTGATAGTAAAATCTTCATTTTCATTGACCGCTACCGGAGCTTTCTTATATTTATGATAAAAATAATATCCTGCTCCGCCCAATATGCCAATCACCACTACGATAATCACGGCCGGCAAGATCTTTTTCCAAATTTTTGCCTTTTCCAAAATCCCTTCACTTGCAGTTTCAGTAGCGACTGACTGTTCAACATATACTTTCTTAGCTTCCGGCTCCACTTTTGCCTCCTTGCGCACAACAGCCCTAGTAGTTTTAACTGCTTTTTTTTTCACAACCCCGGAATCCATTTTTTTCTTATCTTTAAATATTTTCTCTATCGATGTCTTTGTTACTTTTTCTTCTTTTTTTGTTTTTTCCATTTTTTTATTTTTTTACCCTGTTAAATAATTTAGCTGGGTGAATTTTAAAGTAAATTTTATTATTTTCATTATACCACAAATTCAATATATACAAAAAACCAGCGCAACATTTCTGCTGGCTGGTGTTTTTTATATTGAAGATAGAGCTTTCAAGACAAAGACTAGCGAGAAACCACAATTTCAGTTTCTCCTTCCGCATCGCAAGCTCGCACTGTCACAATTCCATTGACATCTTTCATAATCGTATAATGTGAGTGATCAATGCTAGCCGATGGATCAAATGGGATGGCCTTGAGATATTTTTCCAATGGTGTTCGCAAATCAATACAATCAACTGTGCCAGATGCTCCACACCCACCAGTGCCAATATCACAAGTGTCCAATGATGTCACAATTTGTCGCTCTACATTATCAAGTCCATCAGGAAAAGAACCTTTGCTATCAATCACATGTTGATGCACCGCGCTCAAAATCGTTTCCAAATCGGAAGTTCTCCGCGCGTTCCGCGCATCGGCAAAGCGCTTCGCCGGATCCAGCGCCACAAAAACCACCACCGCCAGAGTGGCAATGATACCAATTACCAAAAGCAACTCGACCAGAGTGAAACCCTGGTTACTGGCTAAATTTAAGGCTCTTTTTTTATTTTGCATAATTTTATTCTCTGCAATTATTATAGCACAAACTTAAAAATAGAAAAACTGCCCGCAGTAACTCATCCAAAATCTAATGATTGCCCTAGTCGATTTATCATTTAAAATCTAATCTTGGAGATAGCTAAACAATTAAGGCTATCTCCAT
>LBXA01000001.1 GCA_000995125.1 Candidatus Moranbacteria bacterium GW2011_GWA2_39_41 | reverse complement strand
TTTTTTAATATTTGATAGATTAATTGTTAGAATCCTAGGTTTTTTATTTGAAAAATCGAAAGGGCTCATCATTAGATTTTTAAATGAGGTATCACGAAGTCCATCAAGTCTATAAAGTGGGCAAGTTTGTAAAGTTATAAGGTTCGTAAGGTTATAAAGTTCATAAGGTTTTTAATGTGCAAATTGACCAAAAAGCCGATTTTTGGTATTATTTACTTACTAAGCTCACCCGTCCTGACCACTTAGGCATGGCGGGGTTTATCTTATTTGGATGTGTCAATAGGTGCAATAAAAACCCTTATTTTAAGCTATTATTTGACATAATGGCGGATGTGTAATAAAATAATTACACTTAGCTAGTGTTAATGTAACGCATAAATTACAATATGTATGAAGAATAGATTATTGTTTGATGAAATAAAAAAATACACAGAGCATAAAAATGCCCTGATAATCACTGGCATGAGACAAGTCGGCAAAACTATTCTTATGAAAAGTATTTTTAAGCACTTGGGAGATAAGCCAAAAGTATGGTTTGATTTTGATAACCCGCTAGATCAAAAAATTTTTGAAGATTTGGAATATAAAAATATTTATAAAGTATTGAAAGATTTATCAAAGGCAAGGGGTGATGATAGGATTTTTGTATTCATTGATGAAATTCAAAATTTTCCAGAAGCTACCAAGGTTGTTAAATACTTGATAGATCATTATTCTGTGAAGTTTTTCATAACAGGCTCATCTAGTTTTTATTTAAAAAATTTATTTCCTGAGTCATTAAGCGGGCGGAAATTTTTGTATGAACTGAATCCATTGAGCTTCAGGGAGTATTTATATTTCAAAGGTAGAATTTCCCGAGAAAGAGCATCTGAACTTGATATATCAATTGCAGTTAAGAAAAAAAATATTGTTGAATTTAAGAGTTTTCAAGCTGATTATAACGATTATCTGCAATTTGGCGGTTTTCCAGAGGTTGTAATGACAGAGGATATGGATACAAAAAAACAAGTTCTAAAAAATATCTTTGCTTCTTTTTTTGAGAAAGATTTGAAAATTATGTCTGATTATAAAGACATTCGAGAATTGCGAGACTTGATTTTGTTGCTTGTTCCGCGCGTTGGATCAATGATGGATGTTACGAAATTAGCAAGTGAGTTGGGAGTGGATCGACCGAAAATCTATAGCTATCTAGAATTTTTACAAGGGACATTTTTCATAAAATTGTTACCTAAGTTTTCAAAAAGTGTAGATCGCGCAGTTGCTAGTGGCAAGAAGGTGTATTTTTCAGATACTGGCATATTGAATATTATCGGTCAGGTTAATGATGCTCAGATATTTGAAAATGCAGCTATCAATCAATTGAGCAATTATGAGAAAGTTAGTTTTTATAACAAAAAAAATACAAATGAAATCGATGCGATTTTGAATAAGAAAATTGCTTTTGAAATAAAAACAAAAGGAATTCCAGCGGATCTAATTAAATTAAATAAAATAATAGAGAAGATAGGTATCAAAGAAGGATTTATTATTAGCAAGGAGTATGCTGATTTTGATCGGGTTGTCTTTCCAATGTTTCTCTAGGGTGCGCGCCCAAAATAAGGTATAATATAAAAATGGAAAAAGACATTGCAATCAGCGTCAAAAACGTCTCCAAGACATTTAGAATTCCTCACGAAAAGGTGACTTCGGTGCGGGGGGCTGTTGTCAATGCTTTCAAAAGCGGAGGCTATGAAGAATTTCAGGCCTTGGATGATGTTTCTTTTGAGGTGAAAAAAGGCGAGTTTTTTGGCATCATTGGGAGAAATGGGTCGGGCAAATCGACGCTTTTGAAGGTGTTGGCTGGCATTTATCAGGCTGACAAAGGAAAAGTGGAAATAGACGGCATGATTTCACCTTTTCTTGAACTGGGCATCGGTTTCAACCCAGAACTTTCTGGGCGAGACAATGTCTATCTGAATGCCACAGTTTTGGGCATGACCAAAAAACAGATTGATGAAAAATTTGATTCGATCGTGGCCTTTTCTGAGTTGGAAAGATTTATTGATCAGAAGCTCAAAAATTATTCTTCCGGCATGCAAGTGCGCTTGGCTTTTTCAGTTTCCATCCATGCCAATCGCGATATTCTTTTGATGGATGAAGTGCTGGCAGTAGGGGATACAAATTTTCAAAGCAAGTGCTTGACCGAATTTAATAAATATCGAGATGCGGGGAGGACCGTGGTAATTGTTACGCATGATATTGCTGTGGTGCAAAGATATTGTGATCGAGCCATGTTTCTTCGTAGTGGTAAGATAATAAAGATTGGTAAAGCAGATGAGGTTGGCAATGCCTATGTTTATGAAAATATGTCAGATGAAGAAAAGAGAATGATAAACGAAAAAGAAGTTACTCATATTGAGAATGATGGCGATGAATATAAATCTCAGAAAGTTGTTAAAATAACCAGTATTAAGTTAATTAATAAAAAAGGAGAAGAAAAAAATGTTTTTGAAACGGGTGAGTCAATGGGAATATGCTTAAAGCTTGATATATATGATGAAACTAGAAAATTAAATTTTGGGGTCGGCATGCACTTAGTTTCTGGCGGACAAGTTTTTGGTTATAACACTCAAGCAGATAGATTTGAAATTAAAAGGGATTGTAAGGAAATAACCCTCTATTTTGAAAGCATGCCTGTCTTGAAAGGAGATTATTATTTGAATATTGCTTGTTTTGGGAATATGCTCGAAAGCCATTATGATTTTAAACCTAGGTGTAAAATTGTAAAGTTTTATTCAGACATATCTAAAGATTCATATAGGGGAGTCTGTGACATTAAACATGAATGGAAATGTAATTAAGAATATAAAAATGAAATGAAAGATATTTATGTAACTAAATCCTTCCTTCCGCCACTGAGAAAATACCAGAAATATTTAGATAATATTTGGGAAGGTGGCCAAATGACAAATCAAGGGCCACTCCTTGAATCGCTCGAGGACAGATTACTGGATTACTTGGGTGTGAAAAATATTAATGTTGTTGCAAATGGAACAATCGCATTGCAGTTGGCGCTAAGTGCATTAGAAATCGATACTGGAGAGATCATTACTACACCATTTTCATATGTAGCAACAACTTCCGCAATATTATGGGAGAGATGTACTCCTATTTTCGTGGATATTAATCCTGATAACTTTTGTATTGATGCTAATAAAATAGAAGGGGCCATTACAAAGAATACTAAAGCAATTTTGGCAGTTCATGTCTTTGGATTTCCTTGTAACATTGAAAAAATAGAGGAGATAGCAAAAAAGCATAAATTAAAAGTTATATATGATGCTGCACATGCTTTTGGAGTAAAATATAAAGGGAAATCCCTACTAAGCTACGGGGATATTTCAACATGTAGTTTTCACGCAACAAAATTATTCAATACTATTGAAGGGGGCTGTATTGTGGCGAAAGATAACGGTATTAGTAAGAAATTGGATTTGATAAAAAGATTTGGTCATAATGATGATAACCATGTTTATTTAGGTATAAACGCAAAACTTTCTGAATTTCAAGCGGCTATGGGGCTATGCAATTTAGATTATATAGATAAAATAATAGAATCAAGAAAAAAAATTGCTAATACTTACGATCAGCTGTTAGTTGATATAATAAAAAAAATAAAAATTCCAAATGAAGTGGAATATAATTATGCATATTATCCTATCGTTTTAAAGGATGAGTATGAAACATTGGGCTTAATAAAAAAATTGAAAGAAAAAGGTATTTACCCTAGGCGGTATTTTCACCCATCTCTAAATACGTTGCCATATCTTAATCATCACCAATCCTGTCCAATTTCAGAAGATATTTCATCAAGAATTTTGTGTTTACCGATGTTCTATGGCCTAGGGATAGAAGATAGTAGAAAGATTTGCAAAGTTATAAATAAGTATTTGTTGAGTGTGAATATATGATGTTAGTGAAAAAAGAAATTAAAAAGAAATTATTGCTATCAGTATTTAGGATTCTAGACTATTTTTGGCCTAAAAAAAATCATTTCTGGGCTTTCCCTTGTCATTTTATACAAAGAGATAGGGTTGTTGGCAATATGAGATCCGTTCTTGATTTTGTTAAAGAGGACGTGGGTGTTAAAAAAATAATTTTTACAATTTCTGGTGTAACAAATCTGAATATTGATAATTATAAAAATACTGAGGTAGTGAATATGTTTTCTGTCAAAGGATTGCTTCTTTTATTGCAAACGAAGGTTGTTCTATGCGATAATACCGTTTTTATGAATTTTTCGGAAGGATGGAATTATAATGTAATAAAAATGAATCTTAAAAGGAGGGTTATTGTTAATCTTTGGCATGGGATACCATTAAAAAAAATACAATATCTATCTCCTACTAAAATAGGAGAAAATATTCCAAGGAGCATGCTGGAAAAATATTTTTATGCAGGATTGATTGCATCTTCGTCGGTGGATAGTTACGCAATGAGCGTTTGTTTTTATTCGATTGATCCAAAAAATATTTGGATAACGGGACTTCCTAGAAATGATTATTTAGTAAAATCAGTTGATCTTCTCCCTGAAGATTACAAAGTTCAGGCGGATAGAATATTGAAAATAAAGGGAGATAAAAAATTGATTCTTTATGCTCCAACTTATAGGGAAGTTGTTATTTTTGGTGCTAGCTATTACCAATTTTCAGATAATGAAATAGAAAAATTATTAAATTTTCTAAAGAAGAATAATGCAGTTTTGGGGGTGCGTCTTCATTATTATAGAAATAGTTCCGAATTATGTAATATTGAGAAATTTATTGATAACGAATATATTTTTAATTTAGGACAAGCAATTATTAATGAGGCTGGTATAGTAGTTAGATTTTCAGACGCTATTATTACTGACTATTCTTCACTTTTTCTGGATGCCGTATATGTAAATAAACCGGTTTTTAGTTTTGCATATGACAGGATGCACTATGAAGAAAAACAAAGAGGGTTGCTTTATCATATGAGTATGGTATTCCCAGGACCAATTTTGTCAAAATTCGATGATATATTGAATGCGATAGAGGATGAATTCGAAAAAAAAATTCAAATAAATTCAAATAAGTACAAATTTTCCAAGCAGTTATTCTATAAATATGATGATGCTAATAATAGTCAAAGAGTCGTTGAATTAATAAAGCATAGCATTAAAAAATGTCAAAAATGAAGAATCAAAAAAAAGCAATAATACTTGCTGCGGGTATCGGTAGTAGGCTTGCACCAATTACCGATATTAAGCCTAAATCATTAGTGCGCGTTGGAGGCAAATCGATAATAGATTACCAGATAGATGGATATCTAAAAGCAGGACTGAAGGAAGGTGATATTATTATTGTTGGTGGTTATTTTTTGGATAAAATAAAAGAACATCTAAATGTTAAATACCCAAACATTAAAGTCATAGAAAATAGCAAGTACAAGACTACTAATAACATGTATTCCTTGTATTTAGCTTTAAAATATATAAAGAAAAATAAATTTGCATTTGATGCGTTGTTTATAAATAATGCTGATTGTGTTTATGACGAAAGGTTGATGTCTAAATTTATTAATTGTCATCATAGCAATGCGATAGCTTCAAAAGTCGGGGTTTATATAGAAGAGTCAATGAAGATTGAGCTTTCTGATGGCGGAAATATAAGTAATATTTCAAAAAATATTTCTCCAGCTGAGTCGGCTGGTGTATCAGTCGATTTGTATAAATATGATTCTCATGCGGTAAAATTATTAACAAGAATAATAAATGAATTCATTGAAATAAAGAAAGACCTAAATCAGTGGACAGAGGTTTCATTTCCTGTATTATTTAAGAATATTGACGTTTTTCCTTTTGATGTAAAAAATAGTAATTGGGTAGAAGTTGATAATGAAGACGATTTATTGATAGCTGATAATATTTTTTCTGGATTTAATCATAGGGAAAAGAAAGCTTTTATTTGTGATGTTGATGGTACTCTCTGTGTAGGAAAAACTCCAATAGAAAGCGCTATAAATTTTATAAAAAATAATTCTGATAAGCTCGATTTTTATTATTTGACTAATAATACTTCTAGAATTCCGAGTGATTATACAAAAAAACTATCTAAATTTGGAGTTTCTGTAAATGAGAATCAGATTACCACCCCACTTTTTTCGCTAGTTGACTACATTAAAACAAGAGGATATTCATCTGTTTATTTAATTGCAAACAAAAAAGTAAAAGCATTTATCATTAATGAATTACCATCGGTTTCTGTTGATTATGATCTAGCTAATAATCAAGCACTTATTTTAACTTATGATACCGAAATAACATATGATAAGCTAAAAAATGCATCTATTCTATTGAATAAAAAAGAAATTGATTATATCGCTACTCATTCTGATTTATTTTGTCCAAGTGAAGATGGCCCAATTCCCGACATCGGATCAATAATTGCCCTTATAAAAGAAACGAATGGATTTTATCCGCAGGTGATTTTGGGAAAACCTTCAATGTCATTAATTAAAAGCCAAATAAAAAAATATGGGAAAAATAATTTGGCAATTGTAGGTGATAGATTATATACTGATAAAAAACTTGCAGATAATGCTGAAATAGATTTTGTTTGTGTGTTATCTGGTGAAACAGATCGAATAGATTTGGAAAAAATAGAATCATTAACGCTCCCTGCTATTATTGTGAAAAATCTAGGTGAGCTATCTAAATAATAAAAAGAGTCAATGAAAAATATATTAGTTTTCCCTTGTGGAAGTGAAGTTGGATTAGAAATAAAAAAATCACTAGAATTCTCCAAGGACTTCAAAATTTACGGTGCATCTTCAGTAGATGATCATGGGAAATTTGTCTACGAGGATTATATAGGGGGGATGCCATTTGTAGATGATGATAAATTCATCGATTCCATGGAAGATGTTATAAAAAAATATAGTATAGATTTTGTGTTTCCTGCTCATGATAGTGCTGTTTTGAAACTTTCTCAATGCCAAGATAAATTAAGCGCAATTATCGTAACTTCTCCACTCGAAACTTGTAAAATTTGCAGGTCGAAAGTTGAAACGTATAAGGTGTTTAGGGATATTATAAACACACCCATAACTTTCGGTGTGATGGACAATTTGAAATTTCCAATATTTGCGAAACCAGATGTAGGACAAGGCTCAAAAGGGATATCAAAAATAAGCAGCGTCGAAGAGCTTAGATTTTTAATAAAAAAAGATAAGTCACTGATGTTGCTAGAATATTTGCCTGGAAAAGAATATACAATTGATTGTTTTACAGATAATAAAGGAGAGTTGCTTTTTGTTCAAGGTAGGGAGAGGGTGCGTGTTTCAAATGGAATAAGTGTAAATTCAAAGTTAGCAGATAACTCTCTATTTCTGGAGATTGCTAAAAAAATAAATAGCACATTAGTATTTAGAGGTGTATGGTTTTTTCAGGTAAAAGAAAATGCAAATAAAAAACTTATTTTGTTAGAAATTGCACCGAGAGTTGCAGGAACAATGGCGTTATCAAGAATTAGGGGTGTAAATCTACCATTATTAAGTCTATATGATTTTATGGGTATCAATGTGTCGATATTGATGAATAGCTTTGAGGTTGAAATTGACAGAGCTTTAAGCGAAAAATATAAAACAAACATTGCCTATGACAATATGTATATTGATTTTGACGACACCTTGATAATTGATAATAAAAGTGTAAATTTAAAAGCTATTTCCCTTGTATATGAATGTATAAATAAAAATAAATCAGTATTTCTAATAACTAAACACGCAGAGGATGTATATAAAAGTTTGGAATGGTATAAAATATCAACAAGTATATTTACTGAAATAATTCATTTAAAAGACGGGGAGCAAAAATTTGATTTTATAAAGCCCAATTCTATATTCGTAGATGATTCTTTCTCCGAAAGAAGATCAGTTTTAGAAAAAATGGAAATTCCCGTATTTGATTTAAGTGGCATAGATTGTTTGTAAACAATAAAAAATATGAAAAAAAATCAAAAAGTTTCCATAATTTGTGTTACTTTTAATCAAGAAAAATACATAAAACAAGCGCTAGAGAGTTTTGTGGGTCAAAAAACTAACTTTGATTTTGAAGTGGTTATCGGAGACGATTGCTCCACTGACAAGACAGCGGATATTATACGGCAATTTGAAGAAAAATACCCTCATATTATCAGGCCGATATTTAGAGAGAAAAACATTGGAACAACGAAAAATTTTTTTGACATTTTTTCGCGTGCTAATGGCGAGTATATATCAATTTGTGACGGAGATGATTTTTTTACTAATGATAATAAACTTCAAAAACAAGTCGATTTCTTGGAGGTTAATCGAGATTTCTCTATGTGTTTTCATCCTGCAAGGTGGTTTTTTGAAAATAACGAAGAGCCAGATTCAATTTATCCAGATATCAAGAACGGTGCAGATTTTACCGTCGAGAGACTACTCGAAGAAAATTTTATAAATACAAATTCTGTAATGTATAGACGACAAAGCTATGTGGATTTACCAAAAGAAAATATTTTACCTGGTGATTGGTTTATACATCTATATCATGCAAAATTTGGGAAAATTGGGTTTATAAATAGGGTTATGTCAGCATATCGTCGGCACAGTGGCGGACTTTGGTGGAACTCATATAAGAGCCCTGATGAATTAATTAAGAAGCATGGAGGTGCACATCTAGCTATGTATTTTGAATTATTAAAAATATATAACAATGATCAAGGTTATAAAAATATTATATTTAATAATATATATGAATTATTTAGGAATTTTGCTAGAATAGATAAAGAAGATGGAATAAAATTGGTTGAAAAAATATTAGTAAAATATCCCATTGAGATGGCTGATTTGCTAGTAGATTTTTGGTCAAGTGGATCTGACAAAAAAGATGTTTATTGTCAGCCTGTACAGTTGAAAAGCAATGAGATCGAGAAGATAAAACAAGAAGTAGAATTTATCAAGTCATCAAAATTTTGGAAATTGAGAAATAAATATTTAAAATTTAAAAATATATGGAATTCAGCGGAGAAAGAATGATGCCAGAGTTTAATAAGGGAAATGAAATTTATATTGAGCATTTATCTCGATATATTTTCGCATCTCAATTTGTTAGCAATAAAATAGTTTTAGATATTGCTTGCGGAAGTGGTTATGGATCTGATTATCTTTTAAAAAGTGGTGCGGAAATAGTTGTTGGGGTTGATATTTCTGAGGAATCCATAGCTTATTGCAAAGATAAATATAATAAAGATAATTTAAGTTTCATTGTTGGGAGTGCCGTCAAAATTCCAATGGAGGATAATTCTGTAGATATTGTTGTTTCATTTGAAACTATAGAACATATTGGAGCGGAAGATCAATTTATTTTTATGCAGGAAATTAAAAGGGTATTAAAAAAGGATGGAGTGTTACTCATATCAACGCCAAATATACTAGTTTCTCCTCAGGGAAACCCATTCCATATAAAAGAACTTAAATTGGATGAGTTTAGTAAATTGCTAAGAGACAATTTTTTAGAAAATAAACTATTTTTTCAAGAAAATGTTGAAGGAAGCTTCATATTATCAGAGGATGTTTTGATGGATGATGATATTTCAGATGTAAATAGCGGGGATTTTTATGGAGGAAAAATTGGAAGTGTCAATCCAGATGATAGTACTTATTTTGTGGCAGTATGTAGCAATGATAAAATAAAATCAAGAGGAGTGATTTCAATGTCACAAAATTTATCTAGAAACATTCATGAGGAATTGAAGCGAAATTATATACAAAAATATCCGAATCTTAATCAAGAGAATGCAGAAATCGTAAATATTAAAAAAGAGATTGAATTCATAAAATCATCGAAATTTTGGAAATTAAGAAATTTTTATATTTATTTAAAAAATGGGATAAAATTTGCATTATTTTCTCCAATAAAGTTTATTAAGAAATATTTTAAAATTTAGAAATGTCAAAAGCAATAGTCACAATACCAGCGTATAAGGAAGATTTGAGCGAGTTTGAAAAAGTCTCGTTGGTTCAGTGTTGTAAAATTTTGAATAAGCACGATTTTGCCATCATATGCCCTAAAAATTTGAAGCTGGATAAATATTTCGACATATTAAATTCTTTCAAAATAAAATACATCATAATTCATTTTGAAAATGAATTTTTTGAAAGTGTGGAAAAATACAATCTTTTGATGCTGAGTGGGGAATTTTACAGGAGATTCAACTCTTATAATTTCATGTTGATATATCAACTAGACGCGTATGTTTTCCAGGACGACTTGAATTATTGGTGTGATAGAAATTATGATTATATTGGAGCTCCATGGTTCGGGGATTTTAGTCTGAGTGATGAAAATTCTAAAATGCTTGATGTCGCTGGAAATGGAGGTTTTTCTTTAAGAAAAATAGAAAGTTTTGTAAAAATTCTTGAGCATAAGAAAGAAGCATCAGAATTTATTGAAAAATATGTGAAAGACGGACAAAATGAAGATTTATTTTTCAGTAAGTTTGCTAGAGATATTGATGAAGATTTTAAGGTTGCATCTCCGGAGGAGGCTATGAAATTTTCATTCGAGTGTCAGCCGAGGAAATTGTATGAGATGAATGGAAAGAAACTTCCATTTGGCTGTCATGCTTGGGAGAGGTATGGTTTTGATTTTTGGGAGCCCTTCATTAATCTAGGGGGTGTTAATTTCGAAAGGGAGAATACGCTCAATTTAACTAAACTAAGTTCTTTGAGAGGTGTATTAGATATGAAGAACGTGGAAATTAAAGTTTTAAATAATATAATTTTAAATAATTCTGAGACTGAGGAATGTAACGAAAATCTCAACAAGGTTAGGGCTGAATTAGCAATAATACATAATTCTCGAGAATGGCGAGCAGTTTTGATGTTGCAAAAAATAATCAAAATGATTGTTCCAGAAAATAGCTTAAGAAGAAACTCTATAATAATTCTCTGGAAGTTTTCCAAAGGTATTATTAGAAAAATGAGGATGATGAAATCTAAATCGTTGGTTTTAAAAAATATTATTTTTGGATTTAGTCCACGAAAAAATAGAGCAATAAACAAAGATTCTAGGAAAATTATTTATGTCGGTCATTCATATCACAACAAAACAAAATCAACTGATTTTTTACTTAGTTATTTAGAAGAATTTTTTGAGGTGGAAGTTATTTCTGATGACACTTGGCAAGGAGGTGCGTATCCTGACTTGTCTTTCATTGACGAAAGTTATCTAGGTGTAATTTTTTTCCAACTTTTGCCATCCAGAGAAATAATAGCAAGTATAAAAAACGATAATATAATATATTTTCCTATGTATGATCAAGTGATTGGTCGAGGATATGATTATTGGTATGCTTACAGAGATTTAAAAATAATAAATTTCTCAAAAACCTTACATAAAAAGCTCAATAGGTGGTGGCTGGATTCTATGCATGTTCAGTATTTTCCTAAACCTGTAGAATTTTTACCAGGTAATAAAGAGGAGATTTTTTTCTGGCAAAGGTTGATGAAGATAAATATTAATATAATAACAAAGCTTTTTGTAAAAAGTAATCCAAAGATTCATATCCATAAGGCGGTTGATCCAAAGCAGGAATTTGTGCAACCCAAAGAAGAAACTGAGAAAAAATTTCAAATAACTTATTCTGATTGGTTTGAAACAAGAGGGGAAATGCAGGAAGTTATTAAACAGAAAGGAATTTATATCGCGCCAAGGGAATTTGAGGGAATTGGAATGTCATTTTTGGAAGCAATGGCGATGGGCAAAGCTGTGGTGGCAGTTAATAATCCAACAATGAATGAATATATTGAGCATGAAAAAACTGGCTATCTATTTGACCTGAAAAATCCGAAAGAAATTGATCTGTCGAATATTGAAGAAGTGCAAAAAAATGCATACGAATATATGCAGGCTGGATATAAGAAATGGGAAGCAGAAAAGCACAACATAATCGATTTTATAAAGAAACAATAGGATGCAAAAAACGGCAATTATAACTGGAATAACTGGGCAAGATGGGGCATACCTCAGTCAGCTTCTACTTGAAAAAAATTATAAAGTCGTAGGTCTCATTAGAAAAGACTCCGAAGAGAATTTTTTTGGAGTAGAATATTTGGGGATTAAAGATAGGATAGTTTTTGAGAAATGCAATCTTTTGGATTTTTCAGAAGTAAGGGATATTCTGACGAAATTTAAACCAGACGAAATATATAATTTGGCTGCTCAGAGTTCTGTTGGATGTTCTTTTGAAAAGCCGATGGAGACGATAAATTTCAATATTTCCTCAGTTTTGAATTTTCTCGAAGCTATTAAGAATGTAGATAAAAATATAAAATTTTATCAAGCATCATCCAGTGATATGTTTGGCAATATTGATAGATTGCCAGTTACAGAAGATTCTGTGATTCATCCAACTAGTCCATATGCGATTTCCAAAGTCACTGGTCATTGGATGACAATTAATTATCGCGAGTCATATGGAATGTTTGCATGTTGCGGGATATTGTTCAATCACGAATCATATCTTCGGGCTGATAATTTTTTTGTGAAGAAAGTTATCAAAATCGCAATTGATATTAAAAATGGAAAGCAAAGTGAGCTTAAGGTGGGAAACATTGATCTTAGCAGAGATTTTGGCTATGCTCCGGACTATGTGAGAGCGATGTGGTTGATGTTGCAACAGGATGAAGCAAAAGATTTCATCATCTGTTCTGGGAAATCCGTGTCATTGCGAGAAATTGTGGAATATGTTTTTGATAAGCTCAAAATAGATAAAAATAAGATAATGGTAGATAAGATATTTTTTCGACCAAATGACATTCAGAACATATATGGGTCAAATGAAAGGGCAAAGGCGGAATTGGGGTGGAAATATGATAGGAGTTTTTTCGAGGTGCTGGACAATTTAATTGAAGAAGAGCATAATAATTTATCTATAAAAAAATGACACCAGAAAATAAACCACTGGTAACTGTGGTTACTATAACTTTTAATTTAATAAAGGCTGGGCGTGAAAAATATTTTAGGCAATGTCTTGAATCTGTCTATAACCAGTCATATGATAATATTGAACATATCATCATAGACGGAGCATCAAGTGATGGAACAGTTGATTTAATAAAAGAATATGTTGACAAGGGCTGGATAAAGTATATTTCAGAATCAGATACTGGAATCTATGATGCTATGAACAAAGGCGCAAAGATGGCTAATGGAGAATATGTCGCTTTTTTGAATAGTGATGATTTTTATTATGACAATTATGGCATTGAGAAGTCGATTGATGAGCTAGAGAGTAGTAATGCTGATTTTTCATATGCCTCTGCAAATATCCTCAGAGAAAACGGCTCACTATACAGTAAACATCCGCACACTTCTCCTGACATCTCAACCATTTTTTTCATTATGCCGTTTTGTCATCAAACGATGGTTGCAAGAAAAAATATATTGATTAAAGAAGGGTTTTTTGATGTTAATTTCAAAAGTGCAGGGGATTATGAACTGCTTATTAGACTTTGTTTGAAGCAGTATAAAAGCGTATTTATTGATAGTAAATTCGTCACCTTTAGATGGGGAGGATTTTCTATTTCTAATAATGACTTAAGTATAAACGAGGTTGCCGACGCGTATTATAAGAATTATAGTAAGATAACTAATATTACAAAAGAAAGATGCGCAAAAATATATTGCTCTGGTTATGAAAGTTTTCCTAGAGAATTAGCCAATAAATTAGTAAAACACAATCCGTATTTTAACTATAGAAGGTATATAGAAGAAATTAGTTATAAAAATAGTTTTAGATATAAGTTTTTAAAAACATACTCACTAATTTATTCAAAGATATCTTTTATTATTTTTTTTCCTAAAAAATTTATTAATAAATATTTAAATAAATTTCTAAATAGTCGCTTGCGTCAACCAGCTAGAAAAATTTGGTATGCGATAAGATTCAAAAATATAATTAAGTAGATCTAGAAAATATGAAAAAATATGATTATTTAATTGTTGGCGCTGGGCTGTACGGTGCAACCTTCGCTTATTTGGCAAAAAAAAGGGGCAAAAAATGTCTTGTTATTGATAAGCGCACACATGAAGGAGGAAATCTTTATTGCGAATTAATTGAGGGAATAAACGTGCATAAATATGGAGCGCATATTTTTCATACTTCAAATAAGAAGGTTTGGGATTTTGTTAATTCTATTGTTGAATTCAATAGATTTACAAATTCGCCAGTGGCAAATTATAAGGGGTCTTTGTATAACTTGCCTTTTAATATGAATACTTTCTATCAGCTTTGGGGTGTTATTACACCATCGCAGGCAAAAGAGAAGATACGGCAGCAGAGAGAATTGGCAGGAGTGGATAATCCTCAAAATTTGGAAGAACAGGCGATTTCACTTGTTGGTATGGATATTTATGAAAAGTTGATCAAGGAATACACTAAGAAGCAATGGGGTAGAAAAGCAACCGAATTGCCAGCATTTATAATAAAAAGATTGCCAGTTAGATTTACTTTTGATAATAATTATTTCAATGATATTTATCAGGGAATACCAATTGGAGGTTACAATAAGTTAACAAGAGGGTTGTTAGCGGGTGTTGATGTTAGATTGGGTGTAGATTATTTTTCTGAAAAAAAATCACTTGATGCATTGGCTGAAGATGTTGTTTTTACAGGAAGGATTGACGAATATTATAATTATTGTTTTGGTAAGTTGGATTATAGGAGTTTGCGGTTTGAAGAAAAAATACTTGATATTGAAAATTATCAAGGTAATGCAGTGGTGAATTATACTGATGCCGAAACACCTTATACGCGAATTATAGAACATAAGCATTTTGAATTTGGTCAGCAAGAAAAGACGGTCATAACGCGAGAATATTCACAAGAATGGAATGATGGATGCGAACCATATTATCCAATAAATAACACTAAAAATGACAATCTTTACAAAAAATATGAGGAAATAGCTCGGAATGAAAAAAATGTTATTTTCGGCGGACGGTTAGCTGAATATAAATATTACGATATGGATAAAATTATTGAAAGAGTTTTTTCACAAGTAAGTGTTATAAAATAATGGATTTGGTACGTAAGGTTTTTAGTAAATATAATCAACTAGTAATTTATCTTGTTATTGGTGGATTTAGTGCAGGATTTGATTATCTAGTCTTTTCAATTTTAGTAAACTTATTTGGTATACAATATTTAATCGCTAATATTTATAGTGTTAATTGTGGAATAATTACTAGTTTTATTTTGAATAGGCAATTTAATTTTAAAGTAAGGGATAGAATTTTATTTAGAATGTTGTCATTTTATACTATTGGATTAGTGGGTTTGTTTATTAGTTCAGGCTTATTAATTGTAATGATTGAATGGTTGTCTTATAATAAATTAGTAGCTAAAATAATTTCTATTATTGTTATCGCCTTGATCCAATTTTCATTAAATAAATTTATAACTTTTAAAATCAACAAATAATCATGGAAAAACTTTATATAGTTATGCCAGCGTATAATGAAGAGGCAAATATAGTATCCGTTGTGCAACAGTGGCATCCTGTTGTAGAAAAAATAGGTAATGGCAGTAAGCTTGTTATTGTGGATGATGGTAGCAAAGACGCTACCTATGCGTCACTACAGGAACTTTCCAAAAAATATGCATATCTGGAGCCAACTACAAAGGCTAACTCTGGGCATGGATCTACATTATTATTTGCTTATAATTATTCCATCAATAAAAATGCTGATTATATTTTCCAGACAGATTCTGATGGGCAAACTCTTCCAGAAGAGTTTTGGAGTTTTTGGGATTTGAGAAATAAATATGATTTCATCATTGGCTCGCGAAGTGGTCGCATGGATGGTTTGGGGCGTGTATTTGTAACGAAGATTTTGAGACTGGTAATTTGGGTAATTTTTGGTGTAAACATAAAAGATGCCAACACTCCTTTTAGGTTAATGAAATCTGAAAAATTAAAAACACTTTTAGACTTAATTCCAAAGGATTTCTTTTTGAGTAATGTTCTAATTAGCACACTGATTGTTTTAAAAAAACAAAATTATAAATGGAAGCCTATTACATTTAAACCTAGACAGGGTGGAATTAATTCTATTAACTTTAAAAGAATAATAAAGATTGGCATTAGTGCCGTTAGGGATTTCAAAGAAGTTAAGAGGAAGTTGGATTTAGAGAAATAATATAAATTAGTATACGCATAAAAATTGTATGGTTGAATTTTTTGGTACTGAAATTTTTTGGATAACACTGTTGATCACTATGGCGATTTTAACGCTAGTGACATTTGTTGGCTATATGTGGTGTGAATTACTTCCTGACCAATTTAAAAACAATGCTAATTTTTTTTTATCCCCAGCAATCGGTTTAGCAACATTGACGATTATTGCAAGTATTATTGGCAGGGTGTTGCCTTTAGGAAGCCAGATTATTATGATCTTCTCAATAATTATTTTACTTGCTTTGATATTTATTTTCAGACAGCATTTGCGTCAAATATTTAAAAATTCTTTAATTATAAGCATTTTTGGAATTTTCTGTGGAATAGGTATATTGGTGCCACTATTTCTTTATGGTGCATTTGATTCTCATAATGATGCATTCACATATTTAGCACATAGTGAGTGGCTTCAGAGTCATGCTTTTAAAGAGACTATTTCGATTGACAATGTAACGCCAGTAACTACTCAGATATCACTTTATCAGGCATCGGGATTTCGTATGGGCGGTTCATTTTTACTTGCGTTAATGCAATCACTCTTTAATTTGCATTGGTCATATGAAATTTATCCAGCTATAATTATTGTTGCGATTACAGCTTGTTGTCTAGCAATAGGTTTTCCTATCGCTCAAATATATCCGAATATAAGGCGTAAGACACTGTTGGTATTAATATCGTTACCGTCATTTAGTCTTGGCGGCTTAATATTCGGTGCCAGCTTTGGATTTCTACCTCAAATGATCGGTCTTACATTAGGAATTAATTTATTAATAATTATAGGCTTTTTATTTAATTGGATTGCTATTAATAATCCCGCTAGAAAGTTGGTTATAATTGCAACTTTTCCTTGCTCGTTGTTTTTAGTTGGAGTAACTTTTGCCTATTCAGAAATTCTACCATTTATATCATTAGCGATTTTGATTAGTGGCTTTATTATAATGGTTCGTTTCCGCGTATGGAAAAATATGTTAACATTTGGCAGTGCATTTTTTGGAGCTTCTATGTTGATGCTTAATATGGAAATTATCCGAGCCTACAGCGCAATAAGAGCGCAAACAAGTGCTGTTGTTGGTTCACCTGTGGAATGGTCACTGCTAGGTTATATCGCACACGCTTTTGGCGTACACGGTGGCGCCTGGGATATATTTCAGTGGACGAATCCAGGATATAATAATTTAATAATAATTATTTTTGCGTCATTTTTACTTACAATAATGATTGGTGTGGTTTTTTTGGCAAGACGTCCATTAAAATATTATTTTATTGATGGCATACTTATGCCAATAATTATTTTACTATGTATATTTATTGCGGGTATTATTTATTTTCGTCATTTCGTGCAATCGCCGTTTCCTACAGGGACAGGTCAAAGCTGGAGTCAATTTAAATTATCTGATTGGGCGCATCCATTTATAATGTCGGTAGTTTTATTTTCCTTTGTCGCATTTCAAAAAAAAATCGGGAAGAAATTTCATATCCTAATCCTATTGTTGTTTATATTTGGCCTGATGAGTTCTATTTATATAAGTATAGATCGCATTAATCCACTCGTGCAATATTATGGCAAAACTCGCAATTTAAATCAATTTTATATCAATTTTAGAAAAAAAGTTTCTCTTAATTGTCCTCAGAGTAGCACGCGCGTATACTTAGACCTTCATGGAAAAGATTTGAAATTTAGACAACTGGCTACATTGTATCTGAGCGATCGCGAAGTTATTTCAAATTGGATGGATGATGGATATATATATGGCTACCTGCCAATAAAAAGTAGAAATAAAGATTTAAAAATAGGAGACTGTTTAGTTGAATCATTCGAACAAGGAATTGAATTAAAAGATGATGAAAAAATTGGACCATTTCGAGTGAAAATTTTTAATGATAGCGCAAGAATAAAAATTATTAGCATAGTAGGTGCCTATGAACGTGAAAGTGATGGGGAGAAATATTGGAATTGGGTTAAAAACAATGTTATATTTGAAATACAATCCACACCTGTATCAGAATCTATAAATCAAACGAGGTTATTTTTTAGATATAAAACTATTGGTGTTCAAAATTTAAATTTGAGTATTATTGATAAAAATAATATATCTATTAATTTTATATTAAATCAGGATAGTGATACAATGAATACATTTGATAACATTATTGATTTGTCTCCAACTGATATTTCTAAAATTATTATTAAAACTGATGGTGAAGCACTTCGACTTAGCAAAAAGGATTCTAGAAAAGCCGCATTTCTTATTCAAGATATAAAAATTCAACCACAAAATAAATTTGACTAAAATAATTTTTATGAAATTATCGTTAATTATCTGTACATACAATATTAATGGGCGCTTAGAAAAGACACTAGATTCACTTTTGGATCAGACTTATGATGACTTTGAAGTCATAGTGATTGATGGCGCATCAACTGATGGCACGGTTGACGTAGTCAAAGCCTATGAGGAGAAATTTGCTGGTAAATTGTGGTGGGCTAGTGAAAAAGATTCTGGGATATATAATGCTATGAATAAAGGTGTGCGGATGGCTCTGGGGGCATATTTGAGTGTTGTGGGAGCTGGTGATTGGTTGGAAAAGGATGTACTTCAGGAGATTGCTAGATGTATAAGCGAAAATCCCCAGGCTGATGCTATTTATGGCAAAACCCGTATTTGGAATGGGGATATGGAAAATAGCGAGGTTGTGCAAACTTCGCCGGAAATTTTACCAACGCAACCGATGCAACATCCAGCGATTTATTATAAAAAAGAACTGCATAGTGAGTTTGGTTTGTATGATGAGAGTTATGCGATTGCGGCTGATTATTTGTTCTGCTTGAAGGCTTTCTACTTCGGCAAGGCTGTTGTGAAAATGATAGATGCCATCACCAACAATTTTGTTATGGACGGTATGAGTTCAAATAATGCCAAGGAATGTGAGGCAGAAAACAAAAGATTGCGAAAAGAGTTGGGGATAAAAACTAGTATAAAAATTTCTAACTTAATAAAAATTATTAAAAAAAGATTAAGATTTTTAAAATGATATGGAAAATAGAGATATAAATGTTTTTGTCATATCATATAATAGATTAAAGTATCTAGCGATAGCTATTGATTGGCTTGAGCAACATGGATTTGAAAAAATTCATATAGTGGATAATAATTCAACCTATCCGCCATTAATAGAATATTTAGACGCTTCAACTCACGATGTTCATCGGCTGAAGAAAAACTTTG
Source organism: Candidatus Moranbacteria bacterium GW2011_GWA2_39_41 (assembly GCA_000995125.1). GTDB lineage: Bacteria > Patescibacteriota > Minisyncoccia > Moranbacterales > UBA2206 > UBA2282. Next base: position 90,065 of record LBXA01000001.1, on the reverse strand, counting down.
GCCACTTGGTTGTGTGGGAATGCGAAAAATTCAGTGAAATTATTGATAATGAATATTATATTGTTACTGATTTTGATATTTTGCCAGCAGAAGAATGTCCCCGAGATGTTGCAAGTTATTTTAAGGATATTTTGGATTCGCACGGACAATTTACCAAAGTCGGTTTTGCCTTGAAGATAGACGATCTCCCTGAGCACTATGACTATAAAGAAAATGTTTTGGAGTGGGAGAGTCAGTTTTGGAAAAATAAAATAGCTGATGGTCTTTTTGATGCTTCCATTGACACTACTTTTGCTATGTATCGACCTGGGATCTATCCATCACAAAAAAAATGGTGGCGTTCTATTCGCACAGACTTTCCGTACATTGCTCGGCATCTGCCATGGTATGAAAAATCAGGTGAATTAGGTGCAGAGGATAGATATTATCAAAAGCATATTAGTAACAGGTCGTCTTTTTGGAGCGTGACGGATGTGAATTTGCTTAGAAAATATAATAATGAAATTCAGGCTGAATTAGATATTATATATGCATCCGTAAGATGGCAAATACTGCAAGTTATATATAAAACTTTGATTATTATTTTTCGTAGAGAGCAGTTTAGGAGAAAAATAGGCAAAAAACAAAAAATATTCACCGCGGATATTTCTGATATAAGGATATTGCAAAAATACAATAAGGAGCTTGTGCAAGAGATTGGCACTATCTATGCTTCAGGCGGATGGAGATTTTTTGAAAGGCTGAAAAAATTCAGAAAATAATTATTTCTTTACCGTGTTATTCAAAAACCACTCATATGTCATTCTAATTCCATCTGGAAGCACAATTTTATGATGCCAGCCTAAATCATGAAGCCTGGATACATCCAACAGTTTTCGTGGCGTGCCATCTGGTTTGGCTGTGTCATTGATAATTTCTCCTTCAAAGTCAACTGTTTCTTTGATGAGGATAGCTAGATCTTTGATTTTTATATCCTCACCAGTTCCAATATTGACTATTTCACCATCAGAATAATTGTTCATTAGAAATATGCAGGCGTCAGCCAGATCATCCACATGTAAAAATTCACGCATTGGCTCACCAGTGCCCCACATCACAACTTCCTTTGCGTTTGCTAGTTTGGCATCGTGAAATTTGCGCAGAAGCGCTGGGAGGACATGGGATGACTCTAGGTCGAAATTATCATTTGGACCATAAAGATTGGTTGGCATCACAGAGATGAATTTCGTGCCATATTGCTTGTTGTATGCTTGGCACATCTTGATGCCAGCAATTTTGGCAACCGCATAGGCCTCATTAGTTTTTTCTAGTGATCCAGTCAAAAGGTATTCCTCTCTGATTGGCTGGGCGCAATCTCGGGGATAGATACAAGAACTTCCCAGAAACAGCAGTTTTTTTACGCCATTTAAACAGGCATTGTGGATAATATTATTTTGTACTTGCAGGTTTTCAAAAATGAATTCGGCTGGATAGGTACTATTGGCATGAATGCCTCCAACTTTGGCGGCAGCCAAAAAAACATACTCAGGTTTTTCTTTGGCAAAAAAATCTGAAACATTCTGATAATTCAGAAGATCAAGTTCTTCTCTGGTTTTGGTTATGATATCACTAAAACCATTAGACTCTAGATTTCTCATTATGGCAGAGCCAACTAGACCTCGATGTCCAGCAATATATATTTTTGAATTCTTATCCATAGCTTTGTAAACTTTACGAACTTTTGACTTTATAACTAAATTACACCTTCTTCTTTAAGATCAGATTCCATCATAATCCGAACCAATTCTTTGAATTTAGTTTTTGGAGTCCATTTAAGAAGTCTCTTGGCTTTTGATGGGTCGCCTAACAATATATCAACTTCGGCTGGTCGATAATATCTCGGGTCGATTTTGATAATAGTTTTCTTAGTTTTTTTGTCGATGCCAACCTCTTTTTCTTTTTTGCCTTTCCACATCAAATCAATGCCTGCTACTTTGCAGGCTTCTTCGACAAATTCTCGCACAGAATGAGTTTCACCTGTGGCCAGAACAAAATCATCAGCTTTTTTCTGTTGAAGCATGCGCCACATACCTTCCACATAGTCCTTGGCATAGCCCCAGTCTCTTTTGGAATCAATGTTTCCGAGGTACAGGCAATTGTCTTTTCCAGCTAAAATTCTAGCTAGGGCTCGGGTTATTTTTTTGGTCACAAATGTTTCTCCGCGTCTTGGTGATTCATGATTGAAAAGAATTCCATTGCAAGCATACATATTATAACTCTCACGATAATTTACAGTAATCCAATATGAATACATCTTGGCACAGCCATATGGAGAACGGGGATAGAATGGAGTCGTTTCTTTTTGTGGAGTTTCTTGAACTAAACCAAAAAGTTCACTAGTGGAAGCTTGATAAAATTTTGTTTTAATTTTCGCGTCTTTGATGGCATCCAGCATACGAACTGTTCCAAGGCCAGTTACATCGCCAGTATATTCTGGATTATCAAAACTAACCTTGACATGGCTTTGAGCAGCCAGATTATATATTTCATCCGGCTTTATTTTTTCTATTAGGCGAGAAATGCTGGAACTGTCAGATAAGTCTCCGTAATGTAAAAACATTTTTACATTATTGATATGTTGATCTTTGTAGAGATGATCAATACGACCAGTGTTAAAAGAACTGGATCTTCTAATTATGCCATGGACTTCGTAGCCTTTCTCGAGTAGTAATTCTGCTAAATATGAGCCATCTTGCCCAGTGATGCCAGTGATAAGTGCCTTTTTCATGCTAATACGTGTTACTTATTTGTTTAACTTAAATAAATTATAGCTATTTTGAAACAAATAGGCAAGCAACAGATTAAGATACATTTTTATATTTTGCAAACGTATCCCCCCCATGACCGTTCTAAGCAGAAAAAACATTCTGACATTCTGCAGAATATCAGAATGTTTATGTGATTTGTTAAGTGAGATTGGGGCAAGAAGAGATTATGCTGAGTGAATAAACAGAGAAATTTGTAACGAACGATTGACAGGCAGGCATTGAATTTAGTATAATATAGTCATGAAAATTACTAGGTGCGATATTTGCAAAAGGCAATTAAATAATAGGTCAAGCTAAAAAATATGGAAAATAAAAAAACCTATGCAGAGGATCATGTGTTGGCGATGTTCGAGGAAATTAAAAGTCAAAATAATCTTGTTATTGAGCAATATTCCAGTATTAATGAAAAATATGATAGCTTGAATGAGAAATATGACGGATTGAATGAAAAGGTTGATTTGATTTTGGAAGATGTTGACGAAATAAAATCCAATATTGTGGATATTAAAGCTGAATTGAAGGTTATGAATGGTAAAATTGATAATAAAACTGAAAAGATTATTAGTGATGATCATGAAAATCGCATAGTTAAATTGGAAGAAGTGACTTTGATAACCGGATAGGACAAGAATTTTTTTAAGCATTGGAAAGCAGGGCTAGGCTCTGTTTTTTTTGTATCAAAACATTTAGCTAGATATTATCTAGGTTTGGCTATATAATTGTAATATGACAAGTTATATTAAAAAATTTATCTTGCAAAAACCAGCTTATCGTCCGATGGCGATGGTGAGCATTGTTTTGTTTGCGGGGGTGGCGCTGGTGCTTTCGTTGTATCGGTCATTTAATCATGATGAATTTGAGGCTATTCATTCGGGTTGGAAGATTTTTGCGGGTGAAAAGATTTATGTGGATTTTCTGCAACAGCATCACTTCATGCTCTATTATGTTTTGAGCGATTTGATTTCTTTGGTTGGTACGGGCGTGAAAGCCATCATTGCTTCCAGATTGTTGTCATTGGTGATGGCTGTTGGGGTGGCGGGACTAGTGTATCGAATTGCCAAAATAGCCTATGACAAGAATGTCGCATTGCTGAGTGTGTTCTTTTTATCTTCGACAGTCATTTTCTTGCAGAAGATTTTGGAAGTGCGACCAGATGTGCCATTGGTACTGTTTGAACTTTTAGCAGTGTTTTTCTTGTTGCGCTTCTTTGAGACGAAAAAACTTTGGCAACTTTTGCTGAGCGCCACAACTTTGTTTGTGTCTTTTCTGTTTTTGCAAAAAGCAGTATTTCTGATTTTTTTGATTGGCCTGATATTTGTGTATAAACTTTGGAAAAAAGAAATTGTCTGGAGAGATTTTTGGATCTTTTGGGGGATGATGGCAGTTTTTTCTGGACTGTTCACATGGTATGTTGCGATTACCTTCACTTGGTCGGAATATTTTTTCTTGAACTGGCTAATCAACGCCAATTTGCTCAATACTTTTCCATTGTATAAATATTTCTTGATTTCAATGGGGCAAAACCCGTTGGTGTGGATTTTGTTTGTAGTTGGCATTGTTGAAATGATTCGCAAAAAAACCTTCAATATCATCGCTTTCTTGGCCTTGGGGATGTTGAGTTTCATCTTTGCGACTAAGTCACCCTTTCCGCAATATTATCTAACTTCAATGCCATTCATTGTGATAGTAGCACCAGTACAATTGTTTAGAATATTTGAATGGAAAAAACAGGTGGCAATTTTTTTGATGCTGGCAACAATTGCTGGCTCATTAGGTGTTTTGTATTATGTTAGTGAAAATAATAAGAAACAATTGCAAAAAATTGATTATGTTTTGTCGATCACAGATGTAAATGACCGTGTTTATGATGGCGATGCCAATTTCAATGTGTTTCACAAAGACCTGGATTATTTTTGGTTTTCAACGAAACCAAAAACAGGCGTGCTGACCTCATATCGACTGATGCGTGAATATGATTATAATGCCTATGCCTTGATTGATAAATTCAAGCCAAAAATCATTTCCAATTCATTTATCAAAACAAAAAATCCAGCTGTGGCAGACAATTATGCAAAATCTGATAGGTATGGTGATTTGTATTTACGCAAGTAAATCTGGCTTTCGTAATCAACTCCTTCCGGTCGCAGATATGAAAATGAATCGCCAGTAACCTTTTTGGATAAAAATTGGGATGCGCTCAAGGCAAGCACGAGTAAGCTAAGTGCAACAAAGGCCAGTAATGTTTTTTTTACATATTTTACTTGCTTAAATTATTTTTTTCTTCGTGATATTCTTGATCGGCGTTTACATTCCAGATATTGCGCTTGGATGCATTAATGATATTGTCAGCGGCATATATACCAGTTAGAATAGAATGATCCATATTGTTATATTTAAACATCCCATAGCGTCCAATTGGCTGGAGGTTGGTGAATTTTTCTAGGTATTCGCGGACAATTTTTATATTGGTCGGATATGTCGCATCATAAACAGGATAAGCCTTGGGAACGCGAGCTACAAATCCATCCACAAAGTCATTTTGTTTGCCCAGACCTATTTTTTCTAATTCCTGCATTCCTAATATTAATAAATCTTTATCAGGCATATTCCAAAAATCATCTCCTTCAGTGCAAAAATATTCCAGCCCAAGGGTCGTTTGAGTTTCATCGGCAATCATAAATGGACTCCAGGCTTTGAAATTTTGAATGCGTCCCATTTTAACTTCGGGTGAATGAATGTAGATCCAAGTGTCTGGAAATGGATTCTGCGATTTCAGTATGACGCTGATAGCGATGAAGCTACGGTAAGTAAGTTTTTGTGCAGCTTCAAGTACCTCAGTTGGTGCACTGGGCGAGAGACGCTTAATGAGTTCGGTGATAGGCATTGAAGAGAGAAAATTGTTTGCAAAATATTCTTGTTTACTACCAGTGGTATCTTGGATGATGACACTTTCGGTTGTAAAATTGTTGTGGTTTATTTTAATTACAGAATGCTCTTTGGATAGTTGACCACCCATGCTTACAATATTTTCAGCCATTTTTTCATACATCATGCCAGGGCCGAATTTTGGGTATTTGAATTCATCGATGAGGGTTTTTATTTTGCCAGACTTATCATGGAAAAGCGCATTTTTGATGGCACTAGCCATGGAAAGCCCCCTAATCCTTTGTGCGGCCCACTCAGCCTGAATTTGATTGCAGGGAATACCCCATAACTTCTCTGTGTAGGTTTTGAAAAATACATTGAAAAGCTTCTTTCCAAATCTGTTAGAGACCCATTGTTCAAAGGTTTTTTCTTCCTGGTATGGTTTTATTTGTATAACTATGTAGCTTAAAAGAACTTGGACAGAAGTTAAAATGCCAAGTCCGAGTAGGGCATTCATAGCTTTGATTGGATAATCAAAAAACTTGTTTTGATAATAAATGCGAGATAGGCGAGGACGAATGAGAAAATCGTCCCTGAGGGTTTCATCCCAAAGTTCATTAACTTCTTTCGATTTTGTGAAAAACCTGTGACCACCAAGATCAAAACGATTTCCCTTGAATTCTAGTGTTTTGCTGATTCCTCCAACGATTTTTTCTCTCTCGAAAATAATAACAGATTTGTTATTCTTGATTAGCTTATTTGCGCCTGCCAGTCCAGATGGTCCTGCTCCAAAAATAATGACATCGGCTTTGTTTTCCATGATATTTATGCGTTTAGATTATAAATTTAAAAAACGAATTTTTTTCTCATTCCAAAATTCCAAAATAGCACAATAAGGACGGCAATTGCTTTTGCGAGCATATCCTTGAATGTGTGTAGATTGGAAATGTCAATGAGAAGCCACAAAAAAAGATAGCTTAGTAATAATCCGCCGATGCCAATGATAGCAAATAATGCGAATTCTTTTTTGAAATTGCCAGTATGACTGAAAACCCAAAATATGCTAAGAATATAATTTATGATTAGTCCGAACAAAAAACTGATAGTTTGCGCGATAAGATAGTGAAAATGCAATGTATTAACAACGATAAAAAATGCCCCCATATCTACAATCGTCGAAGCGCCACCTACAAATAAATATCGAAAAAATTGGATGTGTGTCGCATCCGATTTTAGTATAAATATTTTTTTTGTTAATGCAATCATTGTGATTCTAAAAACACCCGATTCGACGGGCGCTTAAATTGTATCATTTGAAATGATTATTGACAAAGAACAGTGATTTTCGGTTATCCACAGGTGGATTTGTGTTTGTGTTGCCTATAATTGTAAATTGGCTTAAAATATAAAGGTAAATAAATATTGGAGTTTATGCATAGTCTCAGGAGATTATAGATAAGCTTTTTAAAAAAAACATGGAAGAAAACCCATATTTGTCAGTTGTTGTGCCATTATATAATGAAGAAGGAAATGTTGGGTTGTTGCACAAAAGAATCAAGGATGCCTGTGTGGCTTTGGGGAAGAGTTATGAGATTATTTTTATTGATGATGGGTCGAAAGACAAAACTGCGCAGGAAGCGGTTGGTTTGACTCCGTTGAAGTTTATTCTTTTTCGCAAAAACTTTGGCCAAACAGCTGGTTTTGACGCAGGTATTAAAGAAGCCAAGGGAGAAATCATCATTACAATGGATGGTGACTTGCAAAATGACCCGGCTGACATTAGTTCACTTTTGGATAAAATGAAAAGAGGCGATTATGACGTTGTTTCTGGTTGGCGATTTCATCGAAAAGACACTTTTTCCAAAAGATTTTTTTCTCGTGGTGCCAATTTGTTGCGCAAGATTTTGATTCAAGACAAAATCCATGATAGCGGTTGCAGTTTGAAGGCCTACAAGCGTGCTTGTTTCGCGGAGGTGGATTTGTTTGGTGAAATGCATCGTTTTATGCCAGCGATTTTGGAAATGCAAGGTTACAAAGTTGGCGAGGTGATTGTTTCGCATCATGCACGTGTGCATGGACAAACCAAATACAATTGGAAGCGAGCTATCAAAGGCTTTGTGGATATGGTTTCTATTTGGTTTTGGCGGAAATATGCCAATCGACCAGTTCATCTTTTCGGTGGATCTGGAATAGCTTTGTCATTTGTTGGAACAATAATCTTGGTTTGGATGGCAGTTGAAAAAATCTTTTTCAAAGCTTCTTTGTCAGAAAAGATTTGGCCACTCGTGGGCTTGTTCTTCATTCTGGCTGGTATCCAATTGTTCATCTCAGGACTTCTAGCAGACATTCTAGTAAAGAATTATTACAAGAATCAGAATCGAATGAATTATAGTATCAAGGAAATTACTAATAATTAAAAACATATTAACACGTTAACATGTTAACAAATTAGCAAAATAAATAGAATGCTAAAATGTTAAAATGCTAAAATGTTTCATGAATTATTATGAAAATTGGAGTAATTGGAATTGGCTTTGTGGGTTTGCCATTGGCAGCGTCTTTCGCGAAGATGGGCAACTCAGTTTATTGTTTGGATACGGATGCTAAAAAAATTGAAGGACTAAAAAATGGAATTTTGCCAATCAATGAGGCTGGACTAGAAGATTTGGTTGAATTTGGAATGAAGCATAATTTGCTACATTTCACAACTGATTATGATGAAACTTTAGCGAATGCAGAAATTGTATTTGTGGCTGTCGGCACACCTCCTGGTCAAGACGGAAGCGCTGATTTGCGCTACGTGGAAAGTGTGGCACATGAAGTTGGCAGTCGCATGAAGAATCCTGTGATTGTGGTGGACAAATCAACTGTGCCAGTGGGGACAGCTGACAAAGTGAAAGCTATCATTCAAGCTGAGCTGGACAAGCGTGGAGAGAAAATTGAATTTCATGTAGTGAGCAATCCTGAGTTTATGGCAGAGGGTCGAGCTGTGAAGGATATAATTGAACCGAGTCGAGTTGTGGTTGGTTCAGATAATCTAGAAGTTGCAGAAAAACTTAGGCAACTGTATAAACCATTTATGCTGAGCGGAGATCGTTTTCATCATGTGGGTGTGCATGAGGCTGAGCTTATCAAATATGCATCAAATACTATTTTGGCGCAAAAAATATCATACATCAACACCATTGCGGCAATCAGCGATGTGCTTGGGGCAGATGTGAGTCAAATTGCTAAGGGTATGCGCAGCGATCCGAGAATTGGAAGTAAGTTTTTATTTGCAAGTTGTGGATATGGTGGCAGTTGTTTCCCGAAAGATGTGCAAGCCTTGATTAAGTTTGCTGAAAAAATAAATCTTCCTGAGCCATATCTGAATCTTTTGCGGGCAATTGAAGAGGTTAATAATTATCAAAAATCAGTTATTGCGAAAAAGGTCGTTGCTCGTTTTGGCGAGAATTTGTCGGGAAAGAAATTTGCACTTTGGGGCTTGGCCTTCAAGGCTGAGACTAATGATATGCGTGAATCAGCAGCAATCACTATTGTTTCTGAATTGATTGATAGGGGAGCAGAAATTGTGGCCTATGATCCATTGGCAGTCAAAGAAGCCCGAGAGGTTTATTTGGCAGACAAAAAGGGTGTTAGCTATGAAGATCATGATAAATATAGCATCCTGGATGGTTGCTCAGCGCTTATAATTGCAACTGAGACAGAAGAATATCGCTCTCCAGATTTTGAGCGAATCAAGGCATCTTTGCTGGAACCAGTTTTGTTTGATGGGCGAAATCTTTTCGAAATAGCAATGATAAAAAATGCTGGCTTTGAATATTATGCAATCGGTCGTGGGGATAAAATATAAAATTTAGCAAATTGATATCGGGTGATGGCAACATTGCCCATTATTTGTTAAAGTAGATTATATGAAGATTCTATTCTTCAATTATGAATATCCGCCACTTGGCGGTGGCGCAGCGAATGCGACCGCCTATATTTTGGCAGAATTTTCCAAAATTCCAGACTTGGAAGTTGATTTGGTGACCTCATCAATCGATGAAAAATATCATCTAGATGAGATTAGTGGGAAAATTCGCGTGCATCGATTGCCGATTGGAAAAAATTCGACCAATCTGCATTTTCAATCACAAAAAGATTTGCTGGTCTATTCTTGGAAAGCTTATCAATTTTCCAAAGAACTTATTGCAACCAACAAATATGATTTGACACACTCATTTTTTTCCATTCCATGCGGATTTTTGTCGATGCTGTTGAAAAGAAAATACGACTTGCCATACATCGTGTCTTTGCGCGGGTCCGATGTGCCTGGGTATAGCGAAAGATTTGATTTGGCCTATTATGTTTTCACGCCCATCATCAAATATGTTTGGAAAAAATCCGATGCTGTGATTTCCAATAGTGTGGGACTCAAAGAGTTGGCGCTCAAGGCTAAGGCCAATCAAGAAGTTGGAATTATTTTCAATGGTATTGATATTGATAATTTCAAACCTGACCCAAGCAAAAAATCAACGGACAAATTTATCATTACTCCTGGCGCTTCACGTGTGACCAAGAGAAAAGGTTTAGATTTTTTGATCAAGGCGGTAGCACAACTTTTGCCAAAATATCCAAACATTTTTTTGAAAGTGCTGGGGGATGGAGACGAGAAAGAAAATTTGATGACTATGGTTTCCGAAATGAAATTGGAAAACTCAGTGCAATTTGTTGGTCGTGTTCCACGAGATGAGACGGCACCCTATTATCAAGAAGCTAGTTTGTTTGTATTGCCATCTTTCAATGAGGGCATGAGCAATGCGATGTTGGAAGCCTTGGCAGCCGGTCTTCCAATTGTGGCCACCAAGACTGGTGGGACTGATGAGTTAGTTACTGAAGGTCAAAATGGCTTGGTGATTGAGATGGGCAATGTTGAAGATTTGGCAGAAAAAATTGAAGCGATTATTTCCAATCCAGAATTGTGCGCAAAGATGGGACAAGCAAGTCGCAAAGTGGCGGAAACAATGAGCTGGGGGCAGGTGGCGCAACAATACTTCGAACTCTATGGAAAAATTAAAAAATTAAAGGATTAGTGGATTAACGAATGAACAAGAAATTAAAATTTTTATTGAAAATAACAGTTAGTTTGCTTTTTCTTTTTTGGATTGTTTTTAAAGTTGATTGGCAGGAAGTTTTGACGCTGCTGAGTAAAGTTGAAATAAAATATATTATCCTGTATTTTTTCGTTTTAATTGCAGGAATTGTTGTATCAGCTCATAAGTGGAAAAAACTAGCCGAGTTCAAGGGCATTCATTTGCCACTGCGTGATTTTTTCAAATTTTATTTAGCTGGAACTTTTATTAATAATTTTATGCCGTCATTCATTGGTGGGGACACTTTTCGTGCCTATCAAATTGGTAAGACTGAAAAGAAATATTCGCAGGCCGCTTCATCGGTAGTAATGGATCGCTTGACGGGTCTTTTTGGAGCGATGGTGCTGACTTTGTTTTTTTCGCTGTTAAATTTCAGCACGGTTTTGTCCAAGCACATTCTGGTTGTTCTCAATCTGGGTGTGCTAATTGGAATAATGCTTATTCTATTGTTCTTTGCTACTAGAAATTTTTCTTTTTGGAAAAAGTTGTCATTGCACAAGTTAGGAGTGGCTAAATATGTGCCAGAGAAAATCTTGAATTTTTTGACCGAAATGACCAATTATCACAGCAATTCAGGCGTGCTGTGGCGTGCTGTGGCAGCTTCTGTGGCCTTTGGCATAATTGGACTAGCTTTGACCAATTTCGTGCTATTTTTGGCTCTGGGAGCCAAAATAAATGTCCTAGATTTCTTGTCAGTTATATTCCTCATTAGCTTCGTTTCCGCTATCCCAATTAGCATTAACAATATCGGCGTGAAGGAATGGGCTTATGTCACATTCTTTGGTTTCTTTGGTATCAGTCCGGCGCTAGTCATCACCGTAGCTATCCTCAGTCGCTTTCTCCAAATGCTCCTAAGTTTCTTGGCTTTGCCGGTGTATTTGAAGAATAAGTAAATCATTCTTGTGAATAAAAAAAAACGAGATTGCAATCTCGTTTTTTGTTTTTCGTTAGTATTTTTTCATAATCTTAATGAAGTTGTCTGGACGATTTCCGATTTCTATTTTCCAGACTGGATTGGGATCGTTGTAATCTTCTGCAACTTTGATTCCAGTTTCTTTTTCAAGCCATTTGGCATTGTTTTGTAGGTAGCGGATTTGTCCGCGACGAGTCAGGGCTAAATAGTCTAAAGAATATTGCCCAGTCTCTAGATTGTAATCAGTGATACATCTGCCGACAAAAAATTCACAAACACCATAATAATCTGCCCAGATGGTGATGTTTTTAGCATTGGGCAAGGCATTGAGATATTGTGCTGCTTCATAACCGCCATAGCCCCAAGCATCAGAAATCAAATCTTTTTTAGGCAAGAGTGAACCAGTGTAGTTGAAATAGAAAGGCTTGATGGAAAAGACGATAGCTGAAGAAAAGATTATCAAGATGAGGGTGATAGCAATATTTAAATTGAGAACATTCTTGATTTTTATTTTTTGAGAAATTTGCCAAAGTCCGATGCCACCCAGAAAAGCAATCATCGGATAAAGGATGATGCTATAGCGGACGATAGAGGTAATGCCTATGATAACTGAAGCGGTGTAATAAATCAGAATAAAAGATGTGGCAGAAATAACCAAGAAAGCCTCGGATGATTTTTTGGTGAAAAATGTTTTGAGCCAAACAAATAACACAGCCAACAATGCAATCGGTGTGATAGAAAAAACTAGTGGATTGAATTCAAAAAGAAATTTTTCCCACAGCGTGATGGAATAGCCATAGTCATCAATATATTTCAATTCTTTTACATCAAAGGGCACCATTTCAAAAAGTTGCCAATGCTGAACAACATTGCGACCAACAAGCAATATGACAAAAATTGAAAAAACCAGAGCTAATACAATTTTTGAAATCGTGATGAATGTCTGAGAATATTTTTTTAGCCAAAGTGAAAGTGTGCTTCTAAAAATGAATTGATCGAGCAGGAAGATTATAGACACAATAGTAATTGTCCAGACGATTGATTGCATAGCTCCAAAGCCCAGAGTCAAACGATAGAGGTAAATTGGTTTGATGATGATGGCGGGCAGGAAAATGGCAATGACAGCTAGCGCGCCGGCAACGATGATTGCCAGATTAAAAATTTGCGAGACAAAATATTTTTTAATTTCAGCCTGGGTGTATTTTTCGCAGATAAACAGGTAGTAGAAAAAAATATTGAAAAAGAAAAAAGGCAGAAGAATGTTGGCAGTGTATTTGGAAAGCATGGTTAGACCGACAAAAAGCGCTGTCAGAAAAACAAATTTCTTTTGATTATGTTTCAAGACAGCTAGATAGGAAAAAATCGCGGCCGCGCTGAAAGACCAAAACAAAGCATCGGGATTGATGATTTGTGAGATGCCGATGAGAATGGGGGAAAGCGCCATCAAAACGACACTCCACAAAGCAATCCATTCATTTTCTGTGACCCTTTTGATAATCCAAAAGAAGTATAGTAATAGGAGACTGTTAATAATTAGAATTGGCAAACGAAAAGCAAGATTGATGTTTTCAGTTCTGGAAACATCAAATGTTCGCAGATCCGCATCAACTTTGGTGGTGTGACTAGTCGGATCTTTTTCTACGAGGAGTCCAACACCTGAAAACATGGCCACCGTGATGCCGGGTTTGTCATTGATGAGCGTTTTTTTGAGATTGAAATCACTCAGTGCTTGCCAATATTGCGGGATCCGTTCGTAGGTCCAATAGTGCTCATCGGCTGTCACAAATTTCGTCAGATGCTGAAAACCAAAAGCAAAAAAAAGTCCCACAGACAAAATGAGTAGAAATAGGACAGATATTTTTTTATTTTGCATATTATTTTTTGATGGAATTAGTTTCAACAATTTTAACGAAATTATTAGGTCGGCCACCCAATTCTATTTTTTGCACAAAATTCTCACTGTTATAGATATCCATAAATGAGGCGCCATTGATTGAAATGATGCCACTCATTTTGGTGGTGCGACTCTTGCGACCAGAGGAGACGACGAAATAGTCAATCTGACGGGTAGCAAAAGTTTTGGCCGAAAGCGCCGAATGACATTTGCCGACAAAAAAGACACAGACACCCTGTTTGTCTGTCCAGATATTTAAATTATGAGCATTGGGCAAAGAGTTGAGATAATGAGCCGCCTCATAGCTACCTTCACCCATATCCTTAATATCGAGATAATATTTTTCTGGTAGTAGAGCAGAAACATAACTCATATAAAATGGTTTACTTTGCCACAGAGAAGTGAAAAGCACAATCAACAATCCAACAAAAAATACAATTTGTTTGCTGAATATTTTTTGGGCGTCATCATTTTTTTTCAAGACGAACAGTCGAAAAATCTCACTACAAGCAATGCCGGCAATGATGAAAATAATCGGAAAGACGACTATTTGATAGCGAATGATGGAAGCGACATGTGACGCCACGGCGCCAAGATAGTAGGCGATAATAAATAGCATCAAATAGAAAGCGGTCAGGACAGATTGTTGATTTAATTTAGCTTTATTCTGCAGGGCTAAAACTAGAAAGGCCATGATTGCTAACAGAGCAACAACAGAAATTCCAAAAATCATTGGATAAAAATTGGACAAGAAAAAACCAAGTACGCTAGTGGCGGCAAAAGATGATTTTGGCGAAGCGAGGATATTTTCAAAATCAAAAAACTTCATGCTGAGATAGACATTGGTGAGAGTGGCTAGGATAGATGCTAGAAAAAGACTGCTGATGCCAACAAACAATGCCCGTTTGAATTTTACAAAAAATTTCACAACCGCGCTCATTAGGAAACTTTTAAACAGTAAGAGGTCTAGCAAGATAAATCCTAGGAGGCTGGCGAAGAATGGCCAGAGTGGTTCGAAGGCTTGGCTGTAAATGGTGCCAATCAGGACTCGACTTGGTTTTTCCCAAACGCCTGGGTAGCAAGCATAGAAAATTGCAAAAGACAGTGCAACTAGCAAACAATAATTTAGCAGATGTTTTTTAAGATAGATATAGAAAGATTCTTGAGAATATTTGGCGTGATTGAAAATGTATTCGGCAAAAATAAGCGCCAAAAAAAAGAAATAGAGAATATTGGCCGTGTATTTGGTGAGAATACCAAGACTCAAAAAAAGCGCGCTCAAAAAAAGATCAGTTTTTCGAATGCTTCGGAGATAAATTAGATAGGTGATGATGGAAAGTGTCACAAAAATCCACAGAATTGAATCAGGATTGATGATTCTGGCATTGCCAAGCATAATTGGAGAAAGTCCAATGAAAGTGATTGATAAAAGCGCGCTAGTTTGTCCAATTAGTTTTTTGAGCAGGAGGTAAAAAATTGGCAGTGACAGGATAACAAAAAGCCAAATTGGAAAGCGGAAAGCATAATTAAAATTTTCAATAGATTTTTCTGATATAATTTCATTGTTAACCCACGGCATATTTTCAAAATATTGCGGATTTTTTTCGAAAAAAAGACCAGTGCCAGACAGGACGGCCACAGTCAGGCCCGGTTTGTCACTGACCCGACTGTTGTACCAATCTTTTTCCCCGACATTTTTCCAAAAATCTGGAATGCGATCAAAAGTCCAAAGCGGTTCATCAACGATAGCCATTTTGCCGATGTGATAATTGCCAAATAAGAGCGAAGTCAACATGATGGAAAAAATTGCGATTGCAATTAGCGCTGAGTTTTTTGTTTTTGGCTGAGTGTTTTCAGTTAGGATCCGTTTATCGCTATTCAAGCCGCGTAGGACGATGAACAATGCTAGTGCTAGAGCATATATGGCGTTGATCATACCGATGTTTGGATTAAGTTCGGTGGTTTTTTGCAAGCCATACATAAAAATAATTTCTGTTGGCAGAAATAAAAGCAACATTTTTTCCAAGAAATGTGACAAGTTCAATTTATTTTTTAGTAAATAAAAGCCAATGCCAATGGCTGAAATTAGCAAATAGGCAAAATAAAATATATTGAGGTCAAATGAATTGTGGAGCAGACGAAAGACTTTTTCTTGGGAGGCCAGAAAAAAGAGGGAATTTAGGCCGAGTAGAGTGGACAGGAATAGCAGCAATAGATTGGTCTGGTCTTTGAAAAACTCTCGCAATTGATTTAACATGACGTTTGATTTGTTACGGATTATGTAATAAAATAGAAGTAGCTTACAAGGCTTATTTTACTATAAATTAAGGAAAAAAACAAAGTGAATAATTATTTCAAAAAGTATTGGTTTGTGGGGTTGATTGTGGCTATTTTGGCGCTGGGAACGTTCTTACGCGTCTATCATTTTGCGGATTGGTTGCATTTCGAGTTAGATCAGTCTCGCGATGCTATAGTGATTGATTTGGCAGTGGAGGAAGGCGCAGCGAATTTGCCACTTTTGGGACCCAAGGCGGCCGGGTCATTTTTGCGGCTGGGACCAATCTTTTATTATTTTGAATACATTAGTGCCAAAATTTTTGGCAACACACCCGCTGGCATTGCAACTGTCAATCTGATTTTTTCTATTCTGACCTTGCCGTTGTTCTATCTTTTTGTGCGTAGATATTTTGAGCGAAAAATATCTATGGCACTTTTGGCGGTTTTTTCCACCTCACTTTTTTTGATTATGTATTCGCGTTTTGCGTGGAACCCGAACAATTTGCCATTTTTCATCCTGCTGACTTTCTATGCACTATTGCAAACTGTTGATCCCGATGAAAAAAGAAAGGGTTGGTGGGCGGCGGTGGCGTCTGGCGCAATGGCCATCACTACTCAATTGCATTTCGTGGCGTTCTTGGTGGTGCCAATGGTGACTGTGGTTTTTCTAGTGATTAAGCGACCGAGATTGAGACTGATTCATTGGTTTGCAGCAGTCTTGATTTTCGTGGTTCTGTATATTCCGCCGATTGTGAATGATTTTGGCACAGGCGGGGCAAATATCAAGCAATTTGCCAAAGTTTTCACCAAGAAATCAACTAAAAACGACAATTCTCTTTTTGAAAAGGCTGTTCGAAATTATAAAGAAAATTCACTCAGCTATTTATTGTTGGTGAGTAGTTATCAAAAGGCGGAGTTGCCAAAAGTTAATTATAAGGTTGTTCCCGCAGTTTTGGTTTGTGATGAAGATTGCACAAAAGGGACACCAATGGGGATCTTGTCAATAATTTTGTTTTCAGCTGGCATAATCCTGCTGGCATATAATTTGATAAAAGTTTGGCGCCAGGAAAACAGTCCACAGCGAGATTTCATCATTTTGATTTGTTTGTGGTTTGGCGTTTCTTTTGTGGCTTTCACGCCAATTGCCTATGATTTTGCGCCAAGATTTTTCTTGCTAGTGGCTGGATTGCCATTTATCTTCTTGGGATTGATGTTGCAATTTTTTGGCCAGATAATTAAAAATAGGCGAGCTGCACTTGTGGCGTTGATTGTGATTGTTGCAATTGTTTTGTTTTCCAATTTGCGCGAAACACAAGCCAGATTTTCGCAATTGAGTAGAGCACCATTTGAAAATTTCAAAATCAAAGCTGACAGAATTCTCAAAGAACAAGAGCGGGTGACCATGCTTCAGCAAGAAATCATTACTGATTATATGGAAGAATTTTATAAGAAAAATAATTTCCCGATCTATTTGGATAGTGACCCATTTTATCGTCGAGCTTTTTTATATAATCTGGAGCAACGTCAGATTCCGCGCGATGATATGCGCAACAACAAGATATACCGCGATAGCAATTATTTTCTGATTTATCCATCGGGGGATAATTTGGATGCTGAACTGGATGATTATACAGATAAATTTGAAATTATTGGTCAAAAAGAATTTGGGACATTGCTAGTGTTTAATTTGGTGCCTAAAAAAGAATTTATTACCACCGACAGTCAGGAATTTAGGCCAAAGGGCAAACCACAGAGTGGCCCAAATGTGCCAGTGCGTTTCCGCTGGGAGGAAATTTTTGCTGAAGACAGTGAAGAAGAATAATTATTATATATAAAAAAATGTTAGACAAAAAAAAGTTCTTTGCCATTTTGTTTTTGGTAGTTTTGTTGGGCGGGTTTTTGCGCATGTATAAATTGGGTAATTCTTCATTTGTAGCGGATGAATTTTTGGATGTAAACGCCAGTTATGGCTATTTCAAAACTGGTGATTGGCATGCTTGGGATTTCAATTTAGAAACCTCAGCAGAGCGCTTGAATGACCCAAGTGATGAGCGTGCCTGGATTTATCGCTGGCAAATGGCACAATTATATAAATTCTTTCCACCTACAGAGACTACAGCTCGCGCCGTGAGTGTTTTTTGGGGTATGATTTCCATTGGTGCGATGTATTTGGTGGCAACCAGCTTCACCAAGAAACGAGCTATCGGTCTATTGAGCGCAACTTTGTTTGCCTTGAGTGTTTCTGGTATCATTTTTGATCGACATGTGCGAATGTATGCGATGTTTTTTCCAATCTTTTTGTTGTTTTCGTGGTCAACTTTCAAATTTTTGGAAAGAAAATACGAGGGCAATGTGGCTTGGATAAAAAAAGTTAATGTTGAATACGGATTGAATTTGATGTATTTGATGCCGATACTGACACTGGGAGCACTGAGTTTCCACTTGCATCAACTCACCGCTAATATTGCCATTGTTGTCGCAGTGTATCTTGTTGTGCGTTTGGCAAGTGTCTATCGCAAAACAAAATCATGGCAAAATAAGTATGCGGTGATGTTGGCCATAGCTGTGGCGGGATTTGTTTTGGTTGAAATTTTTGCCAAAGACTTAGTGGCACAATTTTTAGGAACCTTAGTTTTCTTCACCACACATTGGAGTTATTTGGCTATCGTTTTACGGGATTATAATGATGTTTTGATTGCGATTGCTTTTGCAATACTCGGAATTTATTATTTAGTCAAAACAAGATTCTTGGGCAAAGAAGCTTTGTGGCTGTCGATTTCATTTTTCGTGCCACTACTGTTTGCCATTTTTATGTGGCGTAGAAATGTAGGTGAACAATATATCTTCTTCATCCAATCTTTCGAAATGATTTTGATTGCAACGGGAATTTATGCAGTGGCCGTGTTTTTCCAAGACAGTTTGTTGAAGTATAATAAAAAACCATTTTATATCGCAATTATTGTAGCTTTCTTGATTTTGCCAAATTATGCCTATTTTTTCCAAGAAAACAGTGTCTATCAGCAAACCTCGCGTTCAGAAAATCCGAACTATCGTAGTGTTTTCACCTATTTCAAGAAAAACAAAAAACCGAATGATGTTTTGATCACTCGAGATTTCCGCAATTATTATTGGAGTGGACAGAAAGTTGTAACCTTTGATTTTGGTGGGGAATTGTCACAAGAAAAATTCAACTTAACAGAGTTGCAGAAAATCATGAGTGAGAATCTGTCCGGCTGGTTTATATATTCTGGCAATGACAAAGATTATATCTCCGAAGATGTGCAAAAATATGTTGAGAAAAACTTGGAAAAAATAAATGCCATCGCGGTGCGCGGTGACATTGGTGTGTATCGGTGGAGTAATTAGGCGCTTGGTTCATTGCCGGACAATTCTTGTTCCACTTCCGCAACTTTCTTACGACGAATAATATTTTGGAGGATTACAAGGTCCTCCTTTTTGATTTCTCGCAAAATCCAAAGGAAGCCAAAGTAAACACCTAGAAGAAGAATGGTTTCAAGGAAAAATAGTTTAGGACGAAGTGGAACGATTAGGGAAAAAATATAAACATGAAATCCTGCTAGCGTCACGCGTAAAATACTTTTCATTTTGTAGGTAACGCCAAAATCACGCTTCAGATAGTAGAGCATGATGGTCATGATGACAAATGAAGTGACGGAAGTGGCAATGGCTGAGCCGAGAATGCCATATTTGTGGATAAAAAAATAATTCAAAACAGAATTTATTACTAATCCAACCGAAGCAATCCACATCACAAGTTTAGTTTTGCCAGCGCCGTTCATAGCAAAACTTAGAACATAAAAAAGTGTCAAAAATCCAACCCCAAACACGAGGATTGACATTGGCACGGCTCCCGCCAAATATTTCTGACCATAAAGCAGTTGCAATGTTGGTAGGGCAAAAATGGAAAGCAAAATTATCATTGGCACGAGTAAAATCAAAATAATACGCAGAGCTTGCTCCAAAATTCTTGCAGTCTCAGCATGATTATTTTGAGCCGTAGATTTGGACATCATTGGCAAAAGAAAAACAGTCATAGCATAGAAAATGTAATAGGGGATGCGTCCGACGGTGAGTGAAGCGTTGTAAATTCCAGTCAAAACATCGTCATGCAAAATCGCTTTGACCATATATAAATCAATGCTGATGAGCAGCTCATAGGCTAAAAAGAAAACTACCACCTGCCAGCCATAATTGACTAATTTTCTCCAATCAAAATTCGTTTCTGGTATAGACGCAATATTTTGCGTCTCTACAATGCGCGATTTCAGTTCTTTCGCAATTTTGAATTTATCAATCGCGTAGGCAATTGCAAAAACAGAAAATGGCGCAATGACATAGCCAGAGATAGATCCTTTGAGACCAAAAATAAACGCCAAGCCAACGACAAAGCCAATGCGCATCACTGAGCGAATGGTTTTGAGTGTAGCTTGAGTGTTGAATTTATGTAGGCCAGTGTAATAGGAAAAATAGAAAGATGCCGCAGCGAAAGCTGGGATAATCAAAGTTGAAAAACGGAAGAGTGGTGCCAGAGTTGGATCACCCAAAGCCTTGGAAATTAGTCCTGCAGAAAAATAGAAAATCACTGTGATGGCACCGACGATGAGCACTTGCAATTTGATAGCTTGTTTTTTGATTTGCAAAACCCCCAGTGGATTGGTTTCATAAATTTCACTGATGTATTTGGCCATGGCGGTTGGAATGCCATTGCCAATAAGGACAATGACCATAGTGGTCAAAGTCACAATTAGGCCATATCTGCCATAGTCTGCAGGCCCCAAAACGCGTCCCAGAACGCTGTGAATGATAAATCCTGACAAGTTAAAGAGGATTTCTGAAACAGTGACCCAAAGGGCCGATTTGGCAATATTGCTTGACATAACGTGAAGTTAAAAGTTTATAAAGTCCGTAAAGTCACAATGCTCTTGATGGCATTGAAAATTTCCTCCTTAGACTGATTGGCGTCAATAATTTGCATATTCCAGTCTTCAATTTTTTGCTTGAACAGTTCAGTCTTTTTTTGTAAATATTCCAGGCCTTGATCGGGTTTTCTTTCGCGTTGCATGATTTGTTCGGGAGATATGTCCATATAAAAAGAATTTTGAATTTTGAATTTTGAATTTTGAATCAAAGCCGAATTTTTAATGTCCGAATTTTCAAGATAGTGGATGTTGACGACTGAATCGTAGAAAAAGCGATCACTAAGAAGATAGTCAATTTTTTCTTTCTCTAATTTTTTTATGAGTTTTTTGAAGCGTAAAATATCGATGCGAAGAAAAATTTTGCGTAGTTGGATTTGTAGCCAGTTGGCCTTGGTGACACTTTTTGTTTCAGACGATTTGATGTTGCACAGACCTTTGATTTTGCAAATCAGGCAATATTTTTTCTTGAAATCGGCTAGTTTGGTAGCCAAACCAAACTCAATGGCATGGAAATAAAAAACCCGCATATCTCGCGATTCTAAATATTCTTGTAGAAGCTTGATTTGGGTCGATTTACCTGATCCGTCCACGCCGGAAATAGTGATAATTTTCATAGGATATTTAACTTTCTTATACCAAAATCATAGCATAAAACAGGCGCAAAAGCTAGGAATAAAAAACGCCCCGCAACGATGTTAATCGTGCGAGGCGAGTCAGGTGTGGGTATAGCCCCAGAGAGGACTCGAACCTCCAGCTTTCTGATCTTCTCAAGAAAGGGTGCTTCATCTCACTGGAAAATCACTTGTCCAGCGGTCAGATGATCAGTTGCTTCACCTATTGAGCTACTGAGGCATACAAATGCGTAATTGGGGTTAGGATTCAAGAATGTTGAGCTCGAGGGGTGCTAGACGTTCGGTGATTTGCGAGCGACGGTTTGGCCGTGCAGTTATTTCAATGGTCATTATTTCTTGACCTAAATCATTGAATACTGGCGCGGGATTATGAGTGTAAATAACGCCCTTGCATTCATCCGGTATAGTTTTTTGCAAAAAATTTCGCATTACCTGCATGCATTCCAGAGCCTTTTCCACAGTAAGTCCATGTATTGTTATAAATGTATGATAGCTGTTCATCTGCTCCCTCCGTGAAATATGGGTTATAAAAAGGAACTGGTTATTTTTTTCTTTCTTAACGCCTATAAGTCTGACTGGTTTTTGAGGAAATGTCAAGATTAGTACATCAAAACTGCCACTGGTTCCATTTTGGCCACGGCTTTGACGATTTGATTGGCTTCCATGCCAGCGATGACTTCTTCCACATCTTTGTAGTATGAACTATCCTGCATGACTACGCCTTTGGATTTGGCATTGAAAAGTTTGACTTGTCTTGCTTTGAGCTTGTCGAAAAGTTCCGCTCTATTATGCGTCGCATCAGCCAAGGGATCTCTGCGACGACCGGTGCCGTGACTCGCTGAGAAGAAACTAGATTCATTGGCGTCAGTCCCAGCGCAAATATAGGCCGGCGTGCTCATGGAAGACGGAATGAAAACTGGCTCACCAGTTTGGGAGAACAATGGATGGTTCATACGTGCTGGGCCATTGGCGCGTACAGTGCCGTTTCTATGCACCCAAACATCTTTGCCAAAATGATTTTTTTCCCGATGCACAAAAACATGTGGCATGTCATAGAGCATATCTAATTCTGGATTTTTGCCCAAAACTTTTTCAATTGCCAAGTCTAATTGATGATTCAAAATTGAACGATTGGCATAGCCTTGATTGGCGGCGGCATTGTGCGAAGTCAAAAAGAGTTTGCCTTCCAAGCTTTGGTCATCATAGGCGAAATATTCTTTGCTGTCCTTGAAACTTTCAATTTTTTTCCACAAGGTTTTGAATTCTTTTTTATAATCTGTCTTGAAAAGAAATTTGCCAATTTCCAAGATAATTCTTTGGCTCAAGTGTTCTTTTCTTTTGGGCGTATAAAGGTATGACGCGTATTGCCCCAAAAGTCCGGAGCCAGTGTGTAACAAAAAAATATATTGCCCAGTTTGCAATCCGAATTTGGTAGCAATCTCTTGATTTTCAATTTCGGTGATTTTCATCAAATCCAAGAAATGATTGCCAGCAGCGCCGAGGATGCCAAGACGATATTGCCCAATGTGTAAAAACAATTTTGGAATGGCATTGAGAATTTCTTTTTCCGTGGGAATTTCAGAAAAAAAGTTGCCACCTTCGAAAGCGTTTGCAATTTCATTTTTAGTGCGAGTTTGGAAAAATTCTCGCACTGGCGCAATGCCTTTGCGGCAAATGTCCATAATCAAAGAATAGGGCATTTTGGTGCCAACATAAGCCTTGGTTGGGATGACACCAATCAATTCTTGGAAAAGTCGGTCAATGTTTTCTGGAGTAAAATCTGCATCGGTGAGATTGGTCTTCAAAAAGCGCATACCACAATTGGGCGCCGTATCATTGATTTGGGGCAACAAATGGTCCTCTGAGGCCATCACGGTGCCAGTTGGGTTCTTACGGCCCTTTTTGCTGTGTACGTCAGACATGGCAGCTACATGATGAAAAGCATGCGGGTCAGAAGCTACGCCCTCAATTTCAGCCAACGTGGCCTCGTTGGGCATCAAGTCATCCGAGACATGCAAGATAGCCGGAACTTGCATAGCAGAGGTTTGAAATTGTTTTTTGTGAGGGGACAAGTTTTCGATTTGATAGGACATAATAAATAATTAACGGATTAAAGAATTAGCGAATTAACGCATATTTATAATTCAAAGTAAATTTTTTCGTAGATTGAGGCGACTTTTTTGATGTCAAAATTTTTTTCGCAGAATTTGCGTCCGCCCTTGCCAAGAAGTGTGCGTTTTTCTGGATTATTGTAGAGATCAAGAATTGCGTCAACTAATTGTGCAACATTGCCTTGTTCAATTGTAATTGAGTTTGTGTCTGAGGCAAATTCTTTGAGGATTGGTAGATTGGAAACAATCACTGGTTTTTCACATGCCATAGCTTCCACCACCACCAATGGCACATCAAATTTGCCACGCATATTCTGCACGGGGAAAAGACTCACGTCACAAAAATTGTAAATGTCAGCCATATTGAATCTGCCATCATCATGAAAGACGACTTTTTCCAGAACATCGCTTTGCTTTAGTTTTTCAATGACTTCTTTTTTCTTGCTAGCATCCTTTTCGTTTTTCACGCGCACAGCCATTGAAAGTTTGGCGTTCGGGATTTTTTGACTGATTTGAATGAAGGCATCGATCACATCATCCATAGCTCCGAGGCGTGTGTATTCTCCGGCAAAATTGATCACGAAATCAGAAGCATTGTAGGCTGGAAAAAGTTGACGTGTTTGTTTGGCGCGATAATTTTCCAAATCAATACCAGGATAGACTCGGGCGACATTGACAATGCCCAAGTCCTTCAATTTTTCTTGGGCATAGGTAGAATAGGTGATGACCAAATCAGCGAACATCAAATTTTTCAGTTCTGCATCGGAAAACATATCTTCTCGCAAAGTGGCGACGGTCTGAATAGTTTTAGTTTTTTCGTTTTGGATGAATTTCTTTATGATAAAAGAATTGAGTTTTGTCGGAGTGAAAACAAAATGAGCAATATCAAATTGGCTACGCGTCATAATCTGAAAAAGTAGTGAGCGAATTTTTTGCGAAAATCCAAAATCATTTTCTGAATGAGTATAAACATGTTCTTGGATTATCCCTTGAGGCAATTCAGCAACAGCACCATTGGTCATCAAATGAAGTTCTAGATTTTCATTTGAAACCAGATCCTTGGCCAAACTAAAGGCAAAATTCTTAGAGGCCTCATCCCAAGGTGGGGCGATTGGACGCGTGACGAGGAGAATTTTTTTAGGATTGGACATGAATATATTTTTTAGAATATTATGTTTTTGTCATTCCCTCCGCTAGCGGGCGAAGGGAATCTAGTGTAGAAACTTAATGATGCGTGACTGGATTCCCGCCTGCCTGCCGGCAGGCAGGTTTCCACGGGAATGACAATTAGTTTTTATAAATCTCTTGTATATCATCGCCAGAAGAAACTCGCACAGTCATTTTTTGATCGGTCATTATCCTTGAAAGACCAATTTCTTTTTTCTCGCCAGTTTGAACTTCAACATCGCCAGTCTCAATTTTTTCTTTGCCAGTCAGAAGCTCCCAGTGGAAATTTGTGTTGGCCGAAAAATTTTCAATAGTGAAATTCAGACTATCTGTTTTTGGTTCAACAAATGATAGGGAATACCAGTTTTTGTTGTAGGCTGAGTCATTGTATCTGGAATCAATAGTAAAAAGATAAATGGAACTGGCCAAGAATAGAATAATGAAAAATAAAATGATTTTAGTTTGTTGTTGCATATTAGTTATTTTTGTAATAAATATTTATGCCAGTGCTGGAATAGACTTGATCAAAATTTTTCAATTTCAAAAATTGCGCGCTATCAAAATTCGGATTGATGGCGATGAAATTGGTGTTGGTGTCAGCAAAGCAAAGTTTGGCTTCCGGGCTGTCGGGTGTGGAAATCATATGTAGTGTACACATTTCGCGCGGTTTGGTCGCATCGTCATAGCGCTTAAAAAAACCGCGGGATTGTGGGTATTTGTAACCGCGCATCAAGATGATTTTCATCCAGGAGTCAGCGGTGATGTAATTGTGGTCTTTCAAAATTTCATCAGTGGTAGTGGTATGATTAGCTAGGTATGTTGAAGCATTGAATGTTTGGGCAAGGGGGCTCAAATCCTCCTTGTTTTTGAAGCTGTAGGCTGAATCAGAAATTCCATCTACTAAGACAAAGGTGGCAATGACAATGAAACTCACTTTCAAAAATTGATTGGCTTTGTTTTTGAAAACAAAATAAAAAGTGTAGGCACTGAGGATGGCAAATGGATAGGAGAGATAGTTGCCGATGCGACTGCTAGGTAGATTCACTAGTAGAAGATTTGGCTGAGTGGACATAGTGAAAATCATAATGGCCCAAGCGGCGACAATGGTGTAGCCAAAGTTTTTACGTTTAAATCCGATGGCCAAAACTAACAAGCCTAGAAAGCCCAAGGCAATGCGAGCCTCGCCAATGGAAGAACGCAAGTTGGCAATGGTGAGACCAGCGCGAGTTTCTTTGCTCGGCGCGCCCACGGCCGTGTCCACCGCACCGCCCTTGATATAGTTGGGAGTGAAAACCCAAAAGAAAAAGATTAGGCAGATAGCCAGTGTAGCCAAAACTTGTGGAGAAAAAATAATTTTGAATAGTGAGGTGAAGATATTTTTCAGATTTTTTATGTTCAGCACCAAGAAAATCGCAACGATGAGTGTGAGGATAAAAAGAAAAATAAAAACAGTTAGATGATGTGTGTAGAGCAATCCGAAAGTTGAGAAAAAGGCCAAGGCCAAAAATGTTTTGGATTGTCCAGAAACTTTTTCATCAGTTTCAAAAAAACTGAAAGCGCGATAATAAAAATAAAAGCTCATGGGCAAGAGTAGATTGCCAAGGATATTGCCAACCACTCCACCGCTGACAAATTTGGCTTGAGGTGAACTCACAGCATAGAGAACACCTAAAAATAATAATGAGAGAATAGCGATATTTTTTTCTTTGAAAATTCGCAGAGTCAAAATGGAAACCATCAAGATGCTGAGTAGATTCACTAAAAACAGAATTGCAATTGGAAAAGCTGAAAAGAAACTGGCACCACTCAAGGTGGCAACGGTGGCAAAAATGATGTGCTCGCCAATGATGAAATCTGGCATGCCGTCATAGGTCGGTAGTTGATGATTTTCCACCATCCATTTGGCCCAATACATGTGATGCCCCATGTCGGTGGCAGTTGGGAAAACAGTGTCGGTCAGATAGGCAGTTTTAATGAAGATGCTGAGGAAAATCAAAAGTAGAATAAGGATGAATTGATTTTTGGAAAAGGAAAATAATTTTTCATCTGCAGTTGAATTTGAAAACTTTCTGATTTTGAAAATTGCCAAACAGATCAGGATAAAAGCGGCAATGCCAATGGCAGATGAGAGGCGAGTGATGGCAATGTTGGCTTTTGAAAAAGCGAAGAAGATAAAGTCCACACCAACAATACTCAGACCAAAGGATATGGCAAATTTTTCTAAAGTACTCAGAGTTTTGCTGTGACCAAAAATCGCCAAAAGCAAAGAATAGCCTGGAATAAATAACACAAAAGCTAAGATGAGATAAAATAATACTTGATTGAATATAAAATCTAGCATATACAATTTACTAGTTACTAATTACTTTCTCTATTTCAACTAAATATTTTTGTGCAATTTTTTCCCAGCTATAATTATCAATAACAAATTGTTTGGCTTTTTGACCGAAGGCTTTTCTGGATTCATCGGAAGATAGAAGTTCATTTATTTTTCTAACATAGCCATCTGCATCTTCTGGTTCAACTAAAAAACCATCCTGACCATCTTTGATAGCGTCTTTCAATCCTTCAAGATTGGAGGCAATAACTGGAATACCACAAAACGCTGCTTCAATAACTGATAGACCAAAGCCTTCCATGTCACCAGTCACTTTGATGTTGGGTTGAATGAAAAGATCACAAGTGTGAAAAAGCATATCGCGTACATAATCGCCCATATAGCCAATCATTTTAACACGTTCAGACAAAGTGTTTTCGCTGATAGCTTGCTCAATGTTTTCTTGATCAGCACCGTCACCTGCCACGATATACAAAACATTCTCAGGTAATTTTGGCATAACATTGCGAACAAACCACGCCACGCCCTTGCGTCTAGCAAGTCTACCAGAAGTCATCAAAACTTTTTTGTTTCCTAATTTTTGTCCAAAGATTTTTTCAATTTCTGACCAATTATATTCCGACTGAAATTTGTTGGTGTTGACGCCATTGGGAATGAAAACTAATTTGTCCTGCGCAATGCCTTTCTCTTTGGCCACGCGAATGGTTTCATTGCCAACGCAAACAAACTTGTCCATTTTGGGGATGAAAAATTTGACCCAGAATTTTTGGTAGCACCAATTTTGAAAAGTTAAATCCAATCCATGCACTACAACAACCACAGGTTTTCTATAAATTATTTTTAATATCCAACCCATGTGTGCCAAGAGAGCATTGCCCAAAAGAATGACATCATATTTTGACATCAGAAAAAGGCTCTTCACGAGAGTGTAGGGCATCCAAAGTGGCAAGAATTTCTTGCCTCGTCCATTGGCAATGGTTTTGACTTCCGCAATTTCTCCTAGCCAAGTGGAAAGTTCAAAGTTCTGGTTCTCCACACCTCCCACAGTGGGTGGATGAGCATGGGAAATAAATAAAATTCGCATAAATATCACTATTGAATTACTGCCTAATTATATATCAAATAGAGTTATTTTTCAAGCAAAAAAGCTTCCTGTCAAAACAAGAGGCTTTTCTATGAAAAGAATGTTACTTTTTATTATCAAATTTATCCTTCTTCCACTGATACATCAATTCTTCGGTCAATTGTCGTGAGGATTTGATCATGTCGGCGATGAGGGCAAAGACAACTAATTGCAAGCCAACTAGGAAAGTGGCGATGCCGAAAATCAAATAATTTCTATAGGGTGTGATTTGAAATTCAGCCAAATAGTTGAACAAGAAAATAACTAGTGAGATGAGGGCTAGGAAAATCAGAAACAATCCTGGAATTCCGAAAAATTTCATTGGTCGCACATCACGCACGGCTTTCAAGATGATCTTGGTGGAATTGTTCACAAATTTCCAAAGTGATTTAGTGATCTTGGCTTCACGATTGTCAAAATAGGTGACTTCAATTGGCACCCAAGCCAGTTTCAAATTTTTGCCAATAGCATCAATTATAGTTTCTTGAGTGTAGGTGAAATGCACATTAGTCAAATTCAAACGCAACAAAGTTTCGCGATTGTGCGCGCGGAAACCGCAAGTCAGATCGTTGGTTTTGTAGCCTAAAAAAAAACCAATCACACGAGCGGCAAATTTGTTCAAGCTTTTTCTAACCCACGGAATGTTTTTGGCCGCAATTTCACCAAAACGATTGGCGATGACCATGTCTACATTGCCATCCAAGATAGGAGTCAAAAGTTGCGGAATGTCATTGGGATTGAATTGTCCGTCAGCGTCAATGTTAACCATTAGGTCAGCACCGTTTATGAGTGAACTTTCCACAGCTTGTTTGAAGGAATAGGCGAGTCGGCGATTGGGTTTGTAGGAAACTACAATATCTGCACCAGCTTTCTTGGCAACTTGTGCAGTAGCATCAGTTGAGCCATCGTCCACCACCTGAATCAATTTTTCGGTGATGACCGCGCCTTTTTGCGCATAGAAATCAGCCTTGAAACTCTCTTTGATTTTGACAATGGTTTCGCCAACAACACCTTCTTCGTTGTAGGCTGGGATGTTTATAATCAAGCGCATTATTTTACTTTTTTAATGATTAGTTTCGGGTTGATGCAATTAAAATTACATTTATCAGTATTATTAATACCGTTGTGGATTACATTGTTTGTGCAGTCTTTGATTTTTTGTTGACAAACTTCTTTGCTAGTTGAGAAGTAATCTAGATTAGGCTCATAACCAAAATAACTCATGATGAAATAGGCGAGTATGAGCATTATGGCGATCCAGACAAAAGATTTCATTAGGTCAAACATAGTGTTTATTGTTTAATTGTTATATTACTGCTAAATTATTGACGTATTGATTCTATTATGGCAAAAAACTGACCAAATAGCAAGCTAAGCCCATTCTTGCGAAGAGCTTGGTGATTTAGTAGGAGCTAAGCTCCAACTGGGCTATGCAGTTCAGGAGCTTAGCTCCAAGGTAGTTGATTATCTACCAATACCTTTATAAATAATGCCAAGTTTTTTGATAGCATCTTTGTCGAGACAATTCTTGCCGTCGACAATGACTTTAATGCCGTGTTGCTTGAAAAGTTCTGGATCAATTTCTTTAAATTCTTTGTGATCAGTGGCAACAATCAAGGCATCAACTTTTTTCAAAATTACATTCAATGTTTTGATGCTAGATTTGGCAATCACATGTGGATCAAAGGTGTCATATTTCACGCCGTGCTCATCAAGAAGAGTTAAAATCTTGAAAGTTGGAGATTCACGCGTGTCATCCACGTTAGCTTTGTAGGAAATTCCCAACACGCCAATTTTGGTGCCTTTCATCGGCATCTGCAATTTATTCAAGGCGTCTCGCATCAATTCCACAGTATAACTTGGCATGGAATTGTTGATTTCTCTGGCAACTTTCAAGAATTTATGATCGAAACCAGATTTTTTGGCGCGCTCAATTAGATAATATGGATCAACTGGAATGCAATGTCCACCAACTCCGCAAGCAGGGAAATGTGCCATAAAAGCAAATGGCTTGGTCGAAGCTCCCAGAATCACATCTTTCACGTCAATGCCAAGCTTGTCGAAAGATTTGGCCAATTCATTCACAAAAGCAATGTTGATGTCGCGGAAAGAATTTTCCACAATCTTCACCGCTTCAGCTTCACGAATGGATTTCATTGGACGGATGTTGCCATCCACAATGCTTTCATAAAATTTCACCGCGATATCAAGACCGGTCTTGTCAAATGACCCTACTACGCGCGGAATGTTGGTGACATTCCATTTGGCATCCCCTGGGTTAATACGCTCTGGACAATGCGCGATGAAAACATCTTTGCCGACGACAAAACCCGCTTCTTCGAAAATCGGTCGGATCACTTCTTCGCTGACACCCGGATTCACGGTTGATTCCAAAACCACTAGGGCGCCTTTTTTCAAATTGCGCATAACGGCTTTGCTAGCACCGATGACCGGAGTCAAATCTGGCACATACATTGAGTCAACTGGAGTTGGCACGCAAATCAAAATGATGTCACACTTCTTGATGATTTTTTCATCAGTCGTGGCAGTGGGCTTGAATTTCGGCAAATTATCTTCGAGGAATTTTTCTTCAATTGGACTTCTACCATTGTTGATCAAATTAACTTTTTTCTGATCCATTTCCAATCCATAGGTCTCATAACCTTTTTCCACGCAACGCACGGCCAATGGCAACCCAACATAGCCCAAACCAATAACGCAAACTTTCTGATTCCTTTTTTCTGACATAGAATTTTACCCCGTTAAATTTCGCTACAAATCACCAATCGAAATTCGAAGCGTTGAATCTTCAAAATATCTATTTGTGAGTATGCAAACTATTTAACTGGGGTCGATTATTGCTTATAATTAGTGGCTATCCAGACAGTCTAGGTAACTAGATATTATTATAAATCAATGAGCGGGGGAGTCAAATGGTGAAAATATTTAGCTAGTTTTAAGATAAACAGTACTAAAATAAGTGTTATAAAGGTTTCTATAATAGAAGATATTAATCCTATGAAGTTATTACTCACATCTGCCGGGCTTTCTAATAAATCAATTACCGATACTCTATTAGAACTGACAGGGAGGCCATTTGCTGGATTGAATTTGGCTTTTATTAGCGAGGGCGAATGGTTTGAAATAAATTAGACTAAGTAGATAGCAAAAAATCTGGCTTGCGCTGGATTTTTTCGTGGGTTGAAGTTTTGATTTTTAGGCGAATTTCTTTTCTAGTTTTTCTACACGATAGGTTAATTCATTGTGGTCAATTTTGTCAACTTTTTTATTGAGATTGGCTTTAATATTTTCTGTATCAGATTTGACTTCTTTTATTTTAGTCTCGATTTTATCAATTTTTCCTTCCAATTTCAAAGCATTCTTCTGTGTGATTGCCGCTAAAACATCAACAGATGAATCAATCTTTGCTTCTAATGTGGCAGTAGATTTTTTAACAGAAGAATCAATCTTTGCTTCCAATGTAATTTGGGTTGTTCTGATGAGCTCAGCAATATCTTCAAGTGTTAATGTCTTTTCCTGTTCAATATTTTCCATACGCATAAGAAATTATTAGTCCTTGATTAGCTTTTTATTTTTCAACAATTTTAAAATAGACTTGCCACAGATTAGGCAAATTTCAACATGATCAGAAAGGATGCTTTTACCTACACTAATGTGTATGCTGTTTGACCCTTTCTCAATCGTTTTTTTACAAATGTCACATTTTATAATTTGCATATCTACATTATACTCTTGGGCTGTTTTGGCGTCAATAACCTTTGTTAATTATGCTTTTTTCGGGTATAATAAAATTATGAGAATAGGTATCAACGCCTCGTTTGCCCGCAAGCCGGGAAGTGGGATTGGGCAGGTGACAATTAATTTTTTAAAGAAGATCGCTCAGAAAAAAACGAGTGATGAATTTGTGTTGTATTTGGAAGAAGACTTGCCGAGAGACATCAAGCTGCCCAAGAATTTCAGCAAGAAGATTTTTTTGCCGGCTTGGAAGCGGGACGATTTGGTGCACAAGATTTGGTGGGAAAAATGGAGTTTGCCAAAGATGGTCAAGCAAGACAATTGCGAAGCTTTGATTTCGATGTATCAATGCCCGACTATTTTGAACAAAAATATCAAACATGTGATGGTGGTGCATGATTTGATTCCCAAATTGTTTCCAGAATATTTGAACAATTGGCGCAAGAGGCTATATTGGTCACTGACCGAAAAAGCCATCAAACGCGCCGACAAAATTTTGGCCATATCATCACGCACGGAAAAAGATTTGATTGCTCATTTGGGAATTGATCCACAAAAAATTTCAGTCAATCATGTGGATGTCGATCCAATCTACAAAAAAAGGGTACAGACGAGGCATGCCTCGTCTGTACTGAAAAAATATCGCCTGAAACCCGGCTACATATATACGGGTGGAGGATTGGAAGTGCGCAAAAACACGGAGGGTGTCATCCGCGCCTACAAATTTTTGTTGGAAAAAAATGCCAATGAACATTTTGTGCATGAGTTTCCCAAGTTGGTTGTTTCTGGCAAAATGATGCCAGAGTTGGCACCACTCATCGTGGATGTGCAAAAATTGGTCAAAGAATTGAACTTGAGCAAGCGTGTGCGTCTGTTGGGTTTTGTGCCGCAAACGGATTTGCCAGCACTATATAATCAATCGGTGATGTTTGTTTATCCATCGCACTATGAAGGTTTTGGCATGCCAGTTCTGGAAGCGATGAGCGCGGGCACACCAGCCATCACTTCCAAGCATTCTTCTTTGCCAGAGGTTGGACGCGATGGTGTGCTGTATTGTGATCCCAAAGATGTTTTGGATATTGCGATGGTCATGAAAAATGTTTTGTTGCATGCGCAATTGCGCTTGGCGTTGGTGGTGCGTGGCAAAGAGCGAGCGCAATATTTTTCCTGGGGAAAGTTTAGTGCTAAGGTTTTTAATGTGGTTAAAAATTTGTAATGAATAAAAATATTAATAAAAATTTATTATTAGCGGCCAATGTGGCATTGGTATTTTTTGCCATTGTACTTTTCAATCTGAATATTTTGCCGTTGCGCCTAGGTGATTTCATTTTCTTTGCAATTTTGACTTTGCTTTTGACACTCTATCGTCCTGGTTGGGGATTCTTGCTATTTGTGGGTACAAACATGTTGGAAAATATCAATTTGGCACCAGTAGAATTGGGCATTGCGGTGCGTCCATATCAATTTTTTGGCGGACTGACAATTTTGGCCATTATTATTCGCTTGGCAACTCGACGCTTGAATTTCAAACTGATCAAATTAGCTTGGCAAGACTGGGCAATGATCGTGTTTGGTGTAGCTAGTTTTGTGAGTGCAATTTTTGCTAGCAATCAGGGAGTGAGTTTTAAGCAAACAGTGATTTTGATATCGTTTATCTTTTTATGCTTTTTGGTACGCAATTATATTCAAACAACAGCTGATTTGAAAAAAGTTGTGCCATTCTTTTTGAGTTCGTCAGTCGTGGTGGTTTTATATAGTATCTGGCAAAACATCCAGTTTATGCGTAGTGCAAGTCACTTTGAAGTGATGCCAGGGCGACCGAATGGAACTTTTGCGGAGGCGGATTGGCTTGGCATTTTCTTAGTTCTTTTGTTGGCTGTTATGTATGCAGTGATTTATTATAAAAGTAAAGATAGTGAAGTTGCGATTACTGATGACCAATTACTGATGACTACCTACTGGATAATAATTGTTCTAATTTTCACAGCGCTTATTCTGACAGTCTCAAGAAGTGCTTGGTTGGGAGCGGTGGGAGTGACAATTCTTTTGTGGTTCGCGGTCATCACTCAATTGAAATTGAATTTCAGGGAGTGGCAATGGAGAGAGGCTTTTTGGATGAAAACCAAAGTGGTATGTGCATTCATGATTGCTGTTGCCATGGTATATTTTTTTCATCTGACAAATTTTCAACTAGCTAATCGCGTCCAAAGCACGGGCGGGTTGCAGAAAATCACAGTCTCTTGTGAGAACGGTGTGGGTGATTGGAAATCTATCCCAGTTGTCGATGCGCTTATCATTGAAAATACTGATGAGTTGGAACAATATCATTGTCGACATATAAATCTAGAGGATATTTACAAGGAAGCTGCTGCGGGCAATTTTGTGACTGAAGTTTTTCGCAAAGATCCAAATGTGAATGTGCGAGCGCAAATTTATCAAAAATCTTGGAACTTGATCAAGCAAAATCCAATTCTAGGAATTGGCTGGGGTAACATCAGCTCCTATCTGGGCACAGATGAGCGCGGAACTGGACTCAATGCGAGCAATATTTTCTTGGAAATTTGGTTGGGCTCAGGCCTCATTGGTTTGTTGGCATTTTTGGCAGTTTGGCTGTGGATTCTTGGTAAATCTGCACGCGATTTTTTCCTGGCCAAAGATTCA
Source organism: Candidatus Moranbacteria bacterium GW2011_GWA2_39_41 (assembly GCA_000995125.1). Lineage (GTDB taxonomy): Bacteria > Patescibacteriota > Minisyncoccia > Moranbacterales > UBA2206 > UBA2282. The sequence goes on along the minus strand of LBXA01000001.1, from coordinate 55,446 downwards.
CAAAAATTCTTGCCACTCTTCATTTTGCTGGGTTGGTTTGCTCTCACCATTCCAAATCTCTTCAACTCCGGAATCATGCTGGGATTTTTGTGGGTGTTCTTGGGAGTAGTTTTTATTGACAGTGAGAAGTAATGGCCATGCTACAATATACAAGGCAATGTCCCGCAACAAATTTCAATAAAGATTTATGTTGTAGTTAATTCTTATTGTGAACTCGCCTGCGGCTAAATTTATATTTAACAAAAAGTTTAATTTGCGAATTTGTGCGGGATGCTATTTTTGTAGCTGCTCGTGCCTCGCAGACAAAAATGGCAAAAATAGCAATCGACATTCGCAATATTGGCAAAAATAGAACGGGGGATGAGGTCGTGTTTTTTAATTTGGTGAAAAATTTGGCGGTGATCGATAAGGAGAATGAGTATGTTTTGCTGACTGATCGCAATCCCGTGGCTGATGCTGATTTGCGAGAATCAATTGAACTTTTGCAATTGCCAAACAATTTCAAGGTCGTGCCAGTGTGCGAGGGTGGTGCTAATAAATTTTCTTGGAACGCGTGGATTTTGCCGAAATATTTGAAGGAGAATCTGGTGGACATCTTGCAGGTGCAATACATCACGCCATTTTTCATTCCCAAGAAAATTAAGGCTGTAACAATCATTCATGATGTGTCATTCAAGGTTTTTCCCAAATTAATTGGAAAAGTTGATTTGTTCTTTTTGAATTTTTTGATTCCGCTGAGTTTGAAGCGGGCGGACAAAATTGTGGGTGTTTCGCAATTCACAATTTCCGAGATCAAAAAGTTTTATCAAATCCCAGATGAAAAATTGGAATGGATTCACAATGCTGTGGCAGATGGTTTCGCTGAAAATATTTTAGCAGAGCAGTTGGAAATGGTTAGACAAAAATATAATCTACCACAAAAATTCATTCTATATATCGGCACCTTGCAACCGCGCAAAAATCTACCAGCCTTGATTGAGGCCTTCATCAAAATCCCGACGGAAAAAAGAAAAGATCTGAAATTAGTTTTGGCCGGTGGACGCGGTCACAATTTTGACACCCGCATTGATGAATTTATCAAAAACTATGGATTGCGAGACGAAGTGTTTTTGCCAGGTTTCATTGATGAAGCTGACAAAGCGGCGATTTTCAAATTGGCGCATGTTTTTTGTTTCCCGTCTTTGTATGAGGGTTTTGGTATTCCAATTTTGGAGGCTATGACGCTAGGTGTGCCAACTTTGGCTTCTGACATTCCACCACACTTGGAAATCACCGAAGATTCGGTGCTCTTGTTTGATATGACCAACGCCGACGACTTCTCGCAAAAACTCACCCGCATCGTCTCTGACGACGCCTTGCGCGCTGATTTGACTCAAAAAGAATTACAACAATCAGCCAAATTCGCTTGGCGCCAGACTGCTGAAAAAATGTTGGAGATATATAAAGGAATGAAAAAAATGATATAAAAAACAAAGGCTCTATTTGACTATATATAGATAATGATAGACTTTTCGGTTGACTAATTGTATCATAAATGATACAATTAGGATGTAATTAGGAATAAAAATGATACAATTATGCAAATTTACCCTAAATTAAACGAAAGACAGCAGGAAATCGTTAATTTTATAAAGAAAGAAAAAACCCTTCAGATTGGTGATGTTTTGGGTTTGATTGAAAAAAAATTTGGAGTTAAGCGATTGACGCTTGTTCGCGATCTGTCATTTTTGGCAAAAAATAATATTTTAGACAAGCATGGGAAAGGGCGGTCAATTTCCTATAGCATTTCCCAGCAATATTTGGCGCTTGAGAAAATTAATGTGGAAGAATATTTTTCGCGTCCATTTTCAGAAAGAGAGGCAAGTCCAGTGTTTAAGGATGAAATTTTTTCCATATTGAATGACAATCTTTTTTCAGAAGAAGAAATAGAAATGTTGGAGAAAGCCAATGGAAAGTATATCGAAACAAGAAATAAGTTGGCTAAGGATAGCCCAGCTATTTTCCGAAAAGAATGGGAACGCTTGATAATAGAGCTATCTTGGAAGTCTTCAGAAATTGAAGGCAACACCTATACCTTGCTCGAAACGGAAATGCTCCTTCGCGAGATGCATTTTGCCAAGGGAAAAGACAAATCAGAGGCGCAGATGTTATTGAATCACAAAAAAACACTTGATTTTATTCTAACTAATGACGACTATTTCAAAGATATTACATTGGATAAGATTATAAAAATCCACGAGTTTCTGACGGAAAAAATAGATATCAAAAAAGACTTCAGGGATCATCCAGTTGGAATCACGGGAACGATTTATCGACCCATACCTAAGAAAAAAGAAATTGAAGTTATTATGAAAAAATTAGTAGAAGCTCTCGAAAAAGTGGAAAATCCTTTCACTAAGTCCTTTATTGTACTCGTTATGATTGCCTATATTCAGCCATTCGAAGATGGCAACAAGCGCACCTCACGCATCATTGCCAACGCAATCCTGCATGCTTATAGCAAATCTATGTTGTCGTATCGAGATGTCAACACTATTGAATACAAAAAAGCTATGATATTGTTTTATGAACAAAATAATGTTTCTTATATAAAAGAAATATTCATGCAACAATTTGAATTTGCGGTAGAAAATTATTTCGGGTAATAGATGCAAGACTGCGGAGATGGTGTGGAGTGAAAATTTTCAAAATTAATTAATAAGTTAAAAGTAGCGTTATAAATATAGTTATAATAGAAGACCATCAGAAAATGCTTGAGATATACCATAAAATGAGTATTGACTAGGGTCGATTGACATCAAGCGCAATCAAAAGTAAAATATATACTATGCTCATACATACATGAATGAGCAATTTATTCATTAATTTAAGAAGAAAAAAGTTATGTTAGAGGCAAATTACAAACCTAGTTTTTTCAAAAGAAAGTGGGTTAAGGTTTCGATGATAATTATCGCCATTCTAGCTATTGGCGGAGGTGTTTTTGCTTGGAAAGCAACCAATCTTTTAAACAAAATTTCCGATGGTAATGGTGGCATATTTTCTAGCCTGATACATTCTTTGCCAGGTGTGACTGAAAAATTGAAAGGTGAGAAAGAGGGGCAGGTCAATATTGCGCTTTTAGGTATGCGTGGCGAAGGTGTTGAGGGTGGTGGTCTCTTAGCTGATACAATTATGGTGGTGAGTATTAGGCCGACCGATAATAAAGCTTCGATGATTTCTGTACCAAGAGATTTGTATGTCACAGTGCCCGGAACACAGACTCAACAAAAAATAAACGCCGTGCATGCTTATGGTGAACAAAAGGGCAAGGGACAGGGGATGCAAGATATGAAGAAAATCTTAAGTGAAGTGACAGGTCTTGATGTAGCTTATGCAGCCAGTATTAATTTTGAAGGTTTTAAAAACTTGGTAGACAATATTGGTGGCATCAATTTTCATTTGGATGCGCCATTTTCTGAAACAATGCAATTTCGCGGGTTGAAACAACGATGTGACGGCATTATATATACCGTGCCATCTGGTGAAGTAGAAACTAAAAGAATTCAAAGGAAGAATGGAACATACTATGCTAATCCAAAAATTTATCCACTATGTTTTGCCAAAGAAGTGAAACAGGAAGAATTGGAATGTGGTGGAGATTTCTCATTGCCAGCGGGTGACGTCACACTCAACGGCGATCAAGCATTGTGCCTTTCTCGATCACGCGTAACATCCAGTGATTTTGAGCGAGCCAAGAGACAACAATTGATTATTCAAGCTATTAAAAATAAATTATTGAGTGCTGGAACACTAACGGATTTTGCTAAATTGAACAATATTTTGGATGATCTTGGTGACAACACGCGCACCGATATGCAAGCTTGGGAAATGAAACGATTTTATGAATTATATATGGAGATGAATAATCCACAGATTTATCAAAGAGTTCTAGAAAATTCAGAAGAAGGCTTTTTGTATAATCCACCAGCTAACGGGGCAGGATACATCTTACTACCCATCGGAGATAATTACGACAAGATTCGCGATATGGCAAAAAATATATTCACTATGCCAGCTCAATCTGATATCAAACCCAAAATGTAAGTGTTAAGCTCAACTTCCAATGGAACTTTCCATCATCATAACGCATTACAAAAATCCAGATCTTTTGAAGGTTTGTATTGATTCGATTAAGAAAAATGTAACCTTGTCTGATTATGAAGTTATTGTTTCAGATAGTGAGACACAGGAAAAAACTGAATTGATGATGGGGGAGGATTATCCGGAAATCAAATTTTTGCTAGCAATTTCAAATGTCGGATTCAGTATGACTGTTAATAATGGTTTGGCCGTGGCGCAAGGAAAATATATTTTGATTCTGAATGGCGACATTATTGTCAAAAAAGATTCCGTAGAAAATCTTTTGAACTATATTAAAAATCATTCGGAAGCTGGTCTTGTCGGGCCACAACTTTTGAATTTCAATGAAACTTCGCAACCTTCAACTTTCAGATTTTACACTCCCATGACAATTGTGTATCGTCGAACTCCTTTGGGCAAATTGTGGTTTGCTAAAAAACATTTGGAGAAATTCTTGATGAAGGATTTTGATCATCAAAGTATTCGTGAAGTTGATTGGATTATGGGCTCATCTCTGATGACTAGTCGCAAGGCGGTGGACAAAGTTGGTGAAATGGATCATCGCTTCAATTTATATTTTGAAGACACTGACTGGTGTCGACGATTTTGGGAGCAAGGCTTCAAGGTTGTCTATTTCCCCGGATCACAAATGTTTCATTATCATGGTCGTGGTTCAGCTGGCAAAAGTGTACTTCAGTCTTTGCTTTCGAATAAATTGACTCGAATTCACATTATTAGTGCCATAAAATATTTTATTAAATATTCAGGCAAGGCCATACCTAAACATAATTAAAAAAAATTAAAAATACAAAAAGATTATGGATGAAGAGCGAACTCCAGAAATAAGTCCAGAGAAAAAAAATAAAAATATTTTTTCAAAATACCTTTCTTTTTTTATAATTCTATTTCTTCTAATTGGAGCTTTTTGGCTTGGCTACACTAACGGCAAGAAATCTGCCGACGAATTGATTTTGAACCAAGAGCATCCAATCGGCTCAACAATTGTAACCAATCAATTTTCTACTGGCAAAGACACAGTTGATTTTGGGCTTTTTTGGAAAGTTTGGGACACGCTTAAGGTGAAATATGCTAACCAAAGTTCATTAGATGCACAAAAATTGGTTTATGGTGCCATCAAGGGAATGCTCAAAGCGACGGATGATCCATACACAACTTTTTTTGATCCCAAAGAAACTAAAGAATTTGCTCAAGATATCCAGGGTAGTTTTGATGGTATTGGAGCAGAACTGGGCATCAAGGATGATATTTTGACGGTAATTGCACCGTTAGATGGCTCACCGGCGCAAAAAGCAGGATTGATGTCAGGCGACAAGATTGTGAAAATTGGTGACAAAACAACTTCAGATTTAACGATTGATGCGGCAGTAGATTTGATTCGTGGCAAGAAAGGCACGGAAGTGCAGCTGACAGTTTTTCACAAAGGCGATCAAGAGACTAGGGATATAACTATCATTCGAGACACAATTGAAGTGAAAAGCGTGAAAGTTGAGTTCAAGGATAACAATATTGCTTATTTAAAAATAAATCAGTTTGGTGAAAAGACCTCTAAAGAATTTGACGTAGCCATGAATCAAATCATCGCTCAAGGTTCCAAGGGAATTGTGTTGGATTTGCGTAACAACCCAGGAGGGTTCTTGACTTCATCAATTGAAATTGCCAGTCGGTTTATTCCCAGAGGCAAGGTAGTAGTGTCTGAAGAGGATAGTGCTGGAAAAAAAGATAATCTATACACCTCGGGTGGCGACAAACTCAACGCAATTCCACTGGTGGTTTTGATCAATGAAGGAAGCGCTAGCGCTTCAGAAATTTTAGCGGGTGCTTTACGCGATAATCGCGGAGTTCAGTTGATTGGCAAAAAATCTTTTGGCAAGGGCTCAGTGCAGGAACTTATTGGTTTACCTGGAAAATCTAGTGTCAAAATAACCGTGGCCAAATGGCTAACTCCGAATGGCGATTATATTATGGAAAAAGGCATCACTCCTGACACTGAAGTAGAATTGACTTTGGAAGATTTCAAAGCTGAAAAAGATCCACAGATGGATAAGGCGGTGAAGATTATCAGAGGTCTTGTTAATTAAGATTTTTAGAAAAATACTGATTTAATTTGATTGAGCCGACTCTTTTCTGGGTCGATTTTTTCTATTTGCCACACTCCAAAAATTTGCTATAATAGAGAGGTTAGCAATAACATCAAATATATGAAAATAATCCTATTGCAAGATGTGAAAGGCCTTGGCAAAAGAGGCGATATCAAAGAAGTGTCTGAAGGATATGCGCGCAATTTTTTGTTTGTGAAAAAATTAGCGGAAATTGCCACAGGATCAGGTTTGAAAAAAGTGGAAGTTATCAAAAGTAAGCAAAAGGAAAAAGAGCAAATTGATTTGGAGAAAACTCAAGAGCTGGCAGCGCAATTGGATGGCAAAAGCATCACGCTTTTGGTGAAAGAAAAGTGTGGCAAACTTTTTGGCGCAGTGCATGTGAAAGACATCCTGAAAGAATTGAAAAAAGAAAATATTGTTCTGCCAGAAAAATCAATTATATTAGAAAGTCCCATCAAAGAATTGGGTGAATACGAAGTGAAAGTTGAACTAGATCATAGAATAGAGGCAACTATCGCAGTGCTTGTAGAAAGTGCTAGCTAGAGATACCTGTAGTTTTTGAACTTTTTGAAAGATTAAATATGAAGTCGCAGGGGAAGCGACTTTTTCGTTTGTAAAAAATTAAATTTTTTAATACAAAATAATTTTATGAAGAACAGAAAATATATTTTCGTGGTTGGGGGAGTAATGAGCGGTGTGGGGAAAGGAATTACAACTTCATCGGTGGGCGCTATTTTGAAAGCACGTGGATTTGTTGTAACTGCAATCAAAATTGATCCGTATATCAACGTTGATGCTGGCACAATGAATCCAACTGAACATGGTGAAGTCTTTGTTTTGAATGACGGGGATGAAACTGACCAAGACATGGGCAACTACGAAAGATTTTTGGAAGTGGAATTGCCACGTGACAATTATATGACCACGGGACGCGTGTATGAAACTGTCATTCATAAAGAAAGAAATTTGGAGTACAAGGGCAAATGTGTGGAAGTTGTGCCTCACATTCCATTGGAAGTGATTGACCGCATTGAGAAAGCCTCAGACAAGGCCAAGTCTGACATCACTATTATTGAAGTGGGCGGAACAGTGGGCGAATATCAAAACATTCTCTTCTTGGAAGCAGCACGCATGATGAAAATTAAGCATCCAGATGATGTAATCACAATCATGGTCAGTTATCTGCCAATCCCTTCCAAGGTAGGCGAAATGAAAACCAAGCCAACGCAATATGCTGTGCGAACTTTGAATAGCGCTGGCATCCAACCAGACTTCATTATTGCGCGAGCGGAAACATATTTAGATCAAAGACGCAAAGAAAAGATTGCAATGTTTTGCAATATTCCAGAACGCGATGTGATCTCTGCGCCAGATATCGACAGCATCTATGAAGTGCCAATTAATTTCGAACGCGATGATTTCAGTCGTTTGATTTTGAAAAAATTGGGACTTAAATATAATAAGACCGATTTGAAAAGGTGGTATAACTTGGTGGACAAAATCAAGCATCCAAAGGGTGTGGCCAAAATTGGAATTGTGGGAAAATATTTTGGCACCGGCGATTTCGTTTTGTCAGATGCCTACATCAGTGTGATTGAAGCTGTGAAACACGCCGCCTACCAAAACAATGTGAAGCCAGAAATCGATTGGATCAGCTCAGAGGTGTATGAAAAAAATCCTGATAAATTGGAAGACTTAAAATTTTATGACGGCGTGGTGATTCCCGGTGGATTTGGTTCACGTGGAATTGAGGGCAAGATTTTGGCAATTGAATTTTTGCGTAAAAACAAAATTCCATTCTTTGGACTTTGTTATGGCATGCAATTGGCTGTGATTGAATATTCGCGCAATGTTTTGGGACTCAAAGGTGCCAATACCACTGAAGTGGATCGCAAAACGAAAAATCCAGTCATCGACATTATGCCAGAACAAAAAAAGAATTTGGAAGATGGCAACTATGGAGCCACGATGCGCTTGGGAGCTTATCCTGCCAATTTGCAAAAAGGCAGTCTAGCTAACAAGGCCTACGAAACTACAAAAATTTCTGAACGACACAGACATCGTTGGGAAGTCAATCCAGTGTATATCGAAAGCTTGGAAAAAGCTGGTTTGGTTTTCTCAGGCAAATCCCCAAATGGCAAATTGATGGAAATCACTGAATTGCCAACCGCAGTGCACCCATTCTTCTTGGCCACCCAATTTCATCCAGAACTAAAAACCAGTCCACTTAGCGGTCATCCACTTTTCAACGCGTTCATCAAAGCCGGACAAGACTTGAAGAAGAAAAAAAAATAAAGCTTGATGCTAACAAAAAATCCTCTCAAATAACTGAGAGGATTTTTTTATTTACCCCGTTAAATTTTTACCGTAGGCAGAAATATTTAACTGGGGTGTACAAAATTATTTTTTCTTTGCGTTGCTGATTTTGCCAGCCTTTGTTTTGGCGCGAGGAGCTCGAACTTTTCTTTCAATAGTTACAGCTTCCACCACTGAAACAAATCTTTTTTCTTCCAGCTTGCCAGTGAAGGTGGTGATTTTCTTTTTAGTGAATTTCACCATACCGTCAATTACTGAATAGAGAGTGTCATCTTCACCGCGACGAACATTTTTTCCAAGTCGCCACTTGGAACCTCTTTGCCGGATAATGATGTTGCCAGCTTGAACTTTTTGATCTCCAAAGATTTTTACGCCGAGCCGTTTCGAGATTGAATCTCGGCCCAGCTGGGTAGAACCACCAGCTTTACGATGTGCCATATTTGTCTGCGAGGTACGAGCGGCTACAAATATGAGCATCCCGCACCAATTCGCTATTAAATTCTTAGGAAATATCTTGATTGAGCCGAAGGCGCCTACACAAACAAAATTAAATATTATTACAAAACTTTGTTGGAATTGGTGCTGGGACTGCCAAGATATTATGTTTTTTAAAAATCATTTGTCGGCACATTTGTCCATCACCACAATGCTTTCGACTAACGAGATTTATTATAGCAAAATATGGTATAATGTCAACAGTCAATTAGTTTTTAGTTGATAGTTTGTGGTTTGTAGTCAATGGGAACAAATAAATGAACAAAATAAAGGAGTTTTGGACGCAATATGAATATAAGATAGTTATCGCTATTGGTTTTTTGTTGGTGGCTGGAATTTCCTTTGAGTTTGGTTATGTGCAAGGCAAATCTCTCGAGACTAGCCCTTTGGTCATCGAGAAGCCCATCGAGAGCCCCAAAACTAGCCCGGAAAGCCCAGTTGGTGGTATAATTGAATCCAACAGCACCCCTACTCAAAAGGCCGTTCCTGAGGCCAATTCACAACAACCGGCAAATATGACCAATTGTCTATATGTTGGCAGTAAAAGTTCAGATAAATATTATCCGCCGACTTGCTCCTATGCCAAAAGAATCAAGCCAGAAAATCTAGCCTGCTTCAAAACGGAAGGGGAGGCAACAGCCCAGGGACGCACACGTAGCATGGGATGTAAATATTAATTTTTATAATTTATGGACAAAAAAACAGTAATTATTTCGTTGGGTGGGTCGCTTATTGTGCCAGAGGAGATTGATTGGAAATTTGTGAAAAAGTTCAAAGCGCTGATTGAAGAGCAAATCAAGAAGGGTTATAAATTTATTTTGATTACGGGTGGCGGCAAAACGGCACGCAAATATATTGATGCGGCGGCCAAGGTGGACAACATTACAGATGATGACAAGGATTGGATTGGCATTCATGCCACCAGAATGAACGCGCATTTCATTCGCACAATTTTTCGAAAAAACGCGCATCCCAGAATCAATAAGAATCCACACGATTTGGAAGATTTCTATGACTTCAAAGAAAACATCTTGGTGGCTGCTGGTTGGCGCCCAGGTTTCTCAACCGATTTTGACGCCGTACTGTTGGCGAAGTATTTGAACATCAAAACGATTATCAATCTCTCCAACATTGATTATGTTTGCGACAAAGATCCGCGCAAGTTTCCCGATGCCAAGAAAATTGAAACAATGTCTTGGGCAGATTTTCGCAAGATGGTCGGCAATAAGTGGGACCCCGGCATGAACGCGCCGTTTGATCCCATCGCTTCCAAAGAAGCGCAAGAAAACAATTTGGAAGTGGCCATCATGAATGGCAAAAATTTGCCTAACTTGAAAAAATACTTGGAAGGTAAAAAAGCCAAGGGGACGATTATAAGATAAATTTATCGCGACATAAAAAAATCCTCGTGAGAAGTGAGGATTTTTTTGTTTATTTTTATAGGGGTTTCACTCCTACAGGATTTTCTATTTCTTCTTCACCGCCAAAGTCTTAGTTTCTTTGTCGACCACTTTAGCTTTTTCAATTTCGGTGCGGGCGTCAAAGGGTAGAACGCCGATGATTTGCTTCAAAGCCACGCCATCAACTTTCAAGACGGTTTCCCATTTGTCGAGCGGTTCCAAAATTTCACGAATTTTCTTTTCATCATATTTGTAGGTCTTGCGCAGGGAGCGGGCGATGATACCTTGAGCGCCAAAAACACGTTCCACGCCTTCTTGATTCATATAGCCCAGAATTGTCTCTTGGATTTCTGCCAAGCGGTCTTTGGTGAGGGAAATGGCGGATTTGAGCTCGACATATTCATTGATGGCTGAATCAATTTCGGCAGTGTCAATTTTGCGCAATTCTTTGAATTTGTGTCGCCACATCGGACAGATGTTTTGATAGCCACACCAATCACACAGGGGAGTGATGTTGGGTTCAAATTTTCCAGTTTCAATTTGCGCAATCACATCCAAGAATAGTTCTTCACTTTTTTTGAGTTGTTCAACGGTGCGAGTGGCTGAAAGCTTCACGCCATGCTTGAGATAATAGAGGCTCACAGTCAACTTTTCAATGTTGGCAATTTCTTTGGGATAGCGAGCTAGAAAAGCTTGCAAATAGACGGACAACTGCAAATCATTGTCCACTTTGTCTTGCGAAGGCATTTTCTTGGTGGTTTTGTAGTCGATGATTTCATAGCCGTCAGTTGTTTTGTCGATGCGGTCAATGATGCCAGAAACAATGTGCTTGTTTTCGCCAGCGCCGATTTCAATCTGAAAACGTGATTCCAAATCCACAATATTGAAATTGGCTGGATTGTTCTTTTGATAATAATCTTGAATGATTTTCACGCCTTGCGAAAAAGCCACGCGCTCTTCATCGGGAGTTTCAAAAACAGCTGGATTCCAGGCATTGGAAAAATGTTCCAAGGCTTCGTCCACCGTCGGGGATAGAATAGCCGGCGTGTGGATTAATTTCATGGTATCATGAATGGTGGTACCGAAAACCGCCTCTTTGGATTTGGGAGTTTTGATATGATCAATGTTCTGAAATTTGTATTTCAGGGAACAGTTTTGATAAGAATCTAGAGCGGAATATGATATACGCATAGTTTTATTTTATATTTCTAATTGTAGTTTATTGTGGTTGGGTGGTCAAATAGGGGACTTGCCAGAAAAAATAGTTATATTATAATAGAAGAGTAATGTTTTTGATATAAAAAATAAACATGATAAAGGATATAAAAAAACCAACTGGAGATGAAATGTTTAGATTTGTATTTCTGATTGCAGCCTCAGTTTTTATCATTATCGTTTTTACAATATCCTATGGACTTTCCGAATTAATCTAGATTCTTTGACGACCGACTTGACTTGTGTCAGGTTTTTTTGTAATATGAATGTATACTAAATTGGTGGGATATGTGTTTGTTAGTATATTTGATGGGTTAACCCTGTTGAATAATAACAAACAATAACTGCAATTGAAGTATAAATTTAACCAAGCTTTAAGTTTGAACGCATATATAATAAATTCTATTCAACAGGGTAAATGAAATTTTCAACTAAAGCTGAATACGGGCTCAAGGCGATGGTGAATTTGGCGAAGAATGAAACCAAGGTCAAAAACATCAAATTGATTGCCAAAGAAGAGTCAATCTCGATTAAATATCTGGAACGACTTTTAAATGTTTTGCGAAAATATGATTTAGTAGATAGTTTCAAGGGCACCAACGGGGGATATGCTTTGAAAATTCCGGCTAAAAAAATCAATGTGGCTGATATCGTGATTGCGTTGGAAGGCCCGATTGCGCCGATGAAATGTGTTGGCAAGGTTTGCAGAATGGAGCATTTATGTTCATCAAAAATTGTTTGGAAAATTTTAGGAACACAGATTGAAAAAACATTACGGGGAATAAAATTAAGTGATTTAATAAAATAAAAAATGAGTTGCTTGATGGAGTCCTAAAGCTTAGCTCTAGGATATCCAAGAGCTAAGCTCTAGGATACTATCTATGAAAAAGATATATTTAGATTATGCTGCCACTACACCCGTAGACAAAGAAGTGTTGAAAGAAATGTTGCCATATTTTTCGGAGAATTTTGGCAATGCCATGTCGATTCATTCTTTTGGACAAGATGCTTTGCAAGCAGTAGACTGCGCGCGTGGCAAAATCGCCAGTTTTTTTGGCGCTACACCATCAGAAATAATTTTTACCAGTGGAGCCACAGAAGCAAACAACATCACCATTAAGGGTGTTTTGAAGTCATATTATTCGCAATTCGCTACGAATTACGAATCAAGCCCGAATGTACGAACTACGAAAAACATAAAACCCCACATAATCACGACCGCATTTGAACATCATTGCGTGCTGGATTCTTGCAAAGCCGTAGAAAAAGAAAATTTAGCGGAAGTTTCTTATATCAACCCAGGCAAAGATGGGCTAATTGAAGTTAGCGATATCGCCAAGGCTATCAAATCAAACACAATTTTGATTTCCGTGATGTATGTGAACAATGAAATTGGCACAGTGCAACCTATTGAAAAAATTGGCAAATTGGTGAAAAAAATAAATGCCACTAAAAAAGAAAGTGAATTTAAGCTTTTATTTCACACTGATGCAACACAAGCAGTGAACTATTTTGAGTGCAATGTGACAAAATTAGGTGTAGATTTGCTTTCTATGTCAGCACACAAAATTTATGGACCCAAGGGTGTAGGGATGTTGTTCGTTAAAAAGGGGACTGCCATCAAGAAAATTCAAGACGGTGGTGATCAGGAATACAAGATGCGCGCGGGCACACACAACGTGCCTGGAATTGTTGGGTTTGGCAAAGCCATTGAAAAGATACAAGATACAAAAAACAAAAAACAAAATATGGCTATACTAAAATTACGTGATTATTTGATAGAAAAAGTTTTGCGAGAAATTTCTGATGCAAAATTAAATGGATCGCGCATTATGCGCTCGCCCAACAATGCCAACTTCAGTTTTGCTGATGTGGAAGGGGAGGGACTTTTGCTTTCATTGGATATGGAGGGCGTTGCTTGCTCCACTGGTTCCGCTTGTTCATCGGGCGCATTGTCACCCTCACATGTCTTGTTGTCCATCGGGCTCAAGGCAGAACAGGCACATGGATCATTGCGATTCACAATCGGCAAATACACAACCAAGCAGGAAATAGACATGACAGTGAAGAAATTAAAAATAATCATAACTAGATTGCGAAAAATTTCTGGTTCAGTATTAACAGACTATTACTCTAAAAAATAGGGAGGTATCCCAGCACAAATTTTTGTTACGCTGGGCAAATAATATATAAGTTGTTTTGCAAATTCGCCTAACGGCTAAACTTAATCCAAATAACAAGTTTCGCGAGAAATTTGTGCGGGATGCTCATTTTTGTAGCTACTCGCACAGCTCGCAGACAAAAATGGCATGCAATATTCAAAAAAAGTTCTCGATCATTTCACACGACCTCACAATCAAGGAGTGATTAAAAACGCCTCTGGTGTTGGCATGGTGGGCAATCCAGTGTGTGGTGATTTGATGAAGATCTATATCAAAGTCAAAAAAGACAAGGAAAAGGGCGACATAATTGATAATATTAAATTTGAAACTCTAGGATGCGCTTCAGCGATTGCGACATCATCCATGGTGACAGATTTGGCGATGGGCAAAACCATTGAGCAGGCCTTGAAGATTACGCGTGATGATGTGGCGGATGCCTTGGAAGGTTTGCCACCTATCAAAATGCATTGTTCAAATTTGGCAGATGAAGCACTGCATGAAGCCATCAAAGATTATAAGAAAAACTCGCAAAATAAACACTAATTCAAAGCGAATTGAAACAAATTTTTTATTAGCATCAATTTGCTAAGAATTCGTTTCACATTCGTGAGTCGATTATATGGCGTATCGAATCACACCTAATCTAATGTTCCCGGTTGGAAATTTCAAAAACATTTCTTCTGGTTTCGGCGAGATGAATGTGTATGACAAAAAACTATGGGGCAGACATCTCGGCATTGATATCTCAGCCGTTGCAGAAACGAAAGTTTTTTCAATTGGCCGAGGCATTGTTGTGTACTCAAAACTACATTCAGGAGAATTATCTGAGAGCGGCGAAGTCACAAAAAGAAATTGGGGAGGCATCGTTATCATCGCACACAAGGATCCAAAAACTAAAAAAGTTTTCTATTCTTTATACGGCCATCTCGGTCGACGTTTTGTGAAGAAAGGTGACACCATTGAAATGGGAGGTCTTATGGGAACCATCGGAAAATCACTCAGTGAGTCCAATGGGGTTTGGGAAGAGGAGCATCTGCATTTTGGAATTTATGATGGACCATTTCACGGAAAAGTTTTACCAGGTTATTTCAAGGAGCAGGAGAAGGGTGAGAACATCACAGAGATAGAATATTGGAAAGAACCAATTAGTTTTATAAAAAGTTACAATCCCAAAAATGCCTAATTTGACTAAGGAAGTGTGCATCTTGAAATATGGACAGTGTCGCACAATCTATCTTTTACGACACCGCACAAAAGAATCCTGAGTTGAATACACTTAGTATATATATCTAACTATCCCATTCGAACTCTTTTGTGTCACTATCCTAAAAACTAAATAACACGCATAAAAAAAATATTTGCAAAAGTATTTTTTTATTTTTATATACTACTACGTATCTGAAATTTCTGTCGGAAAATTTTTTAACCTCCAATTTGGCGTTTTGAACTCAGTCTGTCCAAATCAGACATACATTGATGTATACCCAAAAACACCTTTTTGGGCTTTTTATTTTTCCAAAACCAGACTATCCCCCGTTGAGTTATCTAAAATCAAAAATGACTCGAAAAGGTGATTGAGTCATTTTTTATTTTTTTAGCACAAGAAATAATTTTATAGATATTTCTTTGGTGTCACAGGCGCGCCAGTTGGAATCATGAGTCCTTTGACATAGGATGATTCAACTGTTTTGAACGTGTTGGAAGCAAAAACTGAAAAATGCAGATGTGGTCCAGTTGAATTTCCGGTGTTACCAGTGGTGCCAATTTTTTGACCTTCAGTAACTTTAGAACCTTTACTGACATTTTTAGCGCTAAGATGTCCGTAGAGTGTTACTAACCCGTCGCCATGATTGATGGCCAGCCATTTACCATAGGCATATTTTCCATTATCACCTGAACCAATCACCGTGCCACCTTTAGCTGCATATAGGTTGCCAAATTTAATACCGAAATCATATCCATTGTGAAAATTATTTTTGTATATCCCTGATGTTTTAGCAAAGCTTGTTTTGCCATAACCTTGTGTAAGAATATGTGGATTAACTGGCCAAGTGAAATAGCCGCTTTTGTCTGGTGGCAAATTGGCCATATTAACTGTACTAGACAAATTTTGCTCTAGACTACTGATTTCATCTTCAATATCAGACAACAGATCTTGATATTTCGCTTCTTCAGCTTTTGTTTGTCCAAGTAGGATTTGCTTTTGGGTCTCGGTTTTTTGCAGGGTTAGATTTTTTTCTTCCAGTTGCCCTTGCAGTTGTTCATGTTCAGATCTTTTGCCTTCCAATTCAGTTTTTTGATTTTCTAAATCCAATTTAATATCCTGAATAGATTTCAAAACATCTGAAACCTTCAAACTAGATTGCTGCATATAATCAGCTTGATTCATAAATTCTGAAAATTCCTTGTCAACCAAAACGATATCTAGTACGCCTTGTTGGTAATCTTCATAATATATGCGCATTAATCCCGATAAGATTGTTTTTTGCTGCTCAATTTGCTCTTCTTCACTAGAGATCCTTTTTTCTAAACTGGCAATTTGCTGTGAAACAGTTTGAAATTTATCATGAACTTTTTGCAAATCATTTTTATTTTTAGATTGTTCAGCATCAATCAAAGTCATTTGTTTTTGCAAAGTAGCTTGCTGCTTGACCTTAATAGCAATGATATCCTGATAAGCTTGCGCTTTCTTTTCCAGAGCCACGCATTTTTTTTGGGCGTCGCCAATGAGTGTGTCGCAAGTTGAAGCACTCACCTTGTCGCCCGCAAAACTAAAAATTGACCACACAGAAATTGTGGTCGATAGGATGGCGATATTAGAAATATTTATTTTTTTGTTTTTTATTTTGAACATATTTTTTGGAAATTATCTTTCCAACGCGTTTTGTAATCGTTGCAAAGATTCTGTTTTGCCCAACACCCAGGCCAATTCCATCGGTGAAGGCGATTTTTGCGCGCCGGACAGTGCCACTCGCAATGGCCACAGCAAATCACCTTTCTTGTCTCCGGCGACAGCAAAAAGTTTTTCTTCAATATTTTTCAGTTCCCAATTTTCTTCAGCAATTCCGCTCAGTGTTTCAATGGATTTCTGCAATGATTCTTGCAAGGCTTCCGGCAACATATCTTTCCAATTGAGCATCACTTTGTCATAGGCAATCGGTGCAAAGAAAAATTGATTGTTCTCCCCCACCTCAGATAAATTGTTCAAGCGCTCTTGTTCAATTTGCAAAACTTTTTTCAAATATGTTTCTGTTTTCACATCTGGTGCAGCATTGTTATAGAAATCTTTTTGGGCAAAAAATTCCAATGATTTTTCATACAGTTCATCCACAGAAAGTTTCTTGATATATTGCGCATTCAGCCAATCCAATTTTTTCAAATCAAAAACCGCGCCAGCCTTGTGCACGCGCTTCAAGTCAAAAACTTGTTCCAATTCTGCCAGTGAAAAAACTTCTTGGGTGCTGCCGTCGCCGATGTTCCAACCCAAAAGCACTACAAAGTTTATGATCGCTTCTTTTAAATAACCTTTCTTAATGTAGTCTTCCACGGCCACATCACCTTGTCGCTTGGATAATTTTGTTTTGTCGGGATTCAAAAGCAATGGCAGATGAGCAAATTCTGGCACATCCCAACCAAAATTTTGATAAAGTTGAATATACTTGGGTGTACTAGAAACATACTCTTCGCCACGTAAAACATGTGAGATGCTCATTAAATGATCATCCACCACATTGGCGAAATTATAGGTTGGATATCCATCGGACTTCATAAGAATTTGATCATCCAACAATTCATTCTTGAATTCAATTTCTCCCCGAATCAAATCAGTGTATTTTGTGAATCCTTCTGTATTTATTTTTTGACGAATTACATATTTTTCACCTGCCGCAATTTTTTGCTGAATCTCTTCAGTGGACAATTTCAAACAACTGCGATTATACATCGGCGCCTGCTTGTTGGCGATTTGCTCATTGCGCATCGCTTCCAAATCTTGCTCAGTGCAAAAACAATAATAAGCTGTGCCATTTTCAATCAATTTCTGCGCGTATTCTTTGTAGCTGTCTAATCTCTCAGACTGAATGTATGGCCCAAAATTTCCAATTTCAACTAAGTCAGGATAGCTTGTAGAATTAGTCATTTCTGAATTTGGATTTTGTTTGGAATTTGAGATTTTTGATTTGGGATTTACAAAAACCCCTTCGCTGTATATTAGACCCGACCATTCTAGCAAGGTTATGATATTTTCAATAGAATTTTCAACAAAGCGGTTTTTGTCTGTGTCTTCAATACGCAACAAAAACTCTCCGCCAGTTTTTTTGGCGAAAAGATAAGTATACAAGGCCGTCCTGAAGTTTCCCACATGCATATACCCCGTCGGTGACGGCGCAAATCTGACCCTAACTTTTTTATCCATAAATATTGTATTCTAATTCTAATCTTCCCCCATTCTAACACTTTTTCCCAAAAGCTCAAACCTAATGTTGAGTAAGCTTTTACCGATTATTTTCTTGTTTTTTATCAAAACAAGAGTTTATAATATCTTACAAGTATCTGGTTTGATTGTTTTTTTTAATATTTAGTTGGGTGAAGTTTTTTTGTGAACATATATTGCTCATTAATTTCTTTTTCTTTACGAATAATCCTCCAATGCAATAATAATATTGGTAAAGCCACCAGAATCATTGTGATTGAATCTACAGAGTTAGATTGACGTTGCGCGCTGTAGCATTCTTCGCCGGTATTATTCAATTTCCACTGCTCATAGTCCTGCAAAAGATTTTCGAGTTGAATTTTCTGGTCAGAAGTCGCCACGCCCACAAGCGCAGATTTATCTAGCATATAGATTGGTGGTTGTTGATTGCATTGGCTATATCCCCCCTTTTCAGCTTTCGGAAAAAAATAATATTTGAGGCCAGTGTTTAAAAGTGTGCCAGCGCCCACGCCAGTGAAAATCAAACTGCCAGCCACCGCTAGATAGAGATAGATGGTGCGAATCAACTTTGTTTTGTCGGTCATATAATTTTGGCACATTGTGAAGCGTCAGACGCCAAACAATATTGCTAATTAAAAATTACTTTGATTGGAAAAATCACCACGGCACGGAAAATTCTTTTGGCGCGATATCTTGGCTCTTGAACAAAACGCCACAACCATTCTAGTCCAACTTTTTGCAGAAATTTTGGCGCCCTTTGACGCTTGCCAGTCAAGAAATCAAAACTACCACCCACGCCCATTGCTAGTTTTATCTTAGCATTTTCACGTGATTTCAGCGAGTGCAGGAATTTTTCTTGTAAAGGAGAGCCTAGGGCACAGAAAACGATATCTGAATTCTGAATTTTGAATTCTGAATTTTGAATGAATTTTGAATGCTCTAATTTCGAATTACTAATTTTTTTATACATTAAGTCATTAGAAATTTTGGTTTGATTCGAAATTAGAAATTCTAAATTCGAAATTGCTTCGCCGTCTACTTCTAGATTGGGATAAATTTTCGCAATAGCATCTTTAGTTTCTTCCCACGAGCTCAAAGCGCCAGTATAACTAACTAAAAATATTCTTAATTTTTTTTCATTGGCTATGCGCAAAATGTCCAGCATCAAATCAATGCCGGTCATTCTGTTTTTCAGAAAACTCCCAAAGCGCAAAAAAGCAAACCAAATTCCGACGCCATCCACTATTCGCAAATCGCAAGTATTCAAAATATTTTTGAACTCACTATCTTTTTGTGCTTGCAAAATAAACTCCGGATTTATTGTAGCTATTTGATGAAGCTTATTTTCTGAAAGAAAAAATTCTACTTTTTGAAGTATTTCATATTTAGAAAAATTATCAATTGTAACTCCCAAAATACTATTCATATTTGCTAGTTACCAATTACTAGTTACGAGTTACTACACTAACTGACAACTTTCAACAATCACAAATTCAGCGTCATCACCCTCAAAGTTGCTTGCCATCACGTCCACACTTTCTACAGTGGCCAGCAAAGGAAACTCCTTATTGATCACCGGCTTCTCTGACAAGTCTTGCCAAATATTTTTACGAACCTTGCCCAAAGTGATGTTGGGACGAAATTCTTTTTTTGCGCTCGTAAAAATGCCCAATTCTTTTTCAATTTTTTCCGCCAAGTTGCGCAAGTTTTCATTGGGCTTGCCAGTCACCACAACCACTCGCGGATCCTCAGCTGATGGACTGAGCTTGATAGTGTCGAATTCTATGTCAAAAATCTCCTCTGTTTGGGCCGCTCGAGTGACAGCCTCACACACCTCATAGGTCGAATCATCATCCACAAAGCCCAGGAAAAACAAAGAAACATGCAGGTTTTCCTCCCGCACCCACTTCACCGGCAAATCCACCCATCTTTCAATGGCTCTACTTAGCCGTTTTTTTGTTCGATCCGGTAAATTTATATTGATGAATATTTTTCTCTTCATATACTAAATTCTAGCTTAAAATACGCCTATACGCAATATTTATGCTATTCTTAGAACATGAGTACAAAACAAGCTAAAATCATCATCGATGTGGTGCCGATTGCCAGAATTCCATTGTCTCGGAATCAGTCTTTTTCCTATTTGTCAGAGGTTGAAATTACGGCTGGCTCTTTGGTGGAGGTGCCACTTTTCCATCGCAAAGCGCAAGGTGTTGTGACGGGCTATCGTCCAGACTTTGCGCGCTTGGGTAATATTGAACTCAAAAAAGTCTCAAGTGTTTTAGAAGAGAACTTTCTCGACAAAAAACAAATTGAATTGGCGCAATTTATTTCAGAGTATTATTTTTCACCATTGGGCATTGTGATGAAATCTTTTGTGCCGAAACGAACGAAACAAAGAAACAAAAAACAAGATACGAATCCCAAACAAATAACAAATAATATCAAGCTTACAAAAGAACAAACAGATGCTGTTGAAAAAATAAATACCAAATACCAAATACCAAATACCAAATACCTATTGTGCGGTCCAGCTGGTTCTGGCAAGACTGAGGTCTATATTGAAAGTATCAAGCAACTCAAAAAAAATGAGCAGGTGTTGATTCTAGTGCCGGAACTGACTCTGACGCCCCAAGCCATTGAGAGATATAGCGCGCAATTTGGAGCAGAAAATATCAGTGTTTTGACGAGCAAAGTTTCCAAAGGTGAATTTTTCACCCAATGGCAGAAAATCAAAGCTGGCGAAATCAAAATTGTCATTGGCACGCGCATGGCAGTTTTTGCGCCTTTCAAGAAACTGGGACTGATTGTAGTAGATGAAGAACAAGATATGTCTTTCAAGCAATGGGATATGAATCCCAGATATGACGCGCGCACGGTAGCTGAAAAATTGGCGCAACTGCACAAATGCAAAATCATTTTCGGTTCCGCCACGCCCAGCATTGAATCATTTCAAAAAACTATTGACCAAGAATTTGTCTTGGTGAAAATTCCGCATTTGCAAATTCCTGATGCGCCGAAAAAAGATTATGATGGACCAGAAGTTTCTATTGTCGATTTGAAAAAAGAAAAGTGGGAGAAAAATCATTCTCCCATCTCGCGCAAACTGCGCAGTGAAATTGCTTATGCTTTGAAAAATGGATTGCAAACAATTCTCTTTATCAATCGCCAGGGCATGAGTAGCTTTTCCATTTGCGCTGGTTGCAAAACAGTTTTGAAATGTCCCAAATGTGAACGCGCGCTGATTTATGACAACAGCGGGGTTTATAAATGCGTCAGTTGCACCTTTCAATCTTCCATCACACCCACTTGCTCCAAATGCAAAGGTTTGATTTTTCAAAATATTGGATTGGGCACTCAAAAAATTGAACGGGAAATGGCTTCAATGTTTGCCAGCGCCAAAATTGCCCGCATGGATTCGCAAACCATGAAAGAGGCTGGTGCTCAAGAAAAAACCTATCATGATTTTGCCGAAGGCAAGATTGATATTCTGATTGGCACGCAAATGCTGACCAAGGGTTGGGACTTGCCAAATGTGGCTTTGATTGGTATAATTGACGCGGATAATATGGTTTCAATTCCTGATTTTTCCGTGAATTTTCGTGCCTTTTCAAATATTGTGCAGGTTTCAGGTCGATCCAATCGACCACATGCCAAATTTCGCGGCTCAGTCATCATTCAAACCTTCAATCCAAATCTAGAAATTTTCCGTTTTGCCGCGCAGCGCAATTTTGAAAAATTCTTTGCGCGTGAAATAAAAAATAGGCAGGATTTGTCACTGCCACCTTTTGGCAAATTGATCAAATTGATTTTTCAAGATTATGATGCCAAAAAAGTTTCAACTGTCACTCGCACACTTTATGCAATGTTAGAAAAATCAATCAATGAGCAAGTCAGCATTTCTGAACCACAGAAATCATTCATTGCCAATGTGCGTGGACGACATCGGGAACAAATTATTATAAAATTAAAAAACAAAGAGTTGCCTGCAGAAATCAAAACCATCATCGAAGCTTTGCCGACTGGCTGGCTCATAGATGTTGATCCAATTAGTATAATCTAAATCACATGCCAGAACTCAAAATAGTTGAATATCCCAATCCGATTCTCAGCAAAGTCACCGAGCCGGTTTTGGATGTCAAAAAACCCTCTATCCAAAAATTGATTGCCAATATGTTGGAAACTATGGAAGCCAATAATGGCGTGGGATTGGCCGCTCCGCAAGTTGGCAAATCCGTGCGACTCTGTGTCATCCGCGTGGATGATATGACTTATATTCTGATCAATCCACGTGTGACCTACAAATCTTGGTTGCAAGAAACTTGGGAGGAAGGTTGTTTGTCATTTCCTGGCAAATTTATTCCCGTCAAGCGGCCTAAGAAAGTTCGTGTCAAAGCACAAAATGAATTGGGTGAAGAAATTGCTATTAAGGCTGAGGGTCTTCTATCTCGCGCGTTGCAACATGAAATTGATCACCTAGATGGCAAACTCTATATCGAGAAAGAAGTAAAAATTAGAAAGAAAGTTAAAAAATAAATGACAGATACAAAAGAAAATTTGCGTATAGTTTTCATGGGTACGCCAGAAATTTCAGCTGACATATTGAGTGCGCTTCTTCAAGATAAATATAACATCGTTGGAGTATACACTCAGCCCGATAAAAGGGTGGGCCGCAAACAAGTTTTGCAAAAATCACCTGTCAAAACTTTGGCTGAGAAAAATTCTATTCCGGTTTTTGATCCACGTCGACTAGATGCCGAGGCCATTGAAAACTTGCGCGAAATGAACCCAGATTTAATTGTGCTCATTGCTTATGGCAAGATTTTGCCACAAGTTGTTTTGGATTTGCCGAGATTGGGTGCGGTCAACATTCATCCATCACTATTGCCAAAATTCCGTGGTCCATCCCCCATCCAGAGTGCACTTTTGAATGGAGAAAAAGTCACTGGCACAACTATTATGCTGATGGATGTTGGGATTGATACTGGCCATATCCTACAACAAGAGCAAATTGATATTGATACTAATGAGACTTATTTTGAACTAGAAAAAAAATTGACTAAGCTGTCTGTGAAATTACTTTTAGAAACTTTGCCAAAACTAATTTCTGGCCAAGCCAAACCACGCAAACAAAATGACAATGACGCTACATATTGCAAAATGATTCGCAAAGAGGAAGGACAAGTCGATTGGAATCAGTCTGCTGAGAATATATTTAATAAATATCGTGCCTTTGCTAGTTGGCCTGGCATTTTCACTAGTTGGAATGATAAGCACTTGAAATTGAACTCAGTCGCACTTGCTACGAGCAGTTTTGCTGAATACAAAAATGGTGAAATATTTCGAATTGAGAATTCAATTTTTGTGCAAACCGCTTCTGGTGCAATTGAATTGAAAGAAGTACAATTGGAGGGTAAGCCTGTCACAAAAATTCTTAATTTTTCAAATGGCTATAAAAATTTCATCGGTAGTATTTTAAGTTAAAAATATGCAAAAAAATCATACCAGTAATCTTGTCGCTATGATCATTGGACTTATCTTAATCATCTCTATAGGTGGCTTAGCTTTTTTTAGATTAAATAAATCACAAAATACTGCCAAGGAAATTAGTGAAGCATCCAAAGATACGCCGATTAAAAATATGCAAAATGCCACTAAAATTTCTACCAGCGATCTGGCTAAAAAAATATTAGCTCACCCAGAAAATCTAAGTCTTATTGATGTGCGCGATGCTGCCGATTTTTCCAAAGAACACTTGTTAGATTCACAAAATATACCATTATCAGTTATTGTTGATGCTATGTCTCCACTAGATAAAAACAATGATTATATTATTATCGACTATGATTCATCTATAGAGTCGCTTGCATTGATTGTAGAAGCTCTAACAAATATCGGATTCAAAAACATATCTTACCTCGATGGTGGCTTCACTGCTTGGAAACTAGACTTCAACTCTACGATTTCTGCTGGGGATCCAGATTCCTTTGTTGATCAATCAAAGATTAAATATATTCAAACAGATAAATTAAAAGAGATGCTGGAAACAGAAGATAATCTAATTATTCTTGATGTACGCAAAAAGAACCAATTTAATGAAGGACATATTAAAGGTGCAACTAATATTTATTTAGAAGATTTGGAAAAGAGACGCACCGAAATCCCTTTCAACAAAAAAATTATATTATATGATAATGATGGACTTTGGGCTTTTAAGGCCGGTGTGCGTTTATTTGATATGGGATTATTCAATGCTCTTATTCTTTCCGATGGGTTAGATAATTGGAAAAAGAAAGGTTTTGAGCTAATTAAAGGATCTTAGAACTTAAGGGCTTTAAGCAAATAAAAAAACCATCTTGTTATAAATCAGATGGATTTTTTATATTGCTATTGCTGTTACTGCCGAGTGGGCGTCTTTACAAAGTATGAGTATAAAAATAAAGCTTGTGAAATTAGATATTTTATAATTTCTTGATTATTATTATCATGACTCTGAAACTCGTCTGGCAATTTTACTATCAAATAACCCTTTACGTCATTGATAGTTTTTTGTGAACAAAAAACCATATAACCTCGCACATGTTTGATGTAAACATTCTCTTCCATTTTAAAAAAATCAATGCCATCTTCCAGCGCCCGATATTTTTCATTAAAAACAACATCCTTAACAATTCGTCCAGTTTTCATATTCACAAAACGAATTGTCGATCCCTCTGCTTTTAGAAGAAAGTTGATTGAATCTAAAATTAATTGATAAATTTCTCTTTCCTGATTTTTATTCATAGTCGATCGTTCTGATAACCCCAGACCAACTTGCATTAACAGTTCCATTTTTCGATTTACCTCACCAATATAGCTATATGACTCTACTAAATCTTTAGCTGTTTGCTGCAATCTTTTTTGTTCGCGATCTTTTTCTTTTTGCTGCAACGCTAATTTTTTTTCATTTACAATAAAAAATAAAAAGCCAGCTATTCCCAATAAAAATATAGCCAGCTCTTGAATTTGCTCATGTGCCACGCCAAAAACATCTTCCTTAAAAATATCTGGAATCATAACTGCAAACGTAAAAATGCCAAGATATATCCAATACACAAATTTATTATTTAATTCTGAATTCCATGTTCAGATTGATTTATTATTACTTTACGCTTGTTGGAGAACATAAATAAATATGCAATTTCCATTATGCCGATAGTGTTGACGAGTAGCAAAAAAATAAACCAACCAGAATCTCCACGTCGCGCTGATTTCCACAGAGCAAAACCTTTCCACGGGATTGACCAGACAGCGATGGCGATGAGAATGTAAAGGATTTTATTTTCCATTTTTTTATTTTAAAAATAATTAATTTATTTAAGTCTCTGTAACAAAATAGGTTGTGCAAGTTCGTGCTCAGATTTGCGTCAGATTTGTTTAAAAAAATTTGAGAATGTATCGAGATACTTTGAGAATTTTTTTAAGCAAAGATGTCGTGAAGATGAGTGCGAAATCGTATAAGTTATTTCGTTACAGAGGCTTAGCTAATTCCAAAAACACTTTACGGATGTTTTGCAGACTGTCCCAATCATGAATCGAGATGACTTCCACCGCTGGGTTGATTTTTACTACCTCCTTAATTTTAGCATCAATTTCATTTTTTGCCATTAAATCAGATTTGGTCAACAGAATGATCTCTTTTTTCTGCAAAAGCTCAGGATCAAAATCCCCCAATTCTTTGCGAATAATATCATAATCTCGTTTCGGATTTTCTGATTCCAAAGAGATACAATGTGCCAAAGCCGTGGTTCTCTTGATATGTTTCAAGAATTTTATACCCAATCCCTTGCCTTGAGAAGCACCTTCAATCAATCCAGGAATATCCGCGATTATGATGCCTTCCAGAGCCCCCAAATTGGGCTCTAGGGTTGTGAATTCATAGTTGGCTACTTTGACATCTGCCTTGGTCAATTCGTTCAGCAAGCTCGATTTCCCAATATTTGGTAAACCAACTAATCCGATGTCAGCAATCAAACGAAGTTCGAGCATAAACTCAAACTCTTGACCTGGTCGACCTTCTTCGCGCTCCTCAGGTGAAGTGTTGACTGGCGAACGGAAGCAAAAATTTCCCCGACCACCAAATCCACCAGTGGCCACCAAAATTGGCTCACCCACTGTTTTTACATTAATATCTTCACCTGTGGTCAAATTATGCAAAACGGAGCCGATTGGCACAGTCAAAATAATGTCTTCACCAGTGCGACCATCAGAATTGTCGGTCTGACCATTCTTGCCATTGCCTGCATAATGTTTGGGCTTGTTTTTATATTTATTCAAAGCGGACAAATTCGAAACGCCTTGGAAATATACATTTCCACCTTTGCCACCTGTGCCGCCCGTTGGACCAAGACTCATTTTGGTTTTGTTGAAAGCCACTACTCCGTCGCCTCCTCGACCGGCAAAGACCTTGATTTTCACTTCATCAGTAAGCATAAAATTATATAATTTCTAGACTAGTTAAAAATATATTGAGTTCAACCTCTTTTATTTCTCTTTTTTGGTTGGGTTTCAAACTGCCTAATTTGATGTTCATCACGCGCATACGCTTCAAATCAGTCACTTCAAAGCCCAAAGCAGTGCACATCCGACGAATTTGATGTTTCTTGCCTTCAGTCAAAACAATACGAAAAACAAAGTCATCCAATCGTTCCACAATCGCTGGTTTGGTGCGAAAATCTTCCAGTTCAATCCCCTCGCTCATATGGCGTACGAAAAAATTATTGATTTTTTTGTTCACATGCACTAAATATTCTTTGCTATGTTCATATTTCGGATTAAGTAATTTGTCAGTAATGCGACCATCATTGGTCATAATAATCAAACCATGCGAATCTTTGTCGAGTCGGCCAATGGGAAAAAATTCCGCTGAAAAATTGGCAGTGTCTTCAATGCCACGTTGCCCCTCTTCTGGAGAATGCGTCACAATTCCAATCGGTTTATAATAAGCAAAATATTGACGATTTTTGATCGCAGCCGTGTTTTTTGTGTTAATTTCCACTTTGTCATCCTCATTCACTCGAGCGCCCAAAACAGCCAATTTTCCATTGACTGTGACCAATCCCTTCTCAATCAAACCATCCGCCTCGCGCCGACTGCAAAAATTCCTCTTGGCAAGGTAGCGATTTATTCTCATTGGATATTCTGAAGTTTCCATAGCAAAAACCTTATTAATTTTTTTGGATATTAACTATAACACACTATTTTTAATTGTGCAAATCCTGTCACTTTTGTTTAATTCCTCCAATTTGTTATCGTCTGGCAGATTTTGTTCAAAAATTAAACAGGTCAAATAATTTCCTTAAAATCTCAAATATCAATATCAAAATCTCATAAAATCTACATATCTTCCGCAATCCGTGGAGCCATTTTGCGGTAGGACCAGATGCTGAAAGCAAAGGCGCCGAGCACAATGGAGACAAAGACAACGTATTGAATAGGACTGGCGAAGTGATTATTAATCAAAGATTCTTTGGTGAAGTGGATGATAAAGGCCAAAGGATTCAAGAGAATAAATTGATGATATTGAGTTGGCAAAGTGGCCAAGGGATAAATGATGGGTGAAGCATACATGATGATCATCAGGAGCACTTCCCAAATCATGGAAAGGTCACGGAATTTCACGTAGAGTGGCGCGGTTATCAAGGCAAAAGACAAAACTATGATATAGATGAAAATTGAGAACAACAGAAACATTCCAATGGACGCCAGACTTGGCATGAAACCTTTGAGCGCGAAAAAGAAGATGATCACCACTAGATTCATCAAAAAAATCAAAGTCGCATTGATGGTGGAAGCCAAGATGATGGTCCAACGCGGGACATAGATTTTGGTCACCAATTGCGATTTGCTCAAAAGTGAGTTCATACCAGCACTGGTTCCTTCAGCGAAGAAATAGAACATCATCAAGGCGACCAACAATTGCAAAGAATAGGTGTCCATGCCGGTGCCTCGCGGATTGAAAACTGAAGAAAAAACAAAATTCAAAATTGCAAAAGTCAACAAAGGCTTCAACAGTGCCCACAGATAACCCAAAACACTGCCGTGATAGCGCAGTTTGAAGTCAGTTTTGGCCAGCATCCAAATTAGCTCTTTGTAATTTTCGTGTTGTCGTGCCATTTTGTTTAATAATTTTGCTTATTTTCTTGATACCATTCCACAAATTTTTTCATTCCGTCCTCAATTTTTGTTTTTGGATTATAGTCTAACATTTTGCGAGCTTTGGTGATGTCAGCATAAGTGATTGGCACATCACCAGAAAACATCGGATATTCTTTGATGTTGGCTTTCTTGCCTAAACATTTTTCTACCACTGCGATAAAGCTATTCAAATCCACTGTATCAGAATTTCCGAGATTGAAAATTTCATAACCAAAAATTCGATCGATTGAGGCAATCACACCATCCACAATGTCATCAATATAAGTGTAGTCGCGTCGAGTTGAGCCATCGCCAAATCTTTTCACTTCAGTTCCCTCATCTATCCATTTGGTGCACAAGAATGGGAACATATCTGGTCGTCCACCTGGACCATAGACTGTGAACGGTCGAATCACATTCACATTTAATTTATGTAAATAGTGATAGGCATGCGCCATAAGCTCGGTGCCTTTTTTTGTGGCCGCATAGGGAGAGATTGGGAAATCGACAACATCAGTTTCCGCAAAGGGAACTTTTTTGTTTTCGCCATAGACCGAAGAAGAGCTGGTCAAGACAAAATTTTCAATACCAAAATCTTTGGACAAATCCAAAAGATTCAAAGTTCCGACATAATTTGTATTGGCATAAATAAAAGGATCAGCAATACTAGGTCGCACACCCGCACGCGCCGCCGGATGAAAAACACGCTCAATTTTTTCTGTAGCAAAAATGTTTTTCAAAAATTCATAGTCTGTGATATCACCGCGATATAGTTTGTAATTTGGATTTTCCGCAAATTGCGCCACATTCAGTTCCTTCACTTTGGGTGAATAATAATCATTGAAACTATCCACGCAAACCACGCTATCTCCTCGCTCTAATAATTTTTTGGTGACATGTGAACCGATAAACCCTGCACCACCCGTAACAAGAATTTTCATAATTTTATAATATATATTTTATTTGACATTTGTCATTTATATTTTGGATTTTAAATATGCGTAGTATTCTTCTTCATGACTATTCTTCGTCGTATAATCTTGCAAAGCTTTTTCGCGAGCTTTTTTGCCCATCATTTGTCTAAATTCCTTGTCTTCAATTAACTTGGAAAGTTTTTCCACCCATTCTTCTTTGTGATCCGCCAAAAATCCATTTTCTCCATCTGTGATGGCGCCAGAAAAAGTTTGATTACGCGCGGCTACCACCGGCACTTCCAGCAGACCTGCTTCAGAAAATTTCAATTCTGATTTGCCTTCCGAAAAATCATCCATTTCCAACGGCGCTAAAATAATATCACAATAGAAAATGTTTTCAAAGTGTTTGTCACGAGAAACATAAGGTGAACGTACAAATCTGTTCGCCAATGCGTTGAATTTTTCTTCCAACACCAACGGACCAGCCAAAAATATTTCAACTTGCGGATATTTTTGCAAAACCTCAATCAAGGCTTCTGATATGGTGGCAAAGTCCTTGTTGTGTCCCACTGTGCCACTGAAATAGCCGATGCGAACCTTGTCGCGAATTTCTTTGTCTTGTTTGTGATTTTGTAAAAGCTGATCAGCCAAATCCAACCAATATTGTGAAAGCTTGTTAGTGGTCACGAAAACTTGCTTACCATATTCTGCCAACTTCTTAGCAATAAACTGCGTGCTAGTGGTACAAACTTTAACATATGGATCTTTCAAGATGTCTTCGCCAATCCCCTTTTCATATTGTTTCTTTTCAAAGAAAGACATGTTTTTATAATGATCAGTTTGCTGAATATACTTAACATCAAAAACCAAGTCGTCAGTTTCAAAGATGATTTCGCCTTTTTGCGCTTTGATTTTCTCAATCATCTTCGTGATAGCTGGGGTTTGCATAGTGCGATGGAAAACAAATACCTTGAATTTCTTGGCCAACATCGGCAAGAAAGGATTGTCTTGCATTGTCACTGAAACACTAAAACCATGCAAACGCAATTCTTCTGCCTGATTGTGTGCACGATAGAGGGCGCTATCGCCAACGCCTGCGGTCACAAAAAGAATGTCGCCTGCACGAATACTAAAAATGTTTTTCACAAATTCTTTGAAAAATCCAAATATTCTTTTGCCTCCACCCAGAATGCCATCGCGTCGCAACACATTCCAAGCTTTGCCAAGTTTGATTAAAAAAAGTTTCATGGTATTAGTTCTTAAGGTTCGTAAAGTTAAAAGTTTGTAAAGTGTCGACTTTAAAAACTTTAAAAACTTGATGAACCTTTAACTTGTTATCTTTTTATAAATCTCATTTATCTTTTCCGCTGAAGCCTCCCAACTGAAATCCACCGCGCGTTTTTTGTTGTTCTCGCCTTTCTCACGTGCTTCTTGAGGATGGCTCGCAAAATGCAAAATACCTTTCACAATGCCGGAAGCGGAAGATTCACAAAAATAGCCACCGTCATCCAAATATTTACGATTGTTATCTTTATCAAAACACACCACTGGCAAACCGGCGGACATATAGTTGAGCATCTTGCCACTGGCTTGATTGGTCTCAATTTCTTTGGGATCAATTGCCACATCTCCCACACAATTGAATTTTGGCATATCAAAATAGCTCAACGGACTCACCACGCGGACAAATTTTTCTAAATTATTTTTCTTCACAAAATCACTCGCATAATCAGCAGGAAAACCACCGATCATAAAAAAGACATTGGGATTTTGCGCCAACGTTGGCTGGATAGACGCAAAAAGATGCGCCACGCCCTTGTTAGGCACCAAACCGCCCGAATAGATGACTACAAATTTGTCTTCAGAAATTTCCATTTCTCGGCGCAATTCACTTTTGCTTTGTTTCAAATTGAAACTGGCCAAACTTGTTCCATCTAACATCACTTCCGCACCCTCCCCACCTCTGGCCAACTTAATTGGCTCCAAACCCTCCCAAGAACTGACAATTGCCCAATCACCCAAACCATTAATAAATCTTTCAATGCTTCTAAAAAACCATTTCAAACCTTTTTTTAAATAACCGTGCGAAACCATCTCGCCCGTCAGACTGCCATGAAAATCAGCCACCAATTTGATGTTGCGCCAAAAAAGCAATTTTTGCACAATCCAGCCAATCAAAACTCCTTCGTGCAAATGACCATGAATCACGTCTGGCTTTTGTGTCCGCGCCAAAAACAAAACTTTTTTGATGAGCATCAAGTCCAAAATGATTTTCTGCCAGTCTGGTCCCGCTTCCAATTTTTTGTACCAAAAAAGCAAACGACGGATCCGTCGTACATCAATCTTGGTATCAATCTCAGCTGGAATGTCCCGGCCAATATGATAGGTTGCAATTGTAATCTGATTGCCCAACCTTTCCAATGCCAGCGCCTCTTCCAGAATACGAATGTGGGTTCCGCGGTCAGCAAAAAATGGGGTTGGGGCAATAACTAGTATTTTCATGTCAGCACGTTAGCATATTAACATTTTAACATATTAACAAACTAGCATTTGGGCAATTCAAAAATTGCTAACGTGCTAAAATGTTAACATGTCTTATGCCTATCTTACCCCATAAATAATCGTTTGGCAAAAGAGTATTTTGGCTATATAATTACACTAATGATCAAATTCAAAATACCTGAGGTAAATTTAGATAAATTTCAGCTATTCACGGCTTTTGTCCTTTTTTGGATTGGGATGGGATGGCTTGGTTTAGCCCTATCACTGTTGGGTATTTTTTATAATGCTATCCTAGTTAGCTACATTCTTTTGGGTTCAATCTTTCTAATATATCTAATCAACTTCAACAAAACCAAAATTGAGATCAATTTCCGTTTCTTTCTGATTTTCATTTTGACTTTAATTTCAGTTTTTATTTTTTCTTTCTATGCCACTCCAACTATCTTTTCCGGACGCGATCAAGGCTCCCTCAGTGAAGCCGCCATCCGCCTAGCCCAAAATCATCATTTGTCTTTTGCCTCAACTGCTTCACAAGAATTTTTCAAAATCTATGACGCTGGACCTGCCTTGAATTTCCCAGGCTTTCAATACACTGCTCAAGGCAATCTTGCTACTCAATTCCCATTGGGCTACATCTCATGGTTGGCAATTTTCTATTCCTTGATTGGTCTTAATGGTTTTGCTGTAGCCAATAGTATCACCTTTGCCATCTTCATTTTTTCTTTCTATTTAGTCGCTCGTTATTATCTGCGCGCGTCATCTGCCATAATGGCCACCTTGCTAATTCTGACCTCTTTCGTTTTCGCTTGGTTTTTCAAATTCACTCTGAGTGAAAACCTAGCCATGATGCTGACTTGGTTTGGGATTTATGAATTTGTGCTATTTACCAAAAACAAATCACGTTTCTATCTTTTGTCATCTCTCACCACTTTTGCCCTATTGGTTTTCATTCGCGTGGAAGCGCTTGGATTTTTGGCCGTCATCACTGCTATTTTGCTTATTAAATATAAAGATTGGAAATACCTATTGTTTACTGTAATTGGCAAAAAAATTATCCTAATTGTTGGCGGTTTTTTAGTTTTATATTTTTTCAATTTAACTATTGACAGTCCATCCTATTATTCCATGCTGAAGGGCATTTTGAGTCCTTTCATTTCTCTTGGCTCTGGACTTAAGGATTATTCGTCAGCAGAATCTGTGCCATTTTTTGCCACTACATTTTATGTACTCAAAGTTTTCTCGGCCTATGCGCTTTTCAATTTTATTTTGTTTGGGCTAACTGGCTTTGTTTATTTGTGGCGCTGCAAAAAATTTGAAATTTTGGTGCCATTTCTCATCATTCTGCCGACATTTGTCTACATTATCCATCCCAGCATTTCAGCTGATCATCCCTGGATGTTGCGTCGCTTCGTTTTCTCCATCATTCCCGTCAGTATTCTCTATGCCGTTTGGTTTTTCGATTACTTTTTCAAAAAAAGAGCTTATTTCTATTTTGTCATAGCCTTGCTCATTGCCACCAGCCTCATGGTTTTCGTGCCCTTTCTGACAATCTCACCTGACAAAAACCTCTTGCCTCAAATTGAAAAAATCTCTGCCAACTTCATCGATTCTGATTTGATTTTGGTTGATCGCGATGCTACTGGCGATGGCTGGTCTATGATGACTGGACCGCTTAATTTTCTATTCAACAAACAAGCTGTTTATTTTTTCAATCCGACTGATTTAGAAAAAATTGATCATAGCAAATTTAGCAACATCTATTTCATCATTCCTGATAACAAACTGGATTTCTACCGCCAGAGCAATATCTTTCCGAAATTGATGCCTGTGCAAGACTATACAATCAACAATTCTGTTCTCGCTATCAAAACTGGTGAAAAACAAGAAATGTTTGACGCACCAATTGAATTGCCAACCATGCAAGATATTACAATTTATGGTAAAATTTATCTATTAAAAAACTAGAAGTTAAAAAGTTCATCAAGTTTATAAGGTTTTTAAAATCAACACTTTACGAACTTTTAACTTTAAGAACTTTACAAACTAATAATATGACTCTAGACCTAACCGCTCACATTAAACTCGATAAAAAAAATTCAATCATCTACCGCATTTTGCAGGTTATTTTTTATTTATCCACTATTTCTTTGGCGGTCTTTTTTGCCATCCGCATCCTCTTCCCCACTTCCTATTTCGGTTTTGATTTCAACAAGCCTTTAGCTAAGAGTAACAACATCTATGATGTGCGCGACTATACCAAGCTTTTACCAGAAAAAGGTCTATTGGCCGCCAACGCAACCTTGAATTTCAATGCTTCCGTGTTTGATTTTTTTTCCAAGGCAGTTGTGACTTTTTCGTTAGACAAAAAATCTGCCCCACTTCAATCCGGATCAATCATTGTTAGAAAATCATATCAAGCTTTCCTCTATCTGGATGGTCCGATTATGGGCTTCAAGGATGGCTCGCTTCTCAAAAGTGAAGGAAGCTATTATATAGTTTTTAATGGAAAAATGCATAAATTCGCTAAGCCGAATTTAGTGACCGAACTGGGTTATGCGCCGGAAGCTTTTCGAGAGGTCGCACCAATTGAAATCAATTATAATAAAAAAGGTGATTCCATAACCAAAGCGCAATATCCCAATAAAACTTTTTTTAGAGTTAACGATGAATACTATTTATTGCAAAGCGAGCACTTGCAAAAATTTATCAGCGCCAACGCCTTCCTCAGTCAATATGACTCAAATCAAGCCATCATAAAAGATATCAGCTTTCTATCAACCTTCAAACCTTCTAATAATCTAATTGGTTTCGCTGATGGCTCAATTCTGTCTTATGGTGACACAATTTATATCACCAGTGGTCAAAATATCCTGCCTGTCGATAGTCCAGAAACCTTTCTTAGCAAAGGCTATGTTTGGAAAGATGTTATCCCGGTCACTCCGGAAGAAATAGCGCTTTATACAAAAGAGAAAAATTTCACCATAGCCAGCATACATTCCAATGGTACGATTTTCAAAACCAGTGAAAGTGGCAATCATTATTTGATTCAAGATGGCAAAAAAAGACTATTGCCTTCAGCCAATGTTGTGGCTTCCTGGCTCAAAAAAAATCCGATTCTGGTTTCACGAGATAGTCTCAGTCTAACAAATTCATGCTCATTCAAAAAAGATGCGCTTAGTGACAATTCATATTCATGTGAAATTCCAATCGCCAACATGCAAAATTTGCTCGGCAGTGATTATGAATTTTATGCCAAATCAAGTTCTGCCATTCAGGTCGACACCATCAACATTGAGTTCAAAAAAGACGTCAATCAAGATAATTTATTCTTAACTCTAAGTAGAATGTCTAATCGGGTAAA
This sequence comes from Candidatus Moranbacteria bacterium GW2011_GWA2_39_41, assembly GCA_000995125.1. Taxonomy (GTDB): domain Bacteria; phylum Patescibacteriota; class Minisyncoccia; order Moranbacterales; family UBA2206; genus UBA2282. Next base: position 20,234 of record LBXA01000001.1, on the reverse strand, counting down.
AAACAATTATGTTCCCACAAATTAAATTCAGTGCCGGACCTAAAACAATTATTCTGTATAAATTACTCAACGACAGCCTCTTGGTTTTGCTGACATTTTTCATGCTCACACTTTTAGCCGAAGGTGCTTTGCCTGGAGTTGTTTCCACGCACATCGGACTCTACAAAATTGTCATCATGATTCTTTTGAATGTTCTAGCCATCACCGGCATTGGTAAAGTCATCAAAGTACCAGAAAAAGCCAGCAACAAAAAAATAGTAGAGACGCGATTAATCGCGTCCCTACTTATCATCTGTGCACTCTTACTTTTCAATAGTCTGCTCAAGCTCAATATTTTTTTGAATATTTTTATTCTAATCACACTCTTTGTGACCAGTTATTTTTTGATTAGGGTTTTTCAGGAAGACTAATCTAGCCAGTCATGTAGAAACGAGGCAGTGCCTCGTTTCTACGAGGTCTTAATATATCCCAACGTCTCCTTGGCGCATTTTTCCCACGAGAATTTTTGCAATTGCTCTTTTCCTTTGGCAATCAATTCAGTGCGCAATTTTTCATCCGTCAAAAGTCGCTCCATTTGCGCGCTCATCTCGCAAACATCATAAGCATCAAAATACAATGCCGCCTCACCACCCGCCTCTCGCAAAGAGGAATTGTCCGCCGTCAAAAGTGGCACACCCGCAGCATATGCTTCCAAAACTGTGATGCCAAAACCTTCATACAATGAAGGATGGGCAAAGAGAGCTGCCCCACGGAACAAGTGTCCTATATCGCAGAATCTGAGCCTACCGGGCATCACAATGTCTGCACTATATAGGCTTCGTTTGGCCTTTTTCTCAATATTTTCGCACAACCAAGCCTTTTCTCCTGCCAAAACCAGCTTGACGGCCGATTTTGAGCGAGTCTTGTAGGCATCAAAGGCTTCAATTAGTCTTTCAATGTTTTTTCTTGGCTGCAGAGCACCGGAATACAAGATATAATCCCCTACAATTCCCAGCTCATTTTTCACCTTTTCTTCTTGCGTCAAATCACGCGCCTGCGAAAAAACTCCATCAGTGAAGCCATGATAAATGACTTTAATTTTGTCCTCTTTAACTTCTGGATAAAATTTCAAAATGTCTTGCTTGGTTGATTGTGAAACCGCAATAATCTTGCTGGCATTTCTAACGGAATAGTCGGCAAAAAAATTCAGCTTGCGCAAATCTTTCTTGGTGAAATATTGCGGAAAATGTTTGAAAGCCAAATCATGAATCGTGATAACCGTTTTCAAGTTCTTGCGACGCACCAACGGCAAGGCTGCCATCGGCATCCACAAAACATCTGGCACGTCTTTCCACAACTCCATTGCCAAGCGAATCTGTGTCCACAAAAATGGAAAAGATTTTTGAATGATTTTGTAATTGAGAAAATTTGGCGGAGTCAACTCTGGGTTGAAATCATTTTTATGATATAACAAAAACTCGCTGTCAAAATCTAATTGGCCGAAATGTTTCAGCAAATTGAGAATATAGACGCGAGTTCCGTCAACGCGCGATTGATCAAGATCAGCAACAGAAATTGCAATTTTCATTCTACTTTTGAGATTGAATAAATTCAGCCAGAGTATCCTTCAAATCATCTCTATCCGAAGCATAGGCCAAGATAGTTTTCAAATAATTGGCAGGGTCACCAGTGGTCAACCATTGTCCATCCTTAATTTCCTTGGCCACCATTACGCCACCCCTCTTAATATATTCCTTGATCGCATCCGTAATCCAAAGTTCATTGCCTTTGCCCAAACTAGTGGTTCGCAAAATATCAATTATTTCTTGATTCAAAATATATCTTCCAAAGCCAGCCAAGCGAGAAGGAGCATCTTCAATCAAAGGCTTTTCAATGATATCTTCCATCTGATTGGTGCCTTCTTTCAATTTAACTATTCCGTATCTAACAACATCTTCTTGTTTCACCTCCTGTACGCCCAAAATCAAATTGCCATTCTTTTCATAATCATCCACCATTTGCTTGGTAAAAGAAACTTCTGATTTCACAAGGTCATCTCCAAAACAAAAAATAAAAGGTTCGTCATCAACAAGACTCGCCGCTGACAAAATTGGAGTTCCATTGCCGTACGGTCCTTTTTGTCGTACATGCACAAAGTTGGCCATTTCGGCAATTTTGGAAATCTTTTCAGCCGCTGCAGTTTTGCCATTTTTTATTAAATCGTCTTCCAAAGCCACGCTGTGATCAAAATGATCCTCCAATGGCTTTTTGTCCCAACGAGTCACAAAGATAATGTCCTCAATTCCAGCCTCAACCAGCTCTTCCACCACCAACTGAATAATTGGCTTGTCGACAATTGGCAACATTTCTTTAGGCATAGCCTTTGTTGCTGGCAAAAGTCTGGTGCCAGATCCCGCAACTGCAATAACCGCTTTTTTGATTTTCATATTTTGATAAATTTAAAAATAAAATTTTCTTTTTATTTTTTAGCCTAATCTTTTCTTGGCCAAAGCTTTCAGTTCTGCATTGAATTCTTCAATAGCCCGATCAATGATTGGATCAAATTTTTTGTATATCTTTTTATTCTTCACAATATTACCAGCTTCTAGCAATGAATCGAATGTTCCCGCATCCAGCCACTCACCTTCAACAATGCTAACTTGCAATTCACCTTTCTGCAGATAGAAATTCTGCAATGAGGTTATTTCAATCTCTCCACGTTCTGACGGCACGGCATTTTTAGCCACCTCCACCACACGATTATCATAAATATATAGTCCAGTCACTGCATAGTCACTAAGCCAGTCAACTGGCTTCTCCACCACTTCAATCGCTTTGTTATTCTCATCAAACTTCACCACACCAAATCTTTCTGGATCAGAAACTTTCTTGGCGAAAACATGTCCGCCTGATTTGAAGTTTTTAATCTCCTGAGAAAAATCATCTTCAAAAATATTATCTCCCAGAACCATCGTCACATCATCCTTGTCAATAAAAGATTCTCCAAGAATGAAAGCTTCAGCCAATCCACGTGGGAGTTTTTGCACTTCGAAATATAAATTAACACCATATTTTTTGAATATTGATCCCAAAAGATTCAAATATTGCCCACTGTGCTCTGGTGACACAATTATCAAAATATCTTTTATTCCCGCTTTGATCAAAGTGTTCAAGGGATAAAAAATCATCTGTCGATTATACACCGGCAAAAGTTGCTTGCTTGTTGTGGCGGTTAATGGAAAAAGTCGAGTAGCTGTTCCACCAGACAATATGATTCCTTTCATATTTTTTAAAAGAATTTTATTATTATTTCAAATTTTTATACAACGGAAATTTTTTGCACAACACAATTACTTCTTTGTGAATTTATTTCAGTGCCTTATTTACCAATTTAAATCTTTATACAATGGAAATTTTTTGCACATATTTTTAATTTCACTTTTTATGCTTTTTAATTTTTTATTTTTTCCAATATATGCTTTAAATTTTTTCAAAGCTTCTATTCTTTCTTCTTTGTTTTCTGGAAATTCAAAGGCTTTGATTTCTTCCATTACTTCCGCAATCCATCCAGCTATTTTTTTCATCTCTCGCTCTTTTATACCTCGCACGGTAAGCGATGGGGTTCCCAGTCTAACTCCGCTTGGATAAAAAGGAGTCGAAGGGTCTAACGGTATAGTATTTTTATTAACTGTCATTCCTGCCATGCCCATTGCATCTTGCAAAAGCACCCCCCTACCCTTACCACAATCAATAAGCATTAAATGATTATCTGTACCATTACTTACTAATTTTATTCCCAATTTCATTAACTCAGTAGCTAAAGCTTTGGCATTTTTAACAACTTGCTGTCCATATTTTTTAAACGAAGGTTTCATCGCCTCACCCAAGGCTACTGCGATTGCGGCTGTCTGGTGATTATGCGGACCGCCTTGAAGATTAGGAAAAATGGCACGATCAATTTTTTGCGCCAATTCTGGATCTTTTTTCAATCCCTTAGCAGTAACCATTATCATTCCGCCTCTTGGTCCGCGAAGTGTTTTGTGAGTCGTTGTTGTAATAATATGCGCATATTTTGCAGGACTCTTATGTACTCCGGCTATCACTAATCCAGCGACATGAGCAATGTCTGCGGCCAGATAAGCACCAACTTTGTCAGCTATTTTAGCCATTTTTTCAAAAGGAAATTCCCTAGCATATGCTGTGGCGCCAACCCAAATCAATTTTGGCTTGTGTTTCAAAGCCAGTCTTTCAATTTCTTCCAAATCAAGATAGCCATCGGGTTTTACATGATATGGGATTGTATTATAAAACATACTAGTTGCACTGGCTTTCCAGCCATGAGTTAAATGACCGCCATCCAAAAGATTCAATCCCATCACAGTATCCCCTGGTTTACAGACAGCAACATAGACCGCCAAATTAGCTGGGCTTCCGGAATATGGTTGTACATTGACATGCGGAACGCCAAATAATTTTCTTGCTCTTTCAATCGCAATACTTTCCACAATATCCGTATTTTCTTGTCCTCCATAATATCTTTTATATGGATAACCCTCGCTATATTTATTAGTCAAAACAGATCCCAATGCTTCCATCACTGGAATTGATGCAGCAATTTCTGAAGGAATAAGCTCTAAGCCTTCCTCTTGTCTTTTTATTTCATTTTTGATTGCATTATAAATTTTCGGATCCTGTTTCTGTAGTTTTTTCATAAAATTATACTTTCAATTATTATTTTTTTAAAATTCTCAAGGAGTAAACCTTCAGAAAAGCTTCAAAGTAATTTAATAAAAATTAGATCATATAATTTATTTTGAACTTTTTAAATACTCTTTTAGCGCATCCTTATAACTCCGCATCGGATTCAATTTCGTGTTGAGCAAAACTGAATAGTGCGGTCGTTTGGCTGGGCGCGGAAATTCTGAACCCAAAACTGGAATAACTTTTGTTTTCAACTTAGCCTGTTTATATAATTCTAGAACAGCTTCGTACCAAGTGCAAGGGTCGCCATTCACAACGTGATAGATGCCAAATGGCTTTTCCGCCTCAATGATTTCTTTGGTTTTTTTGGCCAAATCCGGCGCATAGGTAAAACAACTTGTTTCTTCATCCACTGCCTTAACCCCGTTAAATTCGGCTTTAGGCCGACCAGCGGAGCTGGATTTAACTGGGTAAACTTCTTTATTTTTCTTACCCACCTCCAACATCACATCAAAGAAACTGCGCTTGGCATTTTCCGCTTTGGCAGGTTCGCCAAAAATTTTAGATGGTCGAATGATGTAATATGCTTTAGTATTTTTCATCACTTCTTTTTCACCCAACACTTTTGATTTGCCATAATTGGAAATTGGATGAGTTTTGGCCTCTTCATCAAAACCAATTTGGGGCACAAAATTTTCATGCAAACTGCAAGCTGAGCAACGATGGGAACAACCCTCTGGCTCGGGAATTTCCGGTTGTCCATCAAAAACATAATCAGAAGAATAATTCACAAAAACAGCTTTCAATTTTTTCGCCACTTTCGCCAAATAGCCTGGCGCTTTACCGTTCAATTTTTTGGCCATCTCATATTCTTTTTTGTCTTCTTCGCATTTGTCCACGGCATTATAGCCCGTGGCGTTGATGATGATGGCCGGCTTCAATTTTGTCACCTTAGATTCAACTTGTTTTTCTGAAGTGATGTCGATGTCACCGCGATCCCAAGCCACCACTTCATAGTCAGAATCTTTCTTGAAAACGTTGACCAGTTCCTGACCCAACATGCCATTAGCACCAATTATCAAAACTTTTTTCTTACCAAAAACTTCAATTTTTTCAACCTTATTTTTTATATTTTTTATCATAATATTTTTTACTCCCGTAAACTGGATTACTGGAGTGTTTTTATCGATTGTTATATTGCTTCTCGTAATAATTGGCATACTCGCCACTCTTAATGTCTTTCCACCATGCCTCATTGTTTTTGTACCACTCAATTGTTTTTTGCAAACCTTCTTCAAAGTTCACGCTCGGCTCCCAACCTAATTCGTTTTTGATTTTGGAAAAATCAATGGCATAGCGTTTGTCGTGTCCAGGGCGATCTTTCACAAATTCAATCGAAGATTCATCTTTGCCCATCAATTCCAAGATTTTGTAGGTGATTTCCTTGTTGGTTTTTTCCGCGTTGCCGCCCACACAATAAGTCTCACCGATTCGACCCTTGTGAATGATGGCATCAATGGCGCTACAATGATCTTCCACATAGAGCCAGTCACGCACATTCATCCCATCGCCATACAAAGGAACTTTTTTGTCTTCAATCAGATTGGTGATGAAAAGTGGGAAAAGTTTTTCTGGGAAATGATATGGTCCATAATTATTTGAGCAATTGGAAATAGTAATTGGCAAACCATACGTATGGAAATAGGCGCGTACCAAATGATCTGAAGAAGCTTTTGATGCTGAATATGGACTGCGTGGATCATAAGGCGTGGCTTCATTGAAGGCGGGGTCAGTCGCCCCTAGCGAACCAAAGACCTCGTCGGTGGAAACATGATGAAATCGTTTGTTGCCATTATTTCTGGCTGCCTCCAAAAGTGTATGCGTACCAATCACATTGGTACGAATGAATTCTTCTGAAGCCAAAATTGAGCGATCCACATGCGACTCAGCCGCAAAATGCACAATCACGTCACAATCAGCAATCAATTCATTCATCAACTTTGCATCAGCGATATCCCCTTTCACGAATTTATAATTTGGATTATTTTCAATCTCTTTCAAATTTTCCAAATTCCCCGCATAAGTCAAAAGATCCAAATTGACCACTTGATAATCCGGATATTTTTTCAAAATATAATGGACAAAATTGCTCCCGATAAAACCTGCACCACCAGTTATTAATAGTTTCATAAAATTTTGTTAAAGATACAAGAAACAAGATACAAATATCAAAAAATATTCAATAAACAAACCGTCAAACAATCAATCGATTTGGAAATTTGGATATTGTACCTTGTAATTTGTTTGGTTATTGTTTTTTGTATCTTGGCTATTTTTAAAACGGTGAATTAAAATCTCTAAAAAATTGTTGCTTCTGATCTTTCTCTGACAAAATCGGCTCTTCAATTGGCCAATAGATTTTCAAATCTGGATCATTCCAGGCAATCCCACTGTCTTGAGTTGGGGCGTAGAAATCATCACATTTATATTGAAATTCAGTATAGTCTTCTAAAGTACAATAGCCGTGCGCGAACCCTCGTGGCACAAACAACATCCAGAAGTTTTTGGCCGTCAATTCAAAAGCTTCCCACTTGCCATAGGTCTGCGAATCTTTGCGCAGGTCAACTATCACATCATAAACCGCGCCCTTGGTCACCCGCACCAACTTGGCTTGCGTGTGCCCCGGCAATTGAAAATGCAAGCCACGAAGTACTCCCTTGGTGACTGACATCGCATGATTGTCCTGCACAAAATTAGCGTCAATTCCCGCCGCTTTGAAATCCTTTTCAGAATAGGTCTCCATGAAAAACCCTCGTTCATCCTGAAAGACTTTGGGCTTGATTATATAAGCACCCTTGAGCGTTGTTTCTATGATTTCCATATATATTCTAGGCTTTTTTTTGCTTAATTCACTACTTCCCTATTTTACCTCAAATCAACTTTTTTGACAAAAAACCGCCCGAGAGCGGTTTTTACATAAAAGTCTATTTTTCTACTATTCAAAGTACTCTAAACACCACAATTCCAAGCACAGCAGAGTCCAGATTTGGCGTGAATAATCATGTCGACTTTCCATGTGATCGGTTAGCATTTTTTCAACTACTTCTTTTTTGAAAAATCCACGAGCAGCCGCTTTCTCTGACAACAAAATGCTTTGAACATATTCTCGCAAATCTCCTCGTAACCATTTAGCCACTGGAATTCCAAAGCCTTTTTTCTTTTGTTCAATAATTTCTTTTGGCAAAATATGCTCAAAAGCTTTTTTCAGGATATATTTTCGAAAAAACAAGCCCTTCACTTTCAAAGAAAAAGGCATCATTGCACTCAATTCCAAAAATTCATGATCCAAAAATGGTGATCGACCTTCAATTGAGACTGCCATACTCGCCGTGTCAGCCTTCACCAGCAAGTCATCCGGCAAGTAGGTTGAAAAATCAGCATACAGTGCTTGATCAAGTTTATCTTTCACATTGGCTTCTTTGAATTTTTCTGCAATCAAAGAATTTGAATCCAATCCAGAAATTTTTTCAGCAAATCCGTCTTGATACAAAGAGTCCTTCATCTTCATACTCAATTTACAAGTATAGTTAGCATAACGATAGTCATATTTTTCTTGCAGACTTTTTGAAAATAAATAAGCTCTTTGCAAAAAATCACTCTGAAACTTGCTAGCTAGAAATTTAGCTATCGGCAAGCAAAACCAATTATTTATCCATTTGAATTCTTCAAACAACAGAGAAAATTTGTGCAAACTATAACGGCGATAACCAGCAAAATTTTCGTCTCCACCATCACCATTCAAAACAACAGTCACCTGCTCCTTGGCAACTTTATTTATATAATAAGTCGGTAAAATACTCGGATCAGCAAAAGGTTCTTCTGCTTGATACAATAAATTTGGTAATGCATCAATAACATTTGGTCGCACAATCATTTCTGTGTGCTGGGTAGAAAATTTCTGTGCCACAAGTTGTGCTGATTCAAGTTCATTAAATTGCCTTTCTTCAAAACCCACAGAAAAAGTTTTTATGGTTCGATTTTTTCCCTCACGCATCAAAGCTACAATCGCACTTGAATCTATACCACCCGAAAGCAACACTCCCAGCGGCACATCTGCAATCATGCGCGATTCAATTGATTCGCGCAGCTTGTCCAAAATCCTTTCCTGCCATTGCGTCTCGGTGAGATTTATTTTTTTAGCAAAATCCAGCTTCCAATATCTTTCTTTTTCAATTTTTCCTGTTTTCAAATCAATGAAAAGATGATGCGCCGGCTCAAGCTTTTGCATATCCTTAAAACCAGTCAACGGTGCTGGACAATAACCCAAAGTTAAATAATGATGAATAGCTACTGGGTCGATTTCCTTTCTATACTCCGCTTGCGTCAAAATGGCTTTGAGTTCAGAAGCGAAAATAAAAACTGAATTGTCGGTATAATATTTAAAGGGCTTTTTACCTACTCGATCACGCGCGCAAAAAAGTGTCCTATTTTTTTCATCATAAATTGCAAATGCAAACATCCCGCGCAAATGATCAACACATTTTTTTCTAAATTTGTCATACAAGGCCATTAAGACTTCCGTATCCGTTTTTGATTTGAAAACATAACCTAGCCCTTCCAACATTACGCGCTTTTCTTGAAAATTATAAATCTCTCCATTGAAAACAATTTGATAGCGATCCTGATAACTCATTGGTTGATGTCCAAGAGATGAAAGATCAATGATAGAAAGACGTCGATGTCCCAAGCCAACTTTTTTATCCGCCGAAATATAAACACCGTCGTCATCCGGACCACGATGAATTAGTGTGTTATTCATAGCGGAAATAGCCTCAGAAGAAACTTCTCCCGCAGAAAAATATATTTTTCCAGCTATTCCGCACATAAAGTTATTAGACCTGTTGCATAATAAGTTGCGTAACGAAATTTTCAGATTTTGTGGCATAATTTTTCAAACAATTTTTGCGGTTTAGCCTTAGCTAAGCCAAGAAAATTTTTGGGAAATTTGACCAAAATATGGAAATTATAGTAGTAAGTTATTATGCAACAGGTCTACTTATTCAAAATGAAATCACTATTCAAAACCGCTTCATAGTCAGTTTTGACTCCATTGCGATCGATTAGATGAATTGCTACTGGCTCATCATTGATACCAGCTTGCTTTTGAATTTTCAAATTATAATTATCGGCAAGTTTTTCGGGCAACGTGTAATTTATTTCCACGGTCTTGGATTGTCCCAGTGAAACTTTCACAATTGATCCAAAATATTTCTTACCAAATTCAGTTCCAAATTTTGCATTATCAAAATTATATGCTTTAGTCATCCAAGCTTCCTGCGGAACATAGACACGCAGATAGGAAAGATAATCCTTTGTCATGAAGTCTTTTTTGGTAGCCGTGTGATTGTAGTTTATGCGCAAAGTTGCAACAGGGACATCTTGCGCTAAATCAATTATATAATCAATTGACCTTTTTACATAATAGTCACTTTTCCAAGCGCCTAAATTAGCATCCACTGTCATCAAATAATCTTGTTTCCATCCTGCATCAACCCTACCATCCCAATTGGCTTTTTTTACAATTTCCGCCAACGCTGGATCCTTAAAATATATTTGAATATCTTTTCGATTCAAATCTTCAGTCATCACGTCATATAAATCCATTTTTTTTACAGCACTCAAGGCAAAAACTTGTTTGATTATTTCCTGCGCAATTTTATTCATAATTGACTTTCGCTCACCCAATGGGATACCTTGATCAACATAGGCTTTCTCAACTTGATATTCCAATTCCAAAATCGCATTTTCATCCGCCAAAGTTCCAGCGTAGCCTTCAACCTGAATTGGACCAGTGACTTTCAAAAGTGAAGTCAAAACATTTGTCGTGATGCCAATTACACCCTCAAATTTTTCTCCACCTTGTCCCATATAGTAAAATTCTTCAGCTTTCTTGGCATTCACCGTAAAATCAGGCGAAAAATTTGAATCGCGCATTTTCCATGAAGGTATGTGCAAGGTTTCTTTCATTGGATATGGCGGTTCCACTGTGTCAGGAATCCTGCCGTCAAAATTTGAAAGATCATGCGTTTGCAACAAAGTTATCTCACCATTTTTCACCTTCAAAATACCAAAGGATCCAATATATCCACCCCCTGGACGAATTTCCATATTATTCTGAAAAAGAATCAAGAAAGTCCTCTCGATATCATCGCTTTTATAAAAATATTCTGCCAAAGTCGCGATAGTTTTGTTTTCTTGACTAATCGGCAAATAATCCACCACTTCACTCAAACCAGCATTTCTAAGTTGCAGGACAAAATAAAACGCTACCAACAAAATAGTTGAAATCGTCCAAAATTTAATCCAAAATTTAGTAGTATATTGTTTCATAATATTTTCGGTGTCGAAAAATTATTTAAAAATCCCTCCGCTCAAAAGCTTGTTCAATCTATCCTTAACTTCCTCCGGAGTCGCTTCACGTGTCACATCAATTGGAGCGACATCAGCAATTGCAACTTCTTCCGCGACAATTGGCTCTGCGATTTCATTTTTATCTGGTGCCTCAAATGCCCCATCTTCTTCCTCCGCAATTGGCAAATTAGCCGGCGCGGCTGCTTTTTTTTCAAAAGAAACAGCGGGCACTTCTTGAATTGAACTCACAATCTCCTTTTCTTTTTCAATATTGAAATCAAAAACACCTTCAATCTCCGCTGGCAATTCTTCTCTTCTGCTAAGTTCCATTTTTGGAAATGAAAAATTGGCAAACATAGATGACTTTTCTTCAAGTTCAATTTTGGGATTAGTCGCTATGCTTGCAACTTTTTCTACAATCAAATTAGTCAGAAAACTAACTATGTAGCCAAAAATAACACCCAAACACAAACTCAAAAAAATCCACATGAGCATATTCAATCTCACGATTTCTTTGGTAATTGGTCCATCAATAATGCGCATATCCAAATCTACTTTGATATCATAATATCTGCTCATGACTGTTATCAGGCCTACTGCTGTTTCACGACTAGTTATCTCTGTCTGCATCTGGTCCGCACCAAAAATTGTTACGCGAACTGCTCCGCTTTTTCCGATTTGTTCAACTCCAATTTCAGAATTCCAAAAATCTTTTCTTTTAGCATCTGGCAATTCAGCTGCCCCATCTTCAATATCCGCATTATTTTCAAGCAACTTATCATAGAAAGACAGAGACTTTGGAATTTGTTTCGCGTTAGCAATAACCTGAGCGATGTTACGCGTAGTTATTTCGTTTTTCGGTAAAAACAAAACATCCATACTGGATTGATATGTTCGATTGGAATTTATTGCGACCAAAAAAATACCTATTGCAAATAGCGCGGAAAATATCCAAAACAATTTACTCTTTAACATATTCTTCATAAAATTTCATTAAGCTATATTTAGTTTTGAGTTTATAGCCTCTTGGTATACAGCCTCTGTTTCTTCGGCACTCTTATCCCAATTGTATTTCTCATTCATATTCTTCTTCGCCAAAAGAGCCCTAGCTTCAACCATTTGTGGATTTTCAACTAAATATTGCATCTTGTCAGCCAAATCAATCACATCCATATTTTTAAATGCAAAGCCACAATCCGCAGTTGGATCAAGATTTTCTTTGATATCACTAACCAGCGGAGCTAGACCGCAACCCATTGCATCAAGTAGCGCCATGGATAGACCTTCAGCTTCAGATGGTTGCACAAATAAATAGGCATGTGAAAAAAGTTGTTTCAATTTTTCTCCAAATTGAGTACCTGTAAAAATTATATTGTCCCAGCCCGCGCTCATAGCTTTCAAACTGGCAACATATTCATCTGTATACGCGCTATCGCCCACAATGGCTAATTTCATATCAGCTGGAATTTTTTTCTCCACAATCAATTTCTGAAATGCTTCAATCAAATAGTGCACGCCTTTGTGACGCACCAAACGACCAACATAGATAAAATATTTTTTCTTTTGCAATCCCCACTCAGCCAAAAGATTATCCGCCTCAGTATATTCTACGCCAGCGCCATTCAAAACTACTGTGCCTTCAGCGGCAAACTTTTCTTTCATATACTCCTTGATGATTGGAGTGACGGCTATGGTTTTGTTGGGGAACTTCGAAACGGCATATTCACCAAATTGCAAATATTTTCGCGCAAACCAACCCCACTTTTTATGCATACAATCGATGGAATTGAAAGTTCCGACTACGGCAGTCTTGCGTTTGAACAATCGGATTATCCAAGCAAGTGTCGATGGACCAGGCGCCTGATAGTTGATAATATCATAATTCTGAAAAAGCGCGTGCATAGTCGCCAAAAAAGTATGGCTGATTGCGTCCAGATTTTTCGTGCTGATGCTGGGCAGATGAATCAACTTCACTCCCTTATATTCATGCAAGTTTTTATCCGTATAATTATTTCTAACATATACAAAAACCTCGTGCTTCTTTGCAAGACGAACTGAAAGCTCTTCTACTCGGTTTTCCACACCGCCAGAGCGCATCGGTATTCCTTTTTGGCCTATAAAAGCAATTTTCATATAATTCTACCCTAATTTAAATCAATATTTCATGACTGGTAATTATAGCACTAATCTGAATTTAAGTCAATGACCCTATTTACCCACTACAAGTTCATGGAAGATTCCCATTATTCTCTCATAATATTGCTTACTGTCAAAGTTCTTGGCTCGTTCCAACGCTCGTCGCGAAAACAGAATGCGCAGACCGTCATCAGCTGCCAATTGCTTGATTCCTTCCATCATCTCTTCTTCATTTTTACAAATATAACCACTGCGATTGTTTTCAACAATTTCACCATACGCACCAGCATCAAATCCAACAAAAGGTTTGCCATTTTTGATAGCTTCCAGCGCTACTAGGCCGAATGTCTCCGGCAATCTTGATGGCGAAATAACAAACAATGAATTTTTTATATATCGCGTCAATTCTTGTTGCTCTAAAAATCCTACGTACTTAACATTGTCTAGCTCGGGAATAATAAAATTCTCATAAACAGATCCAGCGAGATATAATTTTATTTCTGGAAAATTTTTAAACATTGCAATTAATTTATCCACGCCCTTCTCTGTTGAAATTTGTCCAAAATATATAACATACTTCTCCACATTTGCTAGTTTAGCAATTTCATTGTGGTTTTCTTCCGTCACAAAATGCGGCAATACCCTAATTTTGTTTCCATCAATGCCATTGGCAATCAGTTTGTTTTTTGTAAATTCACTGGGCGCCAAGTATAGATCAATGTTTTTATCATAAATATTCAGAAACTTATGCCAGCTGAATTCCAAAACCACCAACAAACTTTTCAAATATGATTGCTTGAAACATTTTTGTTTGATGAAATTCAAATATTTGTTCTTGTCTAGGTTTTCCCAGCTTTGCCCATTGCATTGCAAAAGATAATTTGGACAAATCAATTTATAATCATGCACGGTCATCACAATTGGAATTTTTCGCTTCTTTATTTCAGACAGAATTGAAGGTGAAATTTGATGATAGATATTGTGGATATGCGCGATATCTGGTTGAAAGTCAGCTAACAATTTTCGCATGTTGCGTTTGGCCTCAAACGAATAGAACATTCGCCCTATCCCTTTGATTTTTTGCCAAAGTGAATCAGCTTTTCCAAAGCCAACATAACTCACGAAATATTTTTTCCAAGGTGAAAATTCATTCTGTGAACTGTCCATAGAAAAAACTGCCACTTCATTGCCCCTGACTTTCAAAAGTCGCGTCAAATCTTGGAAGTGCCGATCAGAACCGCCTTGCACATAATTAAATTTGTTTATCTCGAGAATTTTCATATTATTTATTAAGATTAATTTCCGGCAAAACCCTGGCCAAGCCCAAACTCATCCAGAAGAAGATAGCCAGCAAATTGGTCTCCAAATATGGCTGAAATGGAATCGAAATCAGATATATGCCCACAACTGACAAAATTGAAAATTTATAAAATTTGAATTGATTATCCCCGCCTGATTTTATCAGACCTTTGATAACTCCCCACACAAAATAGGCAAAAACTCCAAAACTAATGAACCCTAGTTGAATAAGAATTGCAAGATAAGAATTGTGGATATTTCTGATTTCAATAAAATCTCTATAGCCGCCATTTTCAACATAAACCTTTTCACCTGTGCCCACCCCAAAAACAGGATTGGCTTTGAATTTTTTGTAAGCGCTATTCCACACCAAACTTCTCCAAGCAAAACTTTCATCCGCACTCACACTACTAAGTGAAGCTGCGCGCTGGGAAACAACGCCCAATACATCGCCCGTGAAATGGCTCAGTTTTGATTGTGGAGTCATCACAACCGCATACAAAATCACGGCCACCAAAATAACAACCAACGAACTAAAGCGAGCTATGATTTTTCGCAATTCAATCCTTTTTTCAACTGACAGAGCAATGTAGAGTGCAACAAATATGGCTACCATCGCAATCCATAAATGGCGCATGAGGGATCCAATGACTCCAATTGACCAAATTGCAATCAGAATATATAAAAACTTATTTTTAGTTTTTTGAAATATTAAATATAAAATAACGGGAAACAATACCAGCGCCATATACAAACCATGTGTAAAAGCCAAGATTCTGACGCCACCCGTAGAAAGCGGCGTATATTGACTCCACAAGCCTTCACCATTGAATATGCCTAGGATTATAAAAATAACAATCGCTATTCCACCAATCAAAAATGTATTGAAAAATCTTTGCAAGTCCTGCTTGGTGCGGATCAAAAATAGCACGATGAAATAGAACAAGCTATAAAAAGCATAATTCTTGAATGTGCTAAAAGCCAAGCTAGCATCTGTCTTGAGAATTATGATACTGAAAATAAAATATATCAAATTCAAGAACATAAAAATGAGTAATGTCCAATCGATTTTGGAAAATTTGATTCGTCTGCCAAATAAATATTGTCCAACAATTCCCAGCAGAATTCCCGCCATCAAAATATCTAATGGATATAATTTGTATTCTACCTTGCCAATGAAAAATGTTTGCAAAGTGAAAAATCTTTCAAAGATCATCGTCAAGATAATGATAGCTGAAAGACCACTACGCGGATAAATCATTGAAATCGCAAAGCCAATCGTCATCGCCACAACAAACAATGGCCAACTGAAACCAATCCAAAGATTAGCCAAGACAAAAAGCCCGACAAAAACCGCCACAAAGATTGCGCCTATTGATTCACTGGAAATATTCGGTTTTTTCATTGTTTCGGCCATTTTTTTATCCTTTAGTTTCTGTCATTCCCGTGAAAACGGGAATCCAGTCACGCATTATTAAGTTTTTACACTGGATTCCCGTTTTCACGGGAATGACAGCACTGGTTTCACCCAAAAATATACTATTCTCAGAACATATAAGTATAGCACATTTCTGAAAAAAAAGCAAGCCCCGAGTTCTCAATGAGAAGTCGGGGCTTGTAGTGCGCCACGATCACTGTCGTGGATTAAATTTTAGACTTGACCACCACCTTGCGGAGCGGCTGGCGGCTGGGTTGCCTGGTCGTCAGTTGGCCGATTTCGCCGTGCTACCAGCCAAGCCAGAATTAGTGCCAGCAAAATCACTGACGCTATTCCGGCTAACAACCCCAGGAATGTGGCATCATCAATTTTATCGAGTTTGCTCATCACTGTGTCGTTGGAGTTTGTTGGCACCCCAATCTTGTCGTGCAGTGACAACTGCACGCCGCCTTTGTTGGCATCCTCGCCAACAGCCTTCTCAATCTTCTTGGTTTTTGCCAAGATGATTCGAGATTTCTGTTGCAGAGTCCGCTCTCCCTCTACCTCTTTTGGGTTAACATCCCCAACAGATTCGCGGATTGCGGTGGTGTCTTCCTTGACCTCTTCCACCTTCGCGAGGATCTTCTTCTCGCAAGTGGTGCAGCCATCCCTGGTGGATGATGTCCTTCTCGGCCCAACTGGTGGAACGACATATGCCCGTGGAATTACCTGAGCGATCGGTGCGCGAGCGATCCGTTGCTCATCACACCACTCGCCCGACGGTACCGGACTCCAGATCTTGATCTGAGTGCCGGTGAACACGAAATGTGCGCCACCGGACTCGGCAATATCTGGAGTGTGATAGGACATGCCCATGCCAGCCAGACCTGTCGTTTTTACGCGACAGTCTGGAATGGCCAACCAGGGATTTCCGGGGAGCGAAGTCTTCCGGAAGTTGAAGGCGACTTGGCCATCGGCCACACCTTCATTATCCAGCTGGAATTTCATCGTACCACCTGAATCCTCAGATGGCTTGATAACGATGTTATTGGCACAGCCGGCCCGCATGTTGTCCTGGCAATACTGCACCAGAACCCATGAGCTTTCGCCGACGGCTTTCACCGTGACGGCACCGCCCTGGTCAGCACTCACGAGAGTGTGACTATCAGCGGTGGGGAAAGTTTCTGCCATTGCCTGCGAAAAACCAAACATCACAAGCGCCCCTGCCAGCAAAACTATCATTGTCTTTTTCATCTTCTCTTCTCCTCTTCGAAGGTGTTGTCGGCGAACGTGATTGTTGCGCCAACGGTATTTTGTGTGGCCGGCAGCGTGACATACGCATTGCCACCTGTTGATTTTGCCAACTGTACTTCCGCTTGAGGCGCCGGCATTGACACTGTTTGGCCGACAACCTCTTGTTTCATGCTTTTCTCGCGCTTGTCGGCGTCCCATTGACGCAGATATGAATTGTATTCATATCCGAGCGAGATGCCGAAAACCGGACTACCAGGCAGGAAAGTGTAGGACAAGCCCAACTTCCAATTCTGGTATTTGAGAGTCGCTGCTGGGCCGAAGCCGAACACTGACTCACTCTCACCGATTTGTTCCATGAAATTGACTCCGTACTGGAGTCTCCAATCACGGTTGAACCGGTGCTCATTCATTAGGCTAAGCCCCAGATAGGTATCGCCTGGGAAATAGCTGACATCCAACGCTCCGAAGAGCGTGTCGTTCCGACCGATGATATGGTCAAATTCCAAGTATGCACCCGGAGCGAAACCATTCTCAGTCTGACCGAAACGGTAGAGAGGACGAAGCTTCAACAACACTGCGTTGTCGAGCCCCACCTGCTGATACCAGTCAATGTTTGGTCCAATTTCCACCCGGCCGTTATGCCAGGTGTCCCCCGAACCATACCAGGTCTTGGCAGTGGCGCCCAGCCCGAAATTTCCGGACTCGCGTTCCTGCCAGCGAATATACTCGGCCATGCCCCATATTCCCTTAACTCCGGAATTTATGCCGTGAGTATAGCCAGCAACCGCTGACACCTCATGGAAATGTCCAAGTTTCTTTTCATTCCCCGAAGGCGGTGCAGTCATCGCCGA
Source organism: Candidatus Moranbacteria bacterium GW2011_GWA2_39_41 (assembly GCA_000995125.1). Taxonomy (GTDB): domain Bacteria; phylum Patescibacteriota; class Minisyncoccia; order Moranbacterales; family UBA2206; genus UBA2282. The sequence goes on along the minus strand of LBXA01000001.1, from coordinate 2,186 downwards.
CTTGGCAACTGACTGCGAAGCTGTGACATTCACAACTGGCATTGCTGTCGTTCTTGTTGACTCATTGACTTGAGTCTGAGCTGTCGGCACGCTTGCCGGTGTCACCACTTTTGCGGATCGCAAAGCCCGCTTTCTGAAGATATCAGCCACGAAGGCTTCGTCTTCCTTGATGACTGTGAACAACCCACCTGCGCTCACCACTGAAACTTCAGCGATGAGACAAGCAAGCAGCAATACTAGATATACTTTTGCTATTTTCATAGCCTACCTCCTTGCGCTCATCGCGCTTTGTTTTTTTTTAATTTCCGCGTTGAGCTCAGCAATGAGTCCAATGCGAAGTTTTCCCACATAGGCGATAATCGCCCCCATCACCCCGCGATTTGGTAACTGCGAGGCATAGTCCCAACCCATACTCGGCGCATGCATCCCCTCGAAAACTGTAAGAGCAATGCTAGCTACGGTATAAATCGGATCCGTGGAAATCGTTGCATGACCGTTGGCAATCATTTTTTCCAACGGTGTGTAACTGGGGTTGATGCGCTTAATGCGCTTGATATCCTCAGCCCCGTATGGTGAAAATATCTTGCCTTCAACTTCGAAGTCATAGATATTCCACTTCTTGACCATCTCAACAAAACCAGAGATTTCTCTCCGATTCCCGATTCGAGAACCGTGCTGACGCACGATTTCAAATCGGTAGGCCTTGTCTTTGAGCTTTTCCTGATCAATCTGATAAACATTACCAGACAGATTCAAAACAAACTCACCGACCGAACTCAACTCCACCACTTTCGTGTCTGGAGTCAACTCAGACCTTTTTCCCTCAACGACGATGGCATACATCAGCTCGCCAGTTCGATAGATGCCTATGTGCACGAACTGAACAAAAAATTCTTTGCCATCTTCAGTGAAAGCCAAGCCATTCCAGCGGATTCGCCCCGGAAACATTTCAGACATATTCTGATCTGAAACCGGTCCTTCCAAAACTGTCACCTCGCCTTTTTCCAAAGCCGGAGTGATCTGCACTCCCAACGATTGATGCGGAAGCACCAGGACATTGGTAGTGGTGTCTCCACTGACGGACGTGATTGGCCCATTCTCCATATTTATTTTTTTAGAAGCACATCCTCCAAGGAGGTATGCAACCAACAAAACTAAAATTGCGAAACTTTTGGTTGTCTTCATGACAAACCTCCTCTATGTTTTTTTAATCTTGATATTCTGTTGTCAAAATACCTCCCATAACTTCCTCATACCAGCAAACTATTATGTTTGATTTGCTGGATATGAACTAGCTATTGTCTATTTTTCCAATACTCCATCGCATTTCTTTCCGTCTGTTCTTCCGGAGTCAATCCTTGTAATGAATTGTTATGCAAACTACTGATGGGTGAAATGTTTTTGTAAGCACCAAATTCAATTTCATAAAAAATCCACAACAGTGACAACAAAATTCCAATTATCAATCCACCAAAACCAGCTAGGAAAATATTTGTTAGGCTGGGATTTTTTTCAAAGATTGGACCGCTCAAAATTCTGATTTCTACATTTTGTCCTTGACCCAGGAATAGACTATTTCTGGTAGTCAGCACAGCTAATACAGCATTGGAAATTTCTAGCACTTGCTTTTGATTATCACCGAAAACTTCAATGTTCAAAATTCCCACATTGGAATTTTTGCTGATTCTCACGATCTTGCTCCATTCTTTCAATCTGTCCAATTTGTTTTGTGGCAAGAAGCTCACAGAGACAATTTTGGTTGCCTCCAATTCTTCCAAAAACTTTTCGCTATAAATTGATTCCACCAAAACCCCCGTTAGATATTCCGCTGATTTTGACAAGGCATAATAATCAGAAAAACCTTGTTGATTTTGCACCACCAACACGTCTGAATTGGCCCGAAATTTCTTCTGTGTAACAATCAATCCAAAAGATGACAAAACACCCACCAAAAGACCAATAACAATTATCGTTCCTAGGTGCTTCTTGGCTAATTTAAGCATTAATTCTCCATTCATAGGTTTTTTTAATTACTTAATATATCGTCGATTGTCTATACTAGCAAAAAAATGGCATTTTGTCAAATGCCCCGCAGTAACTCATCCAAAATCTAATGATTGCCCTAGTCGATTTATCATTTAAAATCTAATCTTGGAGATAGCTAAACAATTAAGGCTATCTCCATG